>CAZSMB010000063.1:0-13978 GCA_964607625.1 uncultured Sphingopyxis sp. | reverse complement strand
GCAAACCCGTGACGCGTCCCTGGCGCCGCATGGGCGTCGCACTGGCGCGGGTCGATGGCGGCACGACCGACGAAGCGCGCGCGGCGGCGGTTGCGGCGGCGGGGAAGCTGACGATCGAATATCGGGGGTAGGCTGCCGACCGTTTGCGGATTTTAGTGCAAGGGTTCATAACAAGATCGAGACCGCAGGAAATTCGGAAACGATCATGACGCTGCAAAAGCCAAAATACCTAGTCGTCGCCGTCTTGATGTTGCTTGGCGGTGCGGTGGGGGCCAGCGAGCTTTACCAAAGTCGCGATTTGTCCAAAGACTACTACGGACCGATATTCCTGATTGTCGGTCTCCTCTGGCTTTATGGTGCGTTCCGCGAACCTTCATCCAGCGCAAGCGAACTCTGACCGGAAACGACCGATTGCTGCCCTTTTAATCTTCGTCATCCCGGCGAAGGCCGGGATCTCACCCTGACGGTTTTACGCACCGGCGAGATCCCGGCCTGCGCCGGGATGACGGATAGGCAACGTCCGCTCCCCCCCAAAGCCGACGCCGCCAAAAACCGCTGTCCTACATTGTTCGGCTGTGCCAGCCTTCGTCCCGGCTCTTTCGACAGGTGGATAAAAGCGGTCACAGCCCGGTTTACGGATGCGGGCAGGAGCCGGCGCGGCAGGTTCGCCGAACGCGACCGATCGGCGGCCGCACAAGACTGACCTTTACTGAACTTTGCAACGGTGACGCGAACCCGGCCCGCGATACCCGAACCGACGCAGCTAGGCCGCCCCCCTTCGCGCTGCTACACCCCGCGCCATGTCCGAGAAGAATCACCTCTATCTAGTCGATGGCTCCAGCTACATCTTCCGCGCCTATCATCGCCTGCCGCCGCTGACGAACCCGAACGGCGTCCCGGTCGGTGCGGTCTATGGCTATACAACGATGCTGTGGAAGCTCGCGAAGGAACTGCACGAGGCCGACGGGCCGACGCACCTCGCGGTGATCCTCGACCATTCGAGCGAATCGTTCCGCAACGAAATCTATGACCAGTACAAGGCGAACCGGCCCGATCCGCCCGAGGATCTGATCCCGCAATTCCCGCTGATCCGCGACGCGACGCGCGCCTTTTCGCTGCCCTGCATCGAGATGGCGGGGTTCGAGGCCGACGATCTGATCGCCAGCTATACCGAGGCCGCGGTGCGAGAGGGCTGGGACGTCACCATCGTCTCTTCCGACAAGGACCTGATGCAGCTCGTGCGCGAAGGCGACGGCGCGCCGCACGTCGACATGCTCGACACGATGAAGAATGTCCGCCTGGGCATTGCCGCGGTCGAGGAGAAATTCGGCGTCGGTCCCGAACTCGTCGGCGACATCCTCGCGCTGATGGGCGACGCGGTCGACAATGTCCCCGGGGTGCGCGGCGTCGGGCCGAAGACCGCGACCAAGCTGATCCTCGAATATGGCGACCTTGAAAAGGCGCTGTTGGGGGCGGCGACGATGAAGCCGTCGAAGCTGCGCGACAATCTGATCGAGCATGCCGAAATGGCGCGCCTGTCGCGCGTGCTCGTCGAATTGAAGCGCGACTGTCCCCTGCCCGACCCGCTCGACGCATTGAGGCTCGACGCCATCCCGCCCGCGCCGCTCAAGGCCTTTCTCGACGAGCATGGCTTCCGTTCGCTCTCGGCGAAGCTCGACGTCGGCGCCGCGCCCGGCGGTCCGCCGACCCCGCCGCGCGCGGGCGACGAACCCCCAAAGCCTGCCGATGCCGACGGTTCGACCCCGGCGCTGCCGCCGATGTCCGTCATCGACCGCTCGTTGTACGAATGCGTGACCAGTCTCGACGCGCTCGATCGCTGGATCGCCGAAGCGAAGGCGGCGCATGTCGTGGCGATCGATACCGAAACCGCCAGCCTCGACAGCGTGACCGGCGACCTGGTCGGTGTCAGCCTGTCGATCGCGCCGGGGCGCGCCTGCTATATTCCGCTCGGCCACGGCGGCACCGACATGTTTGCCGAGCGCCCCGAACAGATCGCAATGGCCGACGCCCTGCCCCGGCTCGGTGCGCTCTTCGCCGACGATTCGGTTCTTAAAGTCGGGCATAATCTGAAATACGACATCGGGGTCCTCGCGCAGCACGGGCTGACGGTCGCGCCCTATGACGACACGCTCGTGATGAGCTTCGCGCTCGACGCGGGCAAGCATCAGCACGGCCTCGACGAATTGGCCAAGCTGCATCTCGACCATGTCTGCCTGACCTTCAAGGAAATGTGCGGCACCGGCAAATCGCAAATCAGCTTTGCCGAGGTCCAGCTCGATCGCGCGACCGAATATGCCGCGGAGGACGCCGAAGTCGCGCTACGCCTGTGGCAGCTACTGAAACTCCGCCTGCCGATCGAGGGCGGAACGCGCATCTATCAGATGGTCGATCGCCCGCTCGTCGCGACGGTCGAGGCGATGGAACGCGCCGGTATCATGGTGAACCGCGACTATCTGGCGAAGCTGTCGGCCGAATTTGCGGGCGAAATGATGCGCATGGAGGGCGAGATCCACGAAGAGGCCGGGCAGCCGTTCACCATCGGCAGTCCGAAACAGCTTGGCGAAATATTGTTCGACAAGATGGGACTGAAGGGCGGCCGCAAGGGCAAGTCGGGCGTTTGGTCGACCGACCAGAACGAACTCGAACGGCTGGAGCGTGACGGTGTACCGATCGCCCGCAAGATCCTCGAATGGCGCCAGCTCGCCAAGCTGAAATCGACCTATACCGATGCGTTGCAGGAACAGATCAACGCAAAGACCGGGCGCGTCCACACGAGCTACAGCCTCGTCGGCGCGCAGACGGGGCGCCTGTCGTCGACCGACCCGAACCTCCAGAACATCCCCATTCGGACCGAGGTCGGGCGCCAGATCCGCGATGCGTTCATCGCCGCACCGGACCATGTGCTGATTGCCGCCGATTACAGCCAGATCGAGCTGCGGCTTGCCGCGCATATGGCCGACGTGCCCGAACTCAAGCAGGCGTTCGCGAAGGGCGAAGATATCCACTCGGCGACGGCAATCGAGCTGTTCGGCGAAGTCAACCGCGATACGCGCGCCCGGGCAAAGACCGTCAATTTCTCTATTCTCTACGGCATTTCGCGATGGGGGCTCGCCGGCCGGCTCGAAATCACGCCCGACGAAGCGCAGGCCCTGATCAGCCGCTATTTCGAACGTTTCCCGGGCATCTCCGATTATATCCGCGATACGCTGGAAGGCGCGAGGGAGCGCGGATACACCGAAACGCTGTTCGGCCGGAAGACCTGGTTTCCGCGCCTGAAGGCCGCGAGCCAGCACGAGCGGCAGGGCAGCGAGCGCGCGGCGATCAACGCGCCGATCCAGGGGACCAGCGCCGACCTTATCAAGCGTGCGATGGCCCGGATGCCGCAGGCACTGGCCGACGCGAATCTGACCGATGTGCGGATGCTCCTTCAGGTGCACGACGAACTCGTCTTCGAAGCCCCCGCCGTTCAGGCCGGCGCCGCAGCCAAGGTCATCCGGCGCGTGATGATGAGCGCGGCCGAACCGATGCTGACCCTGTCGGTGCCGCTCGAAGTCGAAATCGGGACCGGCTCGAGCTGGGGCGACGCGCATTGATGTTCGCGCTGCTTTTGCTCGCTGCCCAGTCGATTGCACCGCTCGGACCGACCGGGCCGGCGGTCGTCGACGCGCCGGCGCCGCCGCCCGTGGCCGACGCCGACCTGCGGGAATATGCCGCAATCGTCGGCCGCAAGGTGGTCGGAAAGCCCGTAAACGGCCCCTATGGAACGGCGGACAAGATTCTGGTGCTGGGGCGTGACGACAAGGAGTATCCGGTGGTTGTCGCAAGCTTCGGCTACCCGGTGCGCGAATCCTTGCCGCCGCCCCCGGGTCCCGCGCTGGCGCTCGTCCGGCTGCATCAAACACCGAGCACCGTCGTTCCGGGCCCGACCGACGACGACCGGGCCTTTGTCGCGGCGAACAGGCTTCCCCTTTTCGTCATCGGCGAATGGGCGCGCCCCGCGCCAATGTGGGAGGTCGCCTGGATCGACGGAGCGGTTCGCGTTCGCACGATCGGCGAAGTCGGCGAAATCGGTCCGTGGCAGGATTGATTGCCGCGACGGATTGCCACACGCTGCCTTTTATCCCGCGCCCCTTGCGACTATGACGATGCGGTGACGTCTGGTTGGCACAGATGTGACAACCGTCGACGAAAGGTCCGCATGCCCCAAAATTCCCCGAGCCCGGCGACCGCAAAGGTCGAGCCCCCGACACGCATCCAGCAAAACCTCCTCGCGCGCGGGGAGCGCAGGCTATTGAACTGGCTGTGCGCCCGCCTGCCCGCATGGGTGACGCCCGACCAATTGACGCTGCTCGGCTTTATCGGCGCCGCGCTGGTGGCGGCGGGCTATATGCTGAGCTGGATCGACGACGAATGGCTCGGGCTTTCGCTTGCTGGCTATCTCGTCAACTGGTTCGGCGACTCGCTCGACGGCAGCCTCGCCCGCTGGCGGCGGATCGAGCGGCCGGCTTACGGCTATTTCGTCGACCATAGCGTCGACGGAATCGCGATCGTCCTGATCGTTGGCGGCATCGGCGCGAGCCCCTATTTCCGGCTCGACGTCGCGCTGCTCGGGGCGATCGGCTATCTCCTGCTGGCAATCCACACCTTTTTGTCGGCAAAGGTCCTGGGCGAATTTCGCCTGTCCTACATGGCGGGCGGGCCGACCGAGTTGCGCCTCATGCTGATGGCGATGACCATCGTCATGCCGCTCGTCGGCGGCGGCAATGTGCTCGGCACCGATTTCTCCGCCTTCGATCTGTTCGGGCTTTTCGTGGCCAGCATATTGGTGACGCTGTTCGTCGTGCAGAGCTTTGCGACGGCAAAGCTGCTCGCGCAGCGCGGCGGCTAGCCGCGAACGCGCGCCATCGGATAGGTGCCGAGCAGGCGCAGCGTCTTGGTCTGGAACTGGAGTTCCTCGAGCGCACGGTCGACCGCCTCGTCGCCCGGCGCGCCGACGATGTCGGCGTAGAATTTAGTGGCCGCAAAGCTGCCGCCGACCTGATAGCTTTCGAGCTTTGTCATATTGACGCCGTTGGTCGCGAAGCCGCCGAGCGCCTTGTAGAGCGCAGCGGGAATATTCTTCACCTCGAAGACAAAGGTTGTCATCAACGGCACGCCGTCGGGCAGCGCCGCCAGCGGCTCGCGCGCCAGGACAACGAACCGCGTCATGTTGTGATCGGCGTCCTCGATCCCCGATTCGTGGAGGGTAAGACCATAGAGCTCCGCGGCATGCGGCGGTGCGATCGCGGCGAGCCCCGCCTCGTCGCTGTCCGCCACCCACGCGGCCGCGCCCGCTGTGTCGCTGTGCGCGACCGGCGCGATCCCGTTCCGGCGCAGCCAGACGCGGCACTGGCCAAGCGCCTGCTCATGGCTCATCGCGCGCGTGACGGGCGCCAGATTGCGGCTCATCAATCCGTGCCGGATGCGCAGGAAATGCTCGCCAACGATGTGCAGCCCGGAATCGGGCAGCAGAAAGTGGATGTCGGCGACGCGGCCATGCAGGCTGTTCTCGATCGGAATGATGGCCCGGTCGACCCGACCGTCGCGTACCGCGTCGATCGCGTCCTCGAACGCATAGCAAGGCAGCGGCAGCGCATCGGCGTCGAATTCGCGCGCGGCAAGATCGCTGTTGGCACCGGGCGCGCCCTGGAACGCCAGCCCCCGCGCCGGGCTGGCGAGCGCCGCCGTCTTCATCTCGTCGACCAGTCGCTGCGCCGAAGCCGAATAACTGCCCATGTCTGCCTTCCTGAAGTGCGCCGCGGCGCATAGCGGGAGGCCGCGTGCCGCGCAACATCGTTGGACGCACGCCGAAACCTCCTTCATCCTCTTGCGCCGCCGCGTGCGCGCCAGTAAGGGAGCGACCAATTCTATCAAGCGCGCCGACACGGGGGCGCCAGCGAACGGGGCTGCAAGCATGGATAATCGCAACAACACTATTGCCGGATGGGTCTTGTTCGCCGGCATTTGCGCGCTCGGACTGTCGATCGGTTCGGGCATGGTGTTCGCGACGCATCACCCCGAAAAGGAAGGCTATCCGATCGAGGATAGCGAAGCCGGTGGCGCCGCGGAAGCCGCGACCCCGCTCCCCAATCTGCTTGCCGCCGCGGATCCTGCAAAGGGTGAAACGGTGTTCGCCAAATGCGCGGCGTGCCACACGGTGAACCAGGGCGGCGCGAACGGCATTGGCCCGAATCTTTACGGCACGCTGGGCGAGGAAATCGGCCACGGCAAACATGGCTTCGCCTTCTCCGCCGCGCTTGCCGGTGTCGGGGGAAGCTGGGACTTCGAAAAGATGGATGCGTGGCTGACCAGCCCGCGCAAGTTCGCGCCGGGCACCAAGATGTCGTTCGCCGGCCTGTCGAACCCGGAGGACCGCGCCAACCTGCTCGTCTATCTGAACGCGCAGGGCTCGAACCTGCCGCTGCCGGCGCCGGTCGAAACCGCGGCCCCCGCGGAAGGCGGCGAAGGCGCCGCACCGGCCGCGGCCGAAGGCGACGCCGCGACGGCCCCCGCCGAGGGTGAAGCCGCTCCGGCGGACGGGGCGGCCCCTGCACCGGCAGAAGCCAAGAAATAATGCGAACCGCGCCCGTCGTACTGGCGGGCGCGTTGATCGCCCTGCCGCTGTCAGGCTGTGGCAAACCCGGCGCGGAAAACCCGGCGCCGGCGACGAGCAAGTCGGCCGTGACCGAGCCCGCGACACCGGTCGAACCGACCGCCGCGATGGGCGAAATGGTCTTTCGCCGCTGCATGGCCTGCCACACGATCGACAAGGGCGGCGCAAACGGGATCGGGCCGAATCTGCATGGCGTTGTCGGCCGCGCGGTGGCGTCGCGCCCCGGCTTTTCCTATTCGGGCGCGATGAAGGCGAAAGGCGGCGCGTGGAGCGAGGCGGCGCTCGATGCCTTCCTCGAAGATCCGATGAAAACCCTGCCCGGTACGCGCATGGCTTTCGCCGGCGTCATCGACCAGGCCGATCGCAGCGCCCTGATTCTCTACCTTAAAACCCGGTCGGAATAGCCCCGTCCACGTTGGTAGGCGGGGGCTTTGCGAGCCATCAATCCTCGGCATTCTCGTAGAAATGCTGGACAATGCTCCACGCCTCTTCCGCGGTCTCGACGAAAGTGAAAAGGTCCAGATCGCGGGCGCTTATCACGCCTTCTTCCACAAGCGCGTCGAAATTCACGACGCGGTGCCAGAAATCCTTGCCGAACAACAGCACCGGGATCGGCTTGATCTTGCCGGTCTGGATCAGCGTCAGCAGTTCGAAGGTCTCGTCGAACGTACCGAAACCGCCGGGAAAGACACAGACAGCGCGCGCCCGCAGCAGGAAGTGCATCTTGCGCAGCGCGAAATAGTGGAACTGGAAGCTCAAATCGGGGGTGACGTAACGATTGGGCGCCTGCTCGTGCGGAAGGACGATATTGAGCCCGATCGATTCGCGCCCCTCGTCCGCGGCGCCGCGGTTCGCCGCCTCCATGATCGAGGGACCGCCCCCCGAACAGACGACGAAATGACGACATCCGTTGTCGTCGCAGGGCACCTGACTGGCGAGGCGGGCCAGTTTGCGGGCTTCGTCGTAATATTTGGCCTTGGCCTTCAGGCGGCGCGCGATGTTGCGCTGGGCGTCGTCGGTCGCTGCCGATTCCAGTCCGTCGGCCACATCGGGTTCGGGTATGCGCGCCGAGCCATAGATGACGAGGGTCGATTCGATCTTCGCTTCCTCGAGCAGCAATTCGGGTTTGAGCAACTCGAGCTGGAAGCGCACCGGGCGAAGGTCTTCGCGCAGCAGGAAGTCGGTATCCTGGAACGCGAGCTTGTAGGCGGCGCTCGCGGTCTGCGGGGTCGACAGGGCCTGCTTGGCGAACTGGGCGTCGTCCTTGGCCTTGTGAAAGCGCGAACGATGGGGCTGTTTTTCTGTTGTCATCAGCGAGCGGCTAGCCGCTTCGCATGACTTTGCCAAGACGGACGCGCCTCAGCGGCAATAGCCGTTGCCGCTCATGTCGAGGTGAAAATGGTTATAGTGCGCCGCATTGTAATCGGGGCTGAGCACCGTTCCAAAGCGGCGGCATGCCGATTTATGAAGCGCCCGTAGGAACTGTTGCGAACTTCTGTCTCCGTCCCAGCCACCGTCGAGCATGATCCGCCGGCCGTCCGCGAGCACAAAGCCGGAGACGTCGACCGCGTTGGAAAAGGCGTGCTGCGACAGTCGCCCCGATCGGCCGCCATAAATATTGCGGCAACTGTAAGTGCCGAAGGTCTCGACCTTCACGACCTCGGTCTTGAAATAGAGGCGCGCGGCGGGGCGCACCGCATATTCGACCCACGCCGCGAAATTGCGAGCGAGCGGACAGGTCATCGGGCCGAGGTTGGTCACCGGGGTACCGATATCGAGCAGCTTGACCGAATCGATCGAACTGCACCCACCGCCATGATCCTGGTTCGGGAGCGGGGTGAACTTCACGCCCGCCTGCTGAAGATCGACGGCGCACTGCTTTGCGTCGGGGGTGGTAAAGGATGGCGCGCCCGTCGGCTGCGGGCGCTGAACCGTCGCAGCACCGCCCGACCGTTTCGCCCCGCCGCCCTTCATGGCATCCGGGGTTCCGAAACACGCAGAAAGCGTCAGCGCGGCCGTGGCCGCAACAAGCATCCGGGGCCGAAGGAATGTCGGGATCGCCATGGCGTCAAATTACCGACGAAATGGTTAACAAGCTGTATACTATTCGCTCGACTCACCGAAAATTTCGCACGGACAGCGCAAATTGTTTGACACTTGCGCGCCCATCCTTAAACGCGGCGCCGGGCCACGCGGTCCCAACGCCGCGCGTGCTCTCTGTGAGGAGAGTTGTACATGACTGACGTAACGAAGCCGCAGGTGCGCCCTGCGCGCGCCACTTTCTCTTCCGGTCCCTGCGCAAAGCCGCCGGGCTGGTCCCCCGAAAAAATTTCCACCGAAGTGCTCGGCCGTTCGCATCGCGCGAAGATCGGCAAGGCGCGCCTGCAATATTGCATCGACCTGATGCGCGAAGTGCTGCGCCTGCCCGACACGCACCGCATCGGGATCGTACCCGGGTCCGATACCGGCGCCTTCGAAATGGCGATGTGGACGATGCTGGGCGCGCGGCCCGTCACCACGCTCGCATGGGAAAGCTTCGGCGAAGGCTGGGTCACCGACGCCGCAAAGCAGCTCAAGCTCGACCCGACGGTGATCCGCGCAGATTACGGCCAGCTTCCCGATCTCGGCCAGGTCGATTGGTCGAACGACGTCCTCTTCACCTGGAACGGCACGACGAGCGGCGTGCGCGTCCCCGATGGCGACTGGATTCCGACGAACCGCGAAGGGCTGAGCTTCGCCGATGCCACCTCGGCGGTGTTCGCCTATGATTTGCCGTGGGACAAGATCGACGTCGCGACCTTCAGCTGGCAGAAAGTGCTCGGCGGCGAAGGCGGCCACGGCGTGCTGATCCTGGGCCCGCGTGCGGTCGAACGGCTCGAAAGCCACACCCCCGCCTGGCCGCTCCCCAAGGTCTTCCGCCTGACCAAGGGCGGCAAGCTCGTCGAGGGCGTGTTCAAGGGCGAGACGATCAACACCCCGTCGATGCTCGCGGTCGAGGACGCGATCTTCGCGCTCGAATGGGCGCAGTCGCTCGGTGGTCTCGACGGCCTCAAGGCGCGCAGCGATGCCAATGCGGCCGCACTCGATGCGATCGTCGACGCGCGCGACTGGTTGAGCCACCTCGCCGCCGACCCCGCGAGCCGGTCGAAAACCTCGGTCTGCCTGTCGGTCGCCGGCGCGGATGCGGATTTCATCAAGAAATTCGCCGGGCTGCTCGAAGCCGAAGGCGCGGCCTATGACATCGCGGGCTATCGCGATGCTCCCCCGGGCCTGCGCATCTGGTGCGGCGCGACCGTCGACACCGCCGATATCGAAGCACTCGGCCCGTGGCTCGACTGGGCTTACGCTTCGCTCAAGTGATTTCTGTGTGTCCCCGCGAAGGCGGGGACCCATCTCCTACCATTTCATTCCGCAAGCATCGGGAGCTGGGCTCCCGCCTTCGCGGGAGCACACGGAAGGTTCTGTTACCATGACCACTCCCAAAGTCCTCATCAGCGACAAGATGGACCCCAAGGCCGCGCAAATCTTCAAGGAGCGCGGCATTCAGGTCGATGAGATCACCGGCAAGACCAAGGACGAGCTGATCGCGATGATCGGCGATTACGACGGCCTCGCGATCCGCTCCGCCACCAAGGTCACCGCAGACGTCCTTGCCGCTGCAACGAACCTGAAGGTCGTCGGGCGCGCGGGCATCGGGGTCGACAATGTCGACATCCCCGAAGCATCGAAAAAGGGCGTCATCGTGATGAACACGCCTTTCGGCAACAGTATCACGACCGCCGAGCATGCTGTCGCGATGATGTTCGCGCTCGCGCGCCAGATCCCCGAAGCCAATGCCGGGACGCAGGCGGGCAAATGGCCGAAGAATGATTTCATGGGCGTCGAGCTGACGCAAAAGACCCTGGGCCTGATCGGCTGCGGCAATATCGGCAGCATCGTTGCCGAACGGGCGCTGGGGTTGAAGATGAAGGTTGTCGCCTTCGACCCCTTCCTGACCCCCGAGCGCGCGATCGAACTGGGCGTCGAAAAGGCCGACCTCGACACGTTGCTCGCGAAGGCCGATTTCATCACGCTGCACACGCCGCTGACCGACCAGACGCGGGGCGTGCTGTCGAAGGAAAATCTTGCCAAGACCAAGAAAGGCGTGCGGATCGTCAACTGCGCGCGTGGCGGCCTGATCGACGAGGCGGCGCTCAAGGAGGCGCTGGATTCGGGTCACGTCGCCGGCGCGGCGCTCGACGTGTTCGCAACCGAGCCGCCGCCGGCCGATCATCCGCTGTTCGGCACGCCCAACTTCATCTGCACGCCGCACCTCGGCGCGTCGACCGACGAAGCACAGGTCAATGTGGCGATCCAGGTCGCCGAGCAGATTTCGGACTATCTGCTCACCGGCGGGATCACCAACGCCCTCAACGTCCCCAGCCTGTCGGCAGAGGAAGCGCCGAAGCTGCGTCCCTATATGAGCCTGGCCGAAAAGCTCGGCAGCCTCGTCGGCCAACTTGCGCACGACAATCTGACCACGATCTCGATCGAGGTCGAAGGCGCGGCGGCCGAACTCAATATGAAGCCGATTACCGCCGCGGTCCTCACCGGCCTGATGCGCCGCTATTCGGACAGCGTGAACATGGTCAATGCGCCGCACCTGGCGCGCGAACGGGGCATGGACGTGCGCGAAGTCCGCCATGACCGCGAAGGCGACTATCATACGCTGATCCGCGTCACCGTCGCGACGAGCCAGGGCGACCGCTCGGTCGCGGGTACGTTGTTCAGCAACAACGATCCGCGTCTGGTCGAAATGTTCGGGATCAAGGTCGAGGCGGATCTCGCCGGCGACATGCTCTATATCGTCAACGAGGACGCGCCGGGCTTCATCGGCCGTATCGGCGGCGCGCTCGGCGATGCCGGCCTCAACATCGGCACCTTCCACCTCGGCCGCCGCGCCGCGGGCGGCGAGGCGGTGCTGCTGCTCAGCCTCGATTCGCCGCTGCCCGAACCGCTCCTGTGGCAGCTCTGCCAGCTCCCCGGCGTGAAGACGGTGAAGGGGCTGAAGTTCTGATCTCTCACCCCTCCCCTTCAGGGGAGGGGCAGCGAGACTTGCGAGCTTGCTCGCTAGCCGCAGCGGGGTGGGCCAAGAGGTTTCGCAAGGCCGATGCCCCCATCCCAACCCCTCCCCTTCAGGGGAGGGGCTTTCGTTTACGGCCCTCACCGCGTAGGAGAGCCCCCAATGACCAAGGCCCCTGCCCTGCTACCCGAAGGCCTCCGCGATCGCCTGCCCCCGCAGGCCGAGGCGACATCGCGCGTGACGCGTGCGCTGGTCGATGCGATGCGGTCGCACGGTTATGGCCGCGTCGCGCCGCCGCTCGCCGAATTTCGCGAGACGCTGGGCGGCGACGACGAACGCGCGTCGCGCGACCTGCTGCGTTTCACCGACCCGGTGTCCCAGCGCACGATCGCGCTGCGCCCCGACATCACGCGGCAGGTCGGGCGTATCGCGACCTCGCTCCTCGCACAGGCGCCGCGCCCGCTGCGGCTCTGCTACGCGGGACAGGTCGTCAAGCTGCGCGCGAGCCAGCTTCGCCCGGCGCGCGAAATGCTTCAAGTCGGCGCCGAGTTGATCGGCAGCGACAGCGTCGCCGCGGCGCGCGAGATCGTCAGTGTGGCGATCGACGCGCTCGATGCGGCGGGGATCGGCCCCGTGACGCTCGACTTCACCCTCCCCGACCTTGTCGATCTGCTCGCGGGCGGGCCGCTTCCGGTCGCGGTCGACCGCGACGAACTGCGCAACGAACTCGATGCCAAGGATGCGGGCGCGCTCATCCGCATCGGCGCCGAGGCGTATCTGCCGCTGCTGCGCGCGACCGGTCCATTCGACCGCGCGATCGCCGACCTGCGCGCCTTCGACACCGCCGGCGTGCTGACGAGCCGCCTCGATGCGATCGAGGCGATTGCGGCGCCGATCCGCGATCGCGTCACGCTGACGCTCGACCCGACCGAGCGTCATGGCTTCGCTTATCAGAGCTGGTTCGGCTTTTCGGTCTTCGTGCCCGGACATGGCGCGCATGTCGGCTTGGGCGGAAGCTATGCGATCCCGGTCGGCGGCGGACAGGAAGAGCCCGCGGTCGGCTTTTCGCTCTACCCCGACCCGCTGATCGACGAGGGACTGGCGCGGGAGGACGAGCGCGAACGGGCGGTTTTCCTGCCGCTGGGCCACGACACCGCGATCGCCGCAAGCCTGCGCGCCGATGGGTGGCGCACGGTCGCGGCGCTCACCGACGCCGACGATGCCGCGGGGCTCGGCTGCGGCTACCGCCTTGGCCCCAATGGCCCCGAAACGCTCTAGAAATCGGCCTTTCCGAAGCGCGGCACGCCTTTGTTCTGGCCCGGCGGGTCAAGAACGGTAACGTCGAGGTCGAGCGGCTCACCGATCCACTGCGCGAGCGTGGTGTGGTCGGCGAGATCGTCGTCGGTCAGCGGATGGACGAGAGCGCGGAGCCCGGCGGCCTCGATCTGCGCGGTGACCGCATCGACCGACTGCGCGAGGAAATGCACCTCATATTGCGCGATCGGGTGCGGCCCGACGGGGCGATCGGTCATCGGGCCGGTAAGCAGGATCGCGGGATCGGCGGCGAACGCACCGCGCAGCGCAGCGGCAGCGGGTCGCTCGGCCGGATCGTAATAGATATGGGCGTGATAGGGGGCCTGGGGATCGGTCATCCTCAGTCTCTAGCGCGCGGCCTTCCGGTCGAACAGCCGTTTCAACCAGGCATCGACCGTCGCGGTGGCGGGATAAGCAGGGTCGCCGAGGCTGCGGTTGATCTCCATATGACCCCTCAACCCCTCACCGTCGAAGCTTCCGGTCTCGACACGGCTCCCACCCGCCTCGAGCGCTGCCGCGAGCGCCTTGGCCTGCCGCACGCCATCGGGGCGCTGAACATGGAGCAACAGAAAGGCCGGCGCATTGGGTGCTGCGGCCTGTTCGGTCGGCGACAGGCTCAACTGGCGCTCCGGGTCCGCGCCGAACGCCTGCGCATAGGTTTTCTGCATGATGGGCGGCCCATCCCGCATCTGAGCCGCGACGTCGTAGGCCGCACCGTCGATCGGAATCACGCCCGCCACGTCGGCGAATGTCAGTCCCGCGCTCTTCAGATAGCGTTCGTCGGTACCGACGAGCGCAACCAGATGTGCGCCCGCGCTATGCCCCATCAATACGATGCGGTGGCGGTCGATGCCGAGCGAGGCGGCGCGATCGACGAGCGCGCGCACCGCAGCGGCGACATCGGCCGCCTGCTGCTCGACCGTTGCCGC
>CAZSMB010000062.1:0-14893 GCA_964607625.1 uncultured Sphingopyxis sp. | reverse complement strand
CGCTCGCGCCCCTCTATCGCTATGCGGTGATCACCGACAGCGTCGAGGGGCTGATCCTCGTCGATATCGACACGATGGCCGACGGCGAATTTCGCAACAACAAGCTCGACCGCGCGCTGACGTGGAACCCCGGCAATGCGCTCGCCGGGGCGCGGCACATCACGCTGGCGGGCAATTATGCCTATATCGCCGCCGAGCGCGGCCTGATCGTCGTCGACCTGTCGACGCCGCTCGAGCCGAAGATCACCGCCGAGCTGCCGCTGACCGACGCGCGCGCGAGCGCGGTGCAGTTCCGCTACCTCTGGGTCACCGACGCCGAGGGGGTGAAGCTGTTCGATATCACCCATATGGACCGGCCGGTGCCGGTGCCCGCGGGCACGGTGCGGCTCGCCGACGCGCGCAAACTCTATCTCGCGCGCACCTATATGTATGTCGCGGCCAAGGCCGACGGGCTGGTGATCGTCGACGTCACCCGGCCCGATGCGCCCGTTGTGTGGCCGCCGCTGACCTTCGACGGCGCGATGACCGACGCCGAGGACGTCATCGTGGGGACGACCAACGCCTCGCTCTTCGCCTATGTCGCCGACGGGCGCAGCGGTATCAAGGTGCTCCAGCTCACCAGCCCCGACAATCCGGGCCTCTATGGCTTTTCGCCGAAGCCGACGCCCGAACTGATCGCGTGGGCCAAAACCCCCGCCCCGGCGCTGTCGCTGTCGAAGGGGCTCGACCGCGACCGCGCGGTCGACGAAACCGGCGGCCAGATCGCCGTCTTCGGCCGCGTCGGCTCGCGCCCCTTCACGCGCAGCGAGATGGAAAAGCTGTTCCTGAACAGCAAGGGGCTGGTCTACAAGGTCAGCGACGCGGTGGACGAAACCGGCTGGCGACCGCCGCTGGCCTATCCGGACTGAAGGCGAAGGCAGCTAACGACCGGAGGTGGACCTTTACCTCATCGTCATCCCGGCGAAGGCCGGGATCTCGCCGGTGCCGAAATCCGCTAGCTTGAGATCCCGGCCTGCGCCGGGGTGACGGATAGGGGACGTCCGCTCCCCACCCCAAAGCGGCCGTTGCTGTCCCACTTAAAGCCGTTCCGCCTGAACCACCGTGTCCGACGCGCGGAGCGCCGACAGGATGCGCATCACGTGATGGACGTCGCGCACCTCGACGACGATGTCATAGGTGTGGAATTCGCCCTCGCGATTCGACAGGCGCAAATTGGTGATGTTCGCCGAATTGGCGGCAAGGATGCCCGACATTTCGGCAAGCGTGCCGGGCTCGTTGCGGATCACCACGCACAGCCGCGCGCTGCCGCCCTCGCTGTCCTCCTGCCACCTCAGGTCGATCCAGTCGGCATCGACCCCGTCGGCCAGGCTGGGGCAGTCGATGACATGCACCTCGATCCCTTCGCCCTCGCGGGCGAGACCGACGATCCGGTCGCCGGGAACCGGGTGGCAACAATCGGCAAGCTTGTAGGCGACACCGGGGGTCAGGCCTTCGATCGACACCGCCGCCCCCTGGCGCAGCTTGCCCGGCTTCGACTTCATCTCGGCGGTGATGCCGGGGACGAGCGCCTCCATCACCGCGTCGGCGGACAGGTGCCGCTTGCCGATCGCGACATAGAGCGCGATATCGTCGTCGAGCTTCAGCCGCTCGATCGCCGCGGCGCGCGCCTTGTCGCCGATCCGGCCCGGCAGGCGCGCGACGATCTCGTCGTACATCTTGCGCCCGAGCGCCGCGAGCTCGACCTTCTCCTTCGATCGCACATGGCGGCGGATCGCCGCGCGCGCCTTGCCCGTCACTGCAAAGCCCAGCCAGGCTGGCTGCGGCGTCTGTTTGTCCGACGACAGAATCTCGACCGTATCGCCGTTCGCGATCTGGGTGCGCAGCGGCACCAGCCGGCCGTTGATCTTCGCCCCGACCGTGCGATCGCCCAGTTCGGTATGCACGGCATAGGCGAAATCGATCGGCGTCGCGCCCTTCGGCAACTGGTGCAGGCTGCCCTTCGGCGTGAACGCGAAGATGCGATCCTGGTACATCGCGATGCGCGTGTTTTCGAGCAATTCTTCGGGGTCGTGCGTCTGGTCCAGGATTTCGATGAGGTCGCGAATCCACCCCGCCTGCCCGTCGGGGGTGCCGCCGCCCTGCTTGTAGGCCCAGTGTGCGGCAAGGCCGAATTCGGACCGTTCGTGCATCGCGCGGCTGCGGATCTGGATCTCGATCCGCATATTCTGGTTATGCATGATCGTCGTGTGCAGCGATTCATAGCCGTTGCGCTTCGGGGTCGAGATATAGTCCTTGAACCGGCCCGGGACCATTTTCCACTTGCGGTGGATGACACCGAGCGCGGCGTAGCAATCGGCCTCGGTCGGGGTAACGATGCGAAACGCGATGATGTCGGTCACCTGTTCGAAGCTGACGTGCCGCTCCTGCATCTTGCGCCAGATCGAATAGGGGTGCTTCTCGCGCCCCGACACCTCGGCCTCGATACCCTTTTCGGCGAGCAATTCCTTGAATTCGCGGCTGATCGCGGCAACCTTGTCCTTGCCCCCGGCGGTCAGTTTGGCCAGCCGCCCTGTGATCGTCGCATAGGCTTCGGGTTCGAGTTCGCGAAAGGCGAGCAGCTGCATCTCGCGCATATATTCGTACATGCCGATCCGTTCGGCGAGCGGGGCATAGATATCCATCGTCTCCCTGGCGATGCGGCGGCGCTTGTCGGGATTCTGGATGAAATGCAGCGTGCGCATATTGTGCAGCCGGTCGGCCAGCTTGACCAGCAGCACGCGGATATCGTCCGACATCGCAAGCAGGAACTTGCGCAGATTCTCCGCCGCGCGCTCGTTTTCGGTCTGCGCCTCGATCTTCGACAGCTTCGTCACCCCGTCGACGAGACGCGTGACGTCGGGACCGAACAAGCGCTCGATTTCGTCGGCGGTCGTCAGCGTATCCTCGAGCGTGTCGTGAAGCAGCGCGGTGACGATCGTTTCGCTGTCGAGGTGAAGATCGGTCAGGATTCCAGCCACTTCGACCGGATGGCTGAAATAGGGATCGCCCGACGCGCGTTTCTGGCTGCCGTGCTTCTGGACCGTGAAGACATAGGCGCGGTTGAGCAACGCCTCGTCGACGTCGGGATCATAAGCGCGGACGCGCTCGACAAGTTCATACTGCCTCAGCATCGCCTCTAATGTCGGCTCTGGCGCACCAATTGCAACGCGAAAGTTATGTGCGCCCCTCCGGACAGGTTAGCAACTTTGGTAAAGCCGGTTGGAAGCATCGGTCGCGCGCTCTAGGACCGAAACCGATGGGGACCGATGCTCTTGATTCGAGGCCGCCCGGCGTGCGGCCATCGCCGGACGATGCGCGCCCGCATCTGATGCTCTTCGCCTATTGGTTTCCGCCCGCCAACGCGGTCGGGTCGTCGCGCCCGGTTGCAATGGCGCGCCATTTCGCTGCGCAGGGATGGAAAGTCAGCGTCGTCGCCGGAGCCTCGACGGCGGTTCGGCAGGATTTTGCGGCGGATATGTCGGGTTTCGAGGTCCATTATGTCCCCGATACCCGCCTGACGCGCCTGTCGAGCTTCCGGCCCGAGCGCGGCCCGCTGGCACAGCGACTGAGCACCGGGGTGCGGTTGCTGTCGTGGCCGGACCATGTCTGGCCGGTCGCCCGCGCCATGAAACGGCGCGGCCTTGCCCTGCTCGAAACGGGTCCGGCACCCGACGTCGTCCTGTCGACCGCCCTGCCCTTTTCGCTTCATGCCGCGGCGCGCGCGGTGGCGCGGGCGTCGGGCGCGCTGTTCGTCGCCGACAATCGCGACATCTGGGCGCGCAATCCCTATAAATGGGCGGCCCCTTTCTACGAACCGTTCGAGGCGCGTCACGAGCGGGCGATGCTGTCCTCGGCCGATCTTGTCGTCGCGGTCAGCGAGGGGATGAGCGCGCAATATCGGGCCGCCTATCCCGAACTCGCCGACAAACTGTTGACCGTGATGAACGGCGTCGATGCCGCGGTCCCCGCCGATCGCTACGTCGCCGAACCCCGCCGGCTCCGGCTCGTCTATACCGGTATCCTCTATGGCGACCGCCGCGACGCGACCCCGCTGCTGCGGGCCGCGGCGGCACTCGACCTGCCGGTCGCGATCGATTTCTACGGGTCCGAGCCCGACATCGTGCGCCAGATCGCCGCCGATTTCCCGACTCTCGACATCGCCGATCGCGGCAAGGTGTCGCGCGACGCGGCGCTCGCGGCCCAGGCCCGCGCCGATGCGGCGATCCTGGTGGTCGGCACCGATCCGTGGGAGGACACGCTGCTGCCCGGCAAGCTGTTCGAATATGTCGGGTCGGGCCGGCCGATCGTCGCGCTGGCGAACGCCGAATCGGACTCGGGGCGCCTGATCGCGCGCCACGGCCTTGGCATCGCGACGACCGACGAGCGCGAGATTGCCGCCTTCCTGGCGCGGCTGGCCGGCGAGGGGATCGCTTCGCGGTCGACCATTCCGTCCGAACTCCGGCGCGAGAGCCAGCTCGGGCTGCTCGAAGCGCGGCTCGCGGCGATGTGCCGGACCGCGGCCTAGGCCATGCCGCAGCGTCAAATAATTTGGCGTTGGCGCCGATAATCGTTTAGTGCTGGTGCATGGACAAGCTACGCGAACCGCTCAACGACCTGAATGGAAGCTGCGCCCTGCCGCTCGCGCTCGAGGCGATGGGCGAACGCTGGTCGTTCATGATCCTGCGCGCCGCCTTCAACGGCGTTCACCATTTCGAGGAATTCCAGCAGGAACTCAGCATCGCGCGCAACATCCTGTCGAACCGGCTGTCGCGGCTCGTCGATCATGGCATCATGGCCCGCGAAGTGATGGCCGAGGACCGGCGCAAGGTCCGGTATCAGCTCACGCAAAAAGGCGTCGAGCTGCTTCCCGCGATGATTGCGCTGCGCCAATGGGGCGAAAAATGGGGCGCCGGCGTGCCCTCGACCCCGGTGCTCGTCGACGCGGACGACGAACAGCCGATCGGCCCGGTCACGATCACCGCGCACGACGGCCGCGCGCTCGGCTATGGCGAATTGATGTGGAAGCATCGGTCCGAATTGCAGCCGCTGGGCCAGGCACGGCAGCGCAGCGCCGCCGACGTGGCGCCGGTTGCCGCCGAATGATGTCGCGCAAGGACCGGCGTACCGCGCCGGGACGATAAGCCATAGCGAGCCAGGCCGCCTCCATGCCGCTTTTCGGTCTTTCTTCGCCGGGCCCCTTTTTCGGCAACAAGGTCCGCGCCTTCTGGAACCTCCAGATCGTCGGCTGGGTCGCGTGGCTCGGCCTGCGCGGCGTGTCGGGCCTCGCGGGGGGGCAGAGCTTTGACTTTCTGCTGCCGGTTCTCGTTTCGGCGATCACCGGCTTTTCACTGACCCTGCTGCTGTCGGTATGCTACCGCGCGCTCATCAATCGCCGCCCGATCCTGATGTGGGGCGCCAGTTTCGGCCTGCTTGCGCTCGCCACGGCGATCTGGGCGTTCATCGACGCCTCGTTCCTCCAGATCCTGAAGCCCGACAGCGAATCGGGTTTCACCGGGCTGCTGCTCGCGCTCGTCTATGTCGACGGGACCTCGCTCGCGGCCTGGTCGGCGCTCTATTATGCGATCAACTATTTCCTGCAACTCGAGGAACAGAATGATCGCATGCTGCGGCTCGAGGCGCAGGCCGCCTCGGCACAGCTTGCGATGCTGCGCTACCAGCTCAATCCGCATTTCCTGTTCAATACGCTCAACAGCATTTCGACCCTCGTGCTGCTCAAACAGTCCGAGCCCGCGAACGCGATGCTGTCGCGCCTGTCCGCGTTCCTGCGCTACACGCTCGCCAACGAGCCGACGGCGCGCGTGACGCTCGCGCAGGAGATCGAGACGCTGAAACTCTATCTCGACATCGAAAAGATGCGGTTCGAGGACCGGCTGCGCCCGCATTTCGAAATCGACCCTGCGGTATCGCGTGCGCGCCTGCCGTCGCTTTTGCTCCAGCCGCTGATCGAAAATGCGATCAAATATGCCGTCACCCCCCAGGAAGAAGGGGCCGACATCACCATTTCGGCACAGCTGGCCGGTGAAAAGGTTCGGATTACCGTGTCGGACACGGGGACGGGATTGCCACCGGGCAGCCCCGACCCCACCACGGGGCATGCAACGGAATCGACCGGTGTGGGTTTAGCCAACATCCGAGACCGGCTGGCGCAGGCTTATGGGGACCAGCAGCGTTTCGAGGCGCAGGCGGGCGGCGACGGCGGCTTCACGGTCGTGGTCGAATTTCCGTTTCAGCCCGATGGACAAGCGACGATTGGAACCGAACAGACATGACGATCAGAACCATCCTGGTGGATGACGAGAAATTGGCGACCCAGGGCCTGCAACTGCGGCTCGAAGCGCATGGCGATGTCGAGGTGGTCGACACCGCGCAGAACGGCCGGGAAGCCATTCGCAAGATCAAGACGCACAAGCCCGACCTTGTCTTTCTCGACATCCAGATGCCGGGGTTCGATGGCTTTTCGGTGATCCAGGGATTGATGGAAGTCGAACCGCCGCTCATCGTCTTCGTCACCGCCTATTCGGACCATGCGATCCGCGCTTTCGAAGCGCAAGCGGTCGATTATCTGGTCAAGCCGGTCGAGCCCGAACGGCTTGCCGACGCGCTCGAGCGTGTCCGCCAGCGTCTCGCCGAAAAGCGGGGCGTTGCCGAGGTCGAGCGGCTCAAGACCGTCCTTGCCGAAGTCGCGCCGGAGGCGGTCGAGGGGTTCGACAGCGACCATGCCGCCGAAGCGCCTGCCGCCGACCGCTATGAAAAGATGATCAACATCAAGGATCGCGGCCAGATCTTCCGGGTCGACGTCGACAGCATCGAACGCATCGACGCGGCCGGCGACTATATGTGCATCTACACCGCCGACAACAGCCTGATCCTGCGCGAAACGATGAAGGATCTGGAAAAGCGGCTCGACCCGCGCAACTTCCAGCGCGTCCATCGCTCGACGATCGTCAATCTCAGCCAGGTCAAGCAGGTCAAGCCGCACACCAACGGCGAATGCTTCCTCGTGCTCGGATCGGGCGCGCAGGTGAAGGTCAGCCGCAGCTACCGCGACGTGGTGGCAAGGTTCGTGCATTAAGGCATAGTAGGAAAGCCGTCGCCCCCGCGCAGGCGGGGGCCGCCGTCGGCGTAGCGCCATGCCGGCTGCGGCTCCCGCCTGGGCGGAGGCGACGCCTGTTCAGAGCTGATGCCCCGTCCTGTCCCGCTTCGTCGCCAGATAATGCTCGTTGTGCGGGTTCGTCGGCAGCGCGAGGGGGATGCGTTCGATCACGTCGACGCCCTCCTTCTCCAGCCGGGCGACCTTGTCCGGGTTGTTGGTCATCAGCCGGATGCGCGGGACATGCAGCAGGTCCAGCATCCGCGCGGCAATCGCGAAATCGCGCGCCTCGATCGGAAAGCCGAGCCGCAGATTGGCGTCGACGGTGTCATAGCCCTGATCCTGTAGCGCATAGGCGCGCAGCTTGTTGACCAGCCCGATCCCGCGCCCCTCCTGCCGCAGATAGAGCAGCACCCCCCACGGCGCGTCGGCCATCTCGTGCAGCGCGGCGTGCAGTTGCGGCCCGCAATCGCATTTCAGGCTGCCGAGCACGTCGCCGGTCAGGCATTCGCTGTGCAGCCGCACGACGGGCGGATTGGCATCGCGCTTGCCGATCACCAGCGCGACGTGGTCCGATGCCTCCTCCGGCGTTCGGAACGCGACGATTTCGGCGGTCTCGCTGGCCGCGACCGGCAAGCGCGCGCGCGCCGCGATTTCGAGCCGCGCCGGATCGAGCAGAGCCGCGACATCCTCGACGCGGCACGCCGTTTCCGCTTCGCCCCGGGCCGCGCGCACGAAGAAGGCGGGGAGCAATCCCGCATGGCGCGCCATCGTCATCGCCGCCGCGGCCGCCGCCTCGCCACCGGCCGGGGCGGTGCGGAACGGCCCTTTCAGCGGATTCGCGAGATCGAGCGCGGGGTCGGCGATCGCCATCGCCGCGGCGACACGCTCCGCCGCCCGTTCGATCCGCACCGGCCCGGGCGTCGCCGCCGCCCGCTGGTTGGTGAGCTTGAGCGTCGCCGCGCGCTCGCCCGAAATCAGCACATCGGCCGCGCCGTCGGCGAACCCGGCGAGCGCCGCGTCGCGCGCACTCTCGACCGCGAGCAGGTCGAGCGATCCGTCGGCGCCCTCGATACGAAGGGGCCAGCCGCGACGCAGCGCGTCGATCGCGCGCGCTGCCCGTCTTGCGGCGGCGGCTTCCCCCGCCTCGTTCAAAAGGCGAACTCCGTCACCAGCGGGATATGGTCCGACGGCCGTTCCCAGCTGCGCGCCGGCTGAACCACCCGGTGCGCGATCGCTTGGGGCTTCAGGTCGGGCGTCACCCACATATGGTCGAGCCGTCGGCCGCGATTCGAAGCGAGCCAGTCCTTTGCCCGGTAACTCCACCAGGTATAGAGCGGCTCGGGCGCGGCGATGAAGTGACGGCCGAGGTCGACCCAGTCCGACGCCGCCTGCAACCGGCCGAGCGTTTCGACCTCGATCGGCGTATGACTGACCACGTCGAGCAGCGCCTTGTGATTCCACACGTCGCTTTCCAACGGCGCGACGTTGAAGTCGCCGGTCAGCACCGTCGGCTCCTCCAGCGCACTCGACCAGTCCGTCATTCGGCCGAAAAAGTCGAGTTTCTGCCCGAACTTGGGATTGACTTCGCGATCGGGGAGGTCGCCGCCCGCAGGGATGTAGACATTGTCGAGCCGCACCCCGGAGGGCAGCGTCACGCCGATATGACGCGCCTCGCCATTCGCCTGCCAGTCATATTTTCGCACGTCGGCCACCGGCACCCGGCTGACGATCGCGACGCCGTGGTGCATGCGCTGGCCGTTGGTGACGATGTGGCGATAGCCGAGCGCCTCGAACATCGGTTTCGGGAACAGGCCGCACTCGACCTTGGTTTCCTGGAGGCACAGCACGTCGGGGGCTTCCTCGCGCAGGAATTTCTCGACGATGCCGATGCGGGCGCGGACGCTGTTGATGTTCCACGATGCGATGCTGGTGCGGGTCATGGGCTCTGCCTCTATCGGTGCGGACGGGGCTTCGCAATGCCGCTGCGGCCGTGCCGCGCCGGATGACGATCCTTTTCGTTCGACTATCCGGGGGCTTGGCTTTATGACGGCGGCATGACCGATCGACCGCCTACGCCGCTGCTCGACACGGTGGATGTCCCCGCCGATCTTCGCAAGCTCAAGCCCGAACAACTGCGCCAGTTCGCCGACGAATTGCGGGCCGAGATGATTTCGGCCGTCGGGACGACGGGCGGCCACCTCGGCTCGGGGCTCGGGGTCGTCGAGCTGACCGTCGCGCTCCACTATGTCTTCGATACGCCCGACGACAAGCTGATCTGGGACGTCGGGCACCAATGCTATCCGCACAAGATCGTCACCGGTCGCCGCGACCGCATCCGCACCCTGCGACAGGGCGGCGGGCTGTCGGGCTTCACCAAGCGCGCCGAGAGCGAATATGACCCGTTCGGCGCCGCGCACAGCTCGACGTCGATCAGCGCCGCGCTCGGCTTCGCGGTCGCGAACAAGCTCCAGAATCGGCCGGGGCGCGCGATCGCGGTGATCGGCGACGGATCGATGTCGGCGGGCATGGCGTACGAGGCGATGAACAACGCCCGTCAGGCGGGCAACCGGCTGGTCGTCATCCTGAACGACAATGACATGTCGATCGCGCCGCCCGTCGGCGGGCTTTCGGCCTATCTCGCGCGGCTGGTATCGTCGCGCCCCTTCCTCGAACTGCGCGAGATCGCGCGCCGCTTCGCGCGCCGCCTGCCGCCGCCGCTGCACAAGGCGGCCCGGCGCACCGACGAATATGCACGCGGCATGGCGATGGGCGGCACGCTGTTCGAAGAGCTGGGCTTCTATTATGTGGGGCCGATCGACGGGCACAATCTCGAGCATCTGATCCCGGTGCTCGAAAATGTCCGCGACAGCGAACATGGCCCGGTCCTGATCCACGCGGTCACGCAAAAGGGCAAGGGCTACGCCCCCGCCGAAGCCGCCGCCGACAAATATCACGGCGTCCAGAAATTCGACGTCATCACCGGCCAGCAGGCAAAGGCGCCCCCCGGGCCGCCCGCCTATCAGAATGTCTTTGGCGAAACGCTCGCCAAACTCGCCGATTCCGATCCGCGGATCGTCGCGATTACCGCGGCGATGCCATCGGGCACCGGGGTCGACAAATTCGCCCGGGCGCACCCGGACAGGGCGTTCGACGTCGGTATCGCCGAACAGCATGCGGTGACCTTTGCCGCGGGGCTCGCAGCCCAGGGGATGCGTCCGTTCGCGGCGATCTATTCGACCTTCCTCCAGCGCGCCTATGATCAGGTCGTCCACGACGTCGCGATCCAGAACCTTCCGGTACGCTTTGCGATCGACCGCGCCGGGCTCGTCGGCGCCGACGGAGCGACCCATGCCGGCAGCTTCGACGTCACCTATCTCGCCACCCTGCCGAACATGGTGGTGATGGCGGCCGCCGACGAGGCCGAACTCGTTCACATGACCTATACGGCGGCCGAATATGACGACGGCCCGATCGCCTTTCGTTATCCGCGCGGCGGCGGCACCGGCGTCGCGTTGCCGGAGGTTCCCGAAAAGCTGGCAATCGGCAAGGGCCGCATCGTGCGACAGGGCAAGACCGTGGCGATCCTGTCGCTCGGCACCCGGCTCGCCGAGGCGCTCAAGGCCGCCGATACGCTCGAAGCGCGCGGCCTGTCGACCAGCGTGATCGACCTGCGCTTCGCCAAGCCGCTCGACGAGGACCTGATCCGCAAGACGCTGGGTAACCACGAGGTGTGCGTGACGATCGAGGAAGCCAGCATCGGCGGACTCGGCGCGCACGTGCTGACGCTGGCCAGCGACGCCGGGCTGATCGACGCGGGGCTGAAACTGCGCACGATGCGCCTGCCCGACGTCTTCCAGGACCAGGACAAGCCCGACGCGCAATATGACGCCGCCGGGCTCAACGCCCCGCAGATCGTCGAATGCGTGTTGAAGGCGCTGCGCCACAACAGTGCGGGGGTCGAGGAGGCGGGCGCGCGGGCTTGAGTGGCTGGTGGTTTGCAGCCGGTTGTATCGCGCTCTATGTCCTGATCTGGTTCTGGTTCGGCCGAAAATGGAAGCGCGACACATCGGCGCTCGCAGCACGACGCCCGAACCCGACGCGCGCGCAATTTGTCGCATTGCTTTCCGAAGACGCGGGGACGGACATCGCGGAATTTCTGTGGGACGAACTGGCTCCCTATTGGGCACCCGGCCTGACACCACATCCCGACGATGATTTCGTCAACGACCTGCCGATCGACCGCGGGGAGCCGCAGGATTGGCTGGAACGCTATTGCGAGATGGCCGGATACGACGCGAAATACTGGCCCGAGTGGAATGCGCACTGGCCGACGACGGTGCGGCAGTTTTCCCGTTGGCTTGCAACCCGGCCGGAAGCACGGACCTAACGATAAACCTCACGCCGGTGGCCGACCGCGATGACGACGATCACCAACCGGCCGTCCTCGATCTTCGCGATCACGCGATAGTCGCCGATGCGATAGCGCCAGTGCCCTGTGTAGTCGCCGACGAGAGCGTGGCCGCGCTGGCGGGGATATCCAATTGGGCGACGTCGGTCATCGCGCGGGTGATGCGGTCCGCCTCCGCCTGTCTTATGTCGATCTTGCGAAGCTGCTTGGGCGCCTGATCCGAGACCTCAAGCGTCCAGACCAAGTTCCCGCCTCATCTGCCCCATCGAAATATTCTTGCTGGGATCATAGTCCGCCAAGGCCGCTTCGAGCAACGCGATGTCTTCGAGCTCGTCGATATACTCCTCGATCGCCCTGCGCGCGAGCGCGCCCTTGGTGTGGCCCGATTTCTTCGCAGCCGCGGTCAGCCGCTCTTCGAGGGCCTTGTCGAGGCGAATGGCGAGCATGAAGGGGCGCCCTCGCAAAAGATCGCGGTAAAACGCTCAGCTTCCCGGGATCGCGGCGCTGGCGTCGCGGCCGTCGCCTTCGGGCGCGGCCAGGATGTCGCGGGTGACCAGGCCCTTGTCGACGACCTGCGTCTCGGCGCTGCCGACTTCGCTGCGGATGCCGGGGTCGGCGCGCGCGCTGTCGGCTTCGTCGAGCACTTCGGTCTCGCTCGCGCTGCGCGGGGCGGCACCGCCGAACAGCGCGCGCAGCGTCTGCTCGGCCGCGGTTTCGCCGCCGGTGCGCGCAGCCCCCGGCGCCGGCGGAACCAGCGCGAAATCGGGGGGCACGACGAGCGGGGCCTGGCGCGTCACCGCGAATTCGTCGGGACGGTCGCGGCTGAACAGGCTGTTCGAGCCGCACGCCGACAGCGTCGTCGCGGTCAGGGCGCTGGCAAGGATGAGGGTGGTCCGGTTCACTGAAAATCTCTCCTGATACGCCCCGTTTAATCCGTGACGGCTTCGTCGGCCGCCGAAGGGGCCTTTTCGCGCAAGAGCAGCGCGCGCGCAACCAGCAAAAGCACCCCGATCGTGATGCAGGCGTCGGCGACGTTGAAGATGAGGAAGGGGCGGAAATCGCCGAAATGCAGGTCGGCGAAATCGACGACATAGCCATAACGGATGCGGTCGAGGATATTGCCGATGGCTCCGCCGAGGATCAGCGCCAGCGCGACCACGTCGCCCTTGGCCTTTTCGCGGGTCATCCAGAACGCCACGGCGAGCGCGACGATCGCGGTGACCGCGACGAGGATCCAGCGCACCGTCTCGCCGCCATCGGCGAACATCGACAGCGATATGCCCGTGTTCTCGGCCCAGCGCAGATTGAAGATCGGCGCGAGTTCGATCACTCCGCCGGGCTGGGTCTTCAGCGACAGCGGCACGATCACGATCCATTTGCTGACCTGATCGAGCAGGAAGGCGGCCGCCGCGAGGAGCAGGCCGAAACGCAGGTGCGGCGAACGTGTCTCAGTCATCAGGCGTCCAATACATCGGAGCAGCGACGGCACAAGGCGCCATCGCTTTCGACTTCGGGCAAGTGGCGCCAGCAGCGCCCGCATTTGTGGTTGGTGGTCTTGTTTACAACAACGCCATCCTCTTCCCCGTCAATGAGGCATGACGCGGTAATGCAGATTTCCGCCATATCCACTGAACGGCAAGCGGCTCGAGCGGTTGGCTCACGGATGGTGAGGATCGTGTCGGCTTCCAAGCTGGAACGAATGATCTTGTCTCGCCGCAAAGGCTCGATCGCTTCATTCACTAGGACACGTGCTTGACGGATGTCCTTCCATTTCGCGCGCGAGGGAAAGCTGACTGCTACCTCAGGGATTTGTGGCCACTCGAGCAAATGCACGCTGCCGCCGTCGGGATAGCGCGTGCCCCACACTTCCTCGGCGGTGAACACGAGCACCGGCGCCGCGTAGCGGACGAGCGCGTGGAACAGGATGTCGAGCACGGTGCGATACGCGGCGCGCTCCGCGGTCTGATACCCGCTCGCCGGGTTGACGTCGCAATAGAGCCGGTCCTTGCGGATATCGAAGTAAAAGGCCGACAGATCTTCGTTGCAGAAATCGGCCAGCGCGCGCGTGTAGGCGTTGAAGTCGAAATCGTCGACCGCGCGGGCGAGCTTCGCGTCAAGGTCGGCGAGCAGCGATAGCATATAGCGTTCGAGCTCGGGCATCGCCGCGACGTCGGCGACGCGCTCGTCCTCGCCGAAGCCTTCGAGCGCGCCGAGCAGGTAGCGAAAGGTGTTGCGCAGCTTGCGATACTGGTCGGCGACGCCTTTCAATATCTCGTCGCCGATGCGGTGATCCTCGGTGAAGTCGACCGACAGCGCCCACAGGCGGATGATGTCGGCACCATTGGTTTCCATCACCTTGATCGGGCTGATCGTGTTGCCGAGTGACTTCGACATCTTCAGGCCCTTGGCATCCATCGTGAAGCCGTGGGTCAGAACCGCCTTGTACGGCGCGCGGCCGCGCGTGCCGCAGCTTTCGAGCAGCGACGACTGGAACCAGCCGCGATGCTGGTCCGACCCTTCGAGATAGAGGTCGGCGCTGTGCGTCGCGCCGTCGCGGCGGACGAGCGCGGGCCATTTGCCGCTTTCGAGCACGAAGGCGTGGGTGCAGCCCGAATCGAACCACACATCGAGGATGTCGGTGACGCGCTCGTAATCGGCGGCGTCATAGGCGTCGCCCAGATACTCCTGCGCGCGCGCGTCGCTCCACGCATCGACGCCGCCTTCCTTTACCGCGGCGACGATACGGTCATTGACCGCCGGATCGATCAGATACTGGCCGGTCTTGCGGTTCACGAACAAAGTGATCGGCACACCCCACGCGCGCTGGCGCGAGAGCACCCAGTCGGGGCGTCCCTCGACCATGCTGCCGATGCGGTTGCGGCCCTTGGCGGGAACGAACCGCGTGTCGGCGATCGCCTGCATCGCCAGTTCGCGCAGCGTTTCGCCATCGCCTTGCGCCGCGCGGATGTCCGCTTCGTCGGCGCAGCGCGGCGTGTCGCGGTCGATGACCTTGTCCATCGGCACGAACCATTGCGGGGTGCAGCGATAGATGACCTTCGCCTTCGAGCGCCAGCTGTGCGGATAGCTGTGCTTGTAGTCGGCGCTGGCGGCGAGCAGCGCGCCGGCTTCGCGGAGGTCGGTGCAGATCGGGCCGTCGGGGGCGTTGAATTTCGGATTGATGACGCTGCCCTGCCCGCCGAGCCAGCCCCAGTCGGCGCGATATTTGCCGTCGCCCTCGACCGCGAACACGGGGTCGAGCCCGTTCGCCTTGCACAGCTCGAAATCATCCTCGCCATGGTCGGGCGACATATGGACGAGGCCCGTGCCGCTGT
>CAZSMB010000061.1:0-14921 GCA_964607625.1 uncultured Sphingopyxis sp. | reverse complement strand
CGCTCGTTCCGGTCGCCCTGCTATCCACGCCGGCCTTCGCCCAGTCGACCGGTTCCCAGGACTTCGAAAACGACATCGTCGTCACCGGTTCGCGCACGACCGACGTTGCCGGCATCCAGACACCCGACACGTCGAAGGCGAAGCTCGTCCTCGGGCAGGAAGTGATCGAGCGCCAGAACCCGGGCCAGACCATCCTCGACACGATCAACATGATCCCCGGCGTCGTTTTCACCAACAACGACGCTTATGGTTCATCGGGCGGCCAGCTCACTATCCGCGGCTTTTCGGCCGACCGCATCAGCCTGACTTTCGACGGCGTGCCGCTTAACGATTCGGGCAACTACGCGATCTATTCGAACCAGCAGCTCGACCCCGAGTTGATCGAACAGGTGAACGTCAACCTCGGCACCACCGACGTCGACAGCCCGACCGCAGCGGCAACCGGTTCGACGGTCAACTATCGCACGCGCACGCCGGATGAAGAATTCGGCGTCAAGATGTCGGGCTCGGTCGGCGAATATAAGTTCTTCCGCATCTTCGGTATGGTCGACACGGGCGTGTTCACGCCGTTTGGCACCCGCGCCTTCTTCGCCGCCAGCCACGCCGAAAACGACAACCCGTTCAACAACTACGGCCGCGTCGACAAGCAGCAGTATAATGCGCGCATCTATCAGCCGATTGGCGACAATGGCGACTTCGTCTCGATCGCGGGCCATTATAACGAAAACCGCAACAACTTCTTCGGATCGGTAGCGCTGCGCAATGACCGCGACGTCCCGTCGGGTTTCCCGCAGTCGAACGACGACCGCGAATATGACATCAACTATCCTTGCAACACCGAAGCCACGGTCACTCCTGGAGCCGCCGATTCGGCTTCGTCGTGCGGCACCGAATTCGATCGTCGCTACAACCCGTCGAACACGGGCAATATCCGCGGCGCCTCGCGCTTCAGCTTCGGCGACAGCATCACCCTAACCGTCGATCCGAGCTATCAATATGTGAAGGCGAACGGCGGCGGCACGGTCAACGCCCGTGAGCGGCTCAACAACGGCCTGACCGGTTACATGGGCGGCCGTCCCTACTTCGGCATGGACCTCAACGGCGACGGCGATCTGCTCGACGAAGTCGCGATGCTCGCGCCGAGCCAGACGCACACCGACCGCTATGGTGTGATCGCCAACCTGCGCTGGGACATCACCGAAGGCCACAGCGTTCGTATCGGCTACACGTGGGACCGCGCGCGTCACCGCCAGACGGGCCAGGTCGGTCTGCTTCAGTATAATGGCGAGCCGTTCGACGTCTTCCCGATCAACGACCCGTTGGTCGATGCGTCGGGTGCGGTGCTCCAGAAGCGCGATCGCCTGTCCTATGCGATTCTGAACCAGGTTTCGGGCGAATATCGCGGCGAGTTCTTCGATGGCGGCCTGGTGGCCACGCTCGGTCTGCGCGCGCCTTTCTTCAAGCGCGAGCTGAACAACTACTGCTTCACCACGAGCGATTCGGGCTTCGTCGACTGCTTCGGCCAGAACGATCCGCGCAGCGACGTCTATGCCGCCGCCAACCCCGGCGTGCAGGGTCCGCAGCGCCGCGTGCTGAAGTATGACGATGTGCTGCCGAATGTAGGACTGCTGTTCAAGCCGAGCAACCAGTTCTCGATCTTCGCCAACTATTCGAAGGGTCTCCAGGTTCCGGGCACCGACGCGCTCTACAACGCGTTCTTCTTTGCGCCCGATACCGAATCGGCGCGTCCGAACCCCGAGACCACCGACAACTTCGATCTGGGCGTGCGCTATCGCACGAGCCAGATCCAGGCGCAGATTTCGGGCTGGTTCACCAAGTATAACGATCGTCTGGCGTCGGCCTATGACCCGGTCACCGAGCGCAACGTCTATCGCAACCTCGGCCGCGTCGACAAATATGGCATCGACGGCAGCATCACCTGGCAGCCGACGAGCTATCTGATGCTCAACGCCTTCGGGTCGTGGATGAAGTCGAAGATCAAGGACGACGTCCAGTCGGGCACCTGCACACAGGCCCAGGTCGACGGCGACATTGCGGGTTGCACCGCGGTCGATCAGCCGATCTATGTGGCGACCGCCGGCAACCGCGAATCGGGCGCTCCGGAGTATAGCTTCGGTGGCACCGCGCGGGCGAACTTTGGCCCCGTCGAACTCGGCGTCACTGCCAAGCGCACCGGCGGCCGGTTCATCTATGACACTAACCTGCCGCTCTACACCGGCACTCCGGACGACCTGACCGTCGTCTATCCGGCGAAGACCAACGCTTACTGGCTCGTCAACCTCGACGCGCGTCTGAGCCTCGAGTGGGCCGGTCTCAACGACCAGACCTTCCTCCAGCTGAATGTCTACAACCTGTTCGACGACGTCTATGTCGGCAGCTACACGTCGGGCCTGAACCAGGGCAACGTCCTTGGCAACGGCGTCGTGCTGGGCAATCCGGGCTCGGTGCCCTTCGCTCAGATCGGCGCGCCGCGCACGGTCAGCGCGACGCTGACGGTCGGCTTCTAAGCGACGGCACGCGACTGAAAGGAAGGCGCGGGAGGCAACTCCCGCGCCTTTTTTTACGGCCAATCGGTGGGCGAGCGCTGCCGCGCCGCCCTCTATTCGGCGGTGATGCGCCGGGCCGTGTCCTGGACCAGCGCGATCATGTTGGGGACGCCTTGGGTACGGTTCGACGAGAGCTGGCGTGTCAGGTCGAACGGCGCGAGCGCGGCGGCGACGTCCATCGCCGCGACCTCGGCCGCGGGCCTGTCCTGCACCGCCGCGAGAACCAGCGCGACGATGCCCTTGGTGATCGCGGCATTGCTGTCGGCAAGGAAGTGGAGCCGGTCGCCGTCGGCCTGCGGCACCGGATAGACCCAGACGCTTGCCGAGCAGCCGCGTACCCGCGTCGCGTCGGTCTTGAGCGCGTCGGGCATCGGTTCGAGCGTGCGGCCGAGTTCGATCAGCAGACGATAGCGATCGTCGCCGTCGAGGAAGTCATATTCTTCATAGATGTCGTCGAGGCTGCGCATCGCCGGGCAGTGGCATAGTTGGACGAAGGTTGAAAGGGGGGCCTCCTTCCCTTTTCCGTCGCCGCGGCAGACGCCGGACGAAGACAGAAAGGCGCCCACCCCCCGAAGGGCTAGGGTCCTGACCCTAGGCCGGAACCGTGCTTTCGTCGAAGAACAGGACCTGCGAAATCGCCGCGCGCAGCGTTGCCGGCTGGTAGGGCTTGGTCAGCAGGAAGGCCGGTTCGGGGCGGTCGCCGGTGAGCAGCCTTTCGGGGAAGGCGGTGATGAAGATGACCGGCACGCTCGTTTCGCCAAGGATCTCCTGCACCGCCTCGATCCCCGAACTATTGTCGGCGAGCTGGATATCGGCGAGGACGAGGCCCGGATGGTGGGTTTGCGCCTCGGCCACCGCCTCGCGGTGCGTTGTCGCGACCGCGACGACATCGTGCCCCAGATCGCGCACGATCATCTCGATATCCATCGCGATGATCGGCTCGTCCTCGATGATCAGGATGCGGGCACGCGTCTGGCGGTCGATCTCGTCCATCGCGTCGTCGATCAACCGGTGCACCTCTGCGGTGTCGCGACCGATGATACGACCGGTTTCGTCCTCGCTGAACCCTTCCACCGCGGTAAGGAGCAAGGCTTGGCGCGCGAGCGACGGAATCCGGCTGAGACGCGCATCGGCGATCTTCACGTCGGCGGCGGCCGCTTCGTCGGCGCGCGCCTCGTCGGCGATCACGCCGAAATTGTCGTGAACCATCCGGTAAAGCTGGATGCGCAGATCCCCCGTCGTATCGATCGCATCGGGATGCGCGACCAGCGTTTCGAGCAATTTGGCGACGAGCGCATCGCCGCTCGTCTGACTGCCCGAGATCGCCCGGCCGTAGCGCCGCAAATAGGGAAGATGCGGCGCGATTGCCTGACCCAGTGACATATGACCAATCTCCTGATGCGAGCGCCTTGCCCGCCTTGTGACCCGCAGATTCTGTGCCGAAGTGCGCAGCGTTCGCCTGCCCCCGACATAATTTTACTCAAGCGGAACGATTTAGCGATAAAATGGTTTCATATAAAAGTTTCAATCGCCATTGCGATTTGGTGAAGGCGCGGTTAGCAGAAGGCCCCATGTCCAACGGATATCTCGATAATGTCGTCTGAATCCGGTTCGTCACAGCAAAAGACGTCCGGCAAGATCGGCGACAAGAAAGCGGCCAGGAAGGGGCAGGACGTGAACATCGCCCTGCGCCGCGCCTATGAGTCCGCGCTCGACGAAACGATTCCCAAGTCGATGCTCGACCTGCTTTCCAAGCTCGATTGATCGTCAGCGCCCGTAGCGCGCCGAAAAATCCTTGCGGAACCCGTCGAAATGCCCCGCGGCGATCGCGGTCCGCATCGCCTGCATCAGCGCCTGATAGAAATGCAGATTATGCTGGGTCATCAGCATGGCCCCGAGCATCTCGCCCGCGCGGACCAGATGGTGCAGATAGGCCCGTGACCAGGTGGCGCACACGGGACAGTCGCACGAGGGATCGAGCGGTCCCATGTCCTCGCCGAACTTCGCGTTGCGGATGTTGAGCGGCCCGTCCCAAGTAAAGGCCTGGCCATTGCGCCCCGATCGGGTCGGCAGCACGCAATCGAACATGTCGACCCCGCGCGCGACGGCTCCGACCAGATCGTCCGGCTTGCCGACGCCCATCAGATAGCGCGGCTTGTCGGCGGGAAGCTGCGCCGACGCATAATCGAGCACGCCGAACATCGCCTCCTGCCCCTCGCCGACCGCGAGTCCGCCGATGGCATAGCCGTCGAAGCCGATGTCGATCAGCGCCTCCGCCGACCGCGCGCGCAGCCCTTCGTCGAGCGACCCCTGCTGGATACCGAACAACGCGGCACGTGCAGCGTGGTCTTCGCCCGCATCGAAGCCCGAGCGGCTGCGCGCGGCCCAGCGCATCGAGCGTTCCATACTCGCCTCCGCGCGCGCCGCGTCGACGCCGTTGGGCGGGCATTCGTCGAACGCCATCACGATGTCGCTGCCCAGCAGGCGCTGGATTTCCATCGATCGTTCCGGGGTCAGCATGTGCCGCGATCCGTCGAGGTGGCTCTTGAACGCGACCCCCTCTTCGCTCTGGCTGGTCAGCGCCGACAGGCTCATGACCTGATAACCGCCGCTGTCGGTCAGGATCGGCCGGTCCCACCCCATGAACCGGTGCAGGCCGCCCAGCCGCGCCATGCGCTCGGCGCCGGGCCGCAGCATCAGATGATAGGTATTGCCGAGAATGATGTCGGCGCCGGTGGCCCGCACTTCGGCGGGCCGCATCGCCTTTACCGTCGCGGCGGTGCCGACGGGCATGAAGGCCGGCGTGCGGATCTCGCCGCGCCGCATGCGAATCGTTCCGGTCCGCGCCGCGCCGTCGGTCGCAGCGATATGAAAGGCAAATCTGTCGGTCATCGCGCGCGCCTATGACGGCAGCGCGGGAAAAAGTCGAGGAAAGTCGAGCGCGGCCTCTATTCGCGCTCGTCTTCGCTCGACGGCTCCTCTTCGGCGGCCTTCTCCTTTTCCTTCGGCTTTTCCTTTTCGAAGATCGCCGCGAGTTCCTTTTTCTTGGCGTCGGACAGGCCATCCTCGGCGGCGGGGAACATATCCTCCTCCTCCTCGTCGATATGGTGGAGGTAACGGTCCTTCATCGTGCGAAAGCGCGTGAGCCAGCCGGTCGAGGCAAAGTCCATTTCGAACAATTCGGTCAGCATATCCTCGATTTCCTTGTGCTCGGACACGCTGTGCTGCGCATCGTCGCGCAGGTCAGGCTTGGCGAGCATCGTGGCATAGAGCGACATTTCTTCGGAGGCCGCATGCGCGGTCACTTCGACGCGGAAGGCTTCGAACAGGCGCTCGCGCTCGGGACTGTCGCCGTGCGTTTCGTCGATTTGCGCGAGCAAGTCGCGATGACGGTCGTGATCGGCTTTCAGTCGCGCGAAGATTTTGGTTTCGGCCATGTCCTGCTCCATCGTTCGAGGGTCGCAGGTCCAAACGGTCGATCGCGGGAGCGGTTCCCGTCAGGCCGCCTTCCAATCGCTGGTCGTCGTAAAGGCGGGCAAGCTCATTGCCGGGGATTGCTGCGCGGCCGCCGCGATGAGATAGGGCGAGACGCGGTGGCGCGTGCATAGCCCGCCATTGCCGTCGCTGACGAGCGATTGTTCGAACTCGACACCCTGCTGGTGGTTGATCGACCGACGCACCGTGGCGGTGGCGAGCTGGCCCTCGCCGAAATCGATGACGAACTGGGTTCCGATCGGCACGTCGAGCAGCCCTTCGATGAAGGCGCCGGTCGCCGACAGGTTGCGGATCACCACATTATAGCGGTGGTTGTCGTGGATCGCTCCGACTTGGCGGAACAGCGACACGCGGTCGTTGCGCTGTTTGGCCGGTCCGACCGGCTTGATCGTCCACGATCCGGCGTCGGCCTGTTCGACGAGGTCCGACTGGGGAACGGGTTTCGAATAGATATAGCCCTGAACATGGCTGACGTTCAGCTTGCGGATCAGGTCGAGCTGGTCGAGCGATTCGATCCCCTCGGCGGTCGTTTCCATTTCGAGCGCCTCGGCAAGCGCGACGATCGCCGCGATGATCGCGGCGTTGCGCGATCCCTTGGCCGTCGCGCCCCGCACGAAACTCTGGTCGATCTTGATCTTGTCGAACGGGGCCGACTGCAAATAGCCGAGCGACGAATAGCCGGTACCGAAATCGTCGAGCGCCAGCCGCACGCCGAGTCCCTTCAGCGCCTTGAACATCCGCGCCGTTTCGTTCGAATCGCCCAGGAAAACGCTTTCGGTAATTTCGAGTTCGAGCCGGTCGGGCGCAAGCCCGCTCGCCGACAAGGCCTGCGCGACGACCTTCGGCAACGCGGCGTTCGCGAACTGGATCGGCGAGACATTGACCGCGACCCGCAGTTCGCCGGGCCAGCCCGCGGCATCGGCGCACGCCTGACGCAGGACCCATTCGCCGAGCGGCCAGATCAAATTCGCCTCTTCGGCGATGGGAACGAACAGCGCCGGTGAAATCGGCCCGCGTTCGGGATGGTTCCAGCGGATCAGCGCCTCGACCCCGGTGACCATGTTCGATTTGGCGTTGACGACGGGCTGGTAGTGAAGCGCCATCTCGCCGCGGGTCAAGGCGTCGCGCAAATCCTCTTCTAGGGCGCGGCGGTCCTCGGCCGCCTGGTGGAGATCGCTCGAATAGAAGCGGAACCGCCCGCGACCGCCGCCTTTCGCGGCATAGAGGGCCAAATCGGCGTTACGCACCAGGTCATCGCTGCTCATCCCGTCGAAGGGGCTGATCGCAACCCCGACCGACGCACCGATGATGCAGCGGCTGCCTTCGACCGAATAGGGTTGCGACAGGCTGGCGATGATCTCGCTCGCCATGTCGCCGAGCGCCCCGCGATCCTCCTGGTCGGGGAGGAGGATCTGGAACTCGTCGCCGCCGAGGCGGCTGACCATTTCCTTGTCGCCGACGATCTTTAGCAACCGTTCGGCGACCTGCTTCAGCAGCGCGTCGCCGGCCGGGTGGCCCAGCGTGTCGTTGACCTGCTTGAAGCGATCGAGATCGAGCAGCATGATCGCACAGCTGCGCTGCTGCTGCGCGAAGGCGGCGAGCGTCGAATCGAGCTTCTTGGAGATATGAAAGCGATTCGCGAGGCCGGTCAGCGAATCGTAGAGCGCAAGGCGCGAGGCGTCCTCGGCGGACTGGCGCTGCGCCGTGATATCGGTGCCGCTGCCCCGATAGCCGGCAAATTTGCCGCTATCGTCGAAATGCGGGCGCCCGGAAACCGCCCACCAGCGCTCTTCGCCGTCGGTCGCCGCCCGTAGCGGCAATTTGTCGAACTTCGATTGGCGCGTCAGCAGGAACGGCAGGGTGCGCTGCCGTTCGCCATTGCTGTCGGCAGGGAGGAACAGGTCGGTAAAGGCACTTCCGAGAATCGCCGTCTCGGACCGGCCGATCACGCTCGCGATCGGCGACGAGATATAGGTCAACCGCCCCTTGGCATCGGTCGACCAGAACCAGCCTTCGCGGCTTTCCTCGTAATTCTTCAGGAGGAGCAGGGCTTCGCGGGTATCGAGAGCGGGGACCGAATCGACGCGCCCGCGCGCCATGCGCGATCCGAGCTTGCCGAAAAAGCCCCGCTGCCCACCTTCTTCGGCGACCTCCACTGGGTCGCTGGCGTCGATCCTCGACGGCATTTCCATCCCGATAACTCTTGCTGGTCCCAACCCTTAAAAGGCTATGCACTCCAAGCCCTTGCGATATTGTAAACGACCAAAGCAGGCCCGACCGGGCTGGTCAGGGGAGCAGCAGGCTCGAATCGCCATAGCTGTAGAAGCGATAGCCGCCGGCGATCGCATGCGCATAGGCGGCGTGCATCACGTCGAGCCCCATCAGCGCGCTGACCAGCATGAACAAGGTCGAACGCGGCAGGTGAAAATTGGTCATCAATCCGTCGATCGCGCGAAAGCGATAACCGGGGGTGATGAAAATCGAGGTGTCGCCCGCGAACGGGGCGATCGTGCCGTCGTCCCGCGCCGCACTTTCGAGCAGGCGCAGGCTGGTCGTGCCCACCGCGACGATCCGCCCACCCCGGGCCCGCACAGCGTTGAGGCGCGCCGCGGTTTCCGGATCGATGCGGCCCCATTCGGCGTGCATGACATGATCCTCGGTGTCGTCGGCCTTTACAGGCAGGAATGTGCCCGCCCCGACGTGCAGCGTCAGCGTTTCGGTCGCGATTCCGGCGGCGGCCAGCGCATCGAGCAGCGGAGGCGTGAAATGCAGGGCCGCGGTCGGCGCCGCAACCGCGCCGTCCTCGCGCGCGAACATCGTCTGATAATCGGCGCGGTCGGCGTCGTCGGTCGCGCGCTTGCCCGCGATATACGGTGGCAGCGGCATCGTGCCCGCGCGTTCGAGCAGCACTTCGACCGGCTCTTCGCCCGCGAAGGCCAGGATGAAGCTGCCGTCGGCCAGCCGATCCTCGGCGACCGCCGAAACCCCGGCGCCGAAATCGACGGTTTCGCCCACCCGCAGCCGCTTTGCGTTGCGGACGAAGGCCTGCCAGCGCCGCAGGTCGACGCGCTTGTGTAGCGTCGCGCCGATTTTTGCCCCCGGTGCGCTCTGCGCGCCATCATCCCGAACGCCTCGCCGCCCTTCGAGCTGCGCCGGGATGACCCGCGTATCGTTGAAGACGAGGCAGTCGCCCGCGCGCAGGCGGGCCGGAAGGTCGCGCACCCCCGCATCCTCGATCGCGCCGGCCGCGACGACCAGCATGCGCGCGGCATCGCGCGGCCGCGCGGGGCGCAGCGCAATCCGCTCGGGCGGCAGGTCGAAATCGAAGTCGTCGACGCGCATCGCGCTGCGTCCCGGGCGGCTTACTGGATCGGTGCGTTCAAGTCGTCGGCGGTGATATCCGACGCCGCGGCGGGCTTGTCCTCGGTCAACATCGATGCCGGCGGCATCGGTTTCTTGTCGGCGGCGACCGAAACCTGGACCATCCGCGACATCACCGCCGGCGGCTCGCCCTTATGGATCGCATCGACATATTGCATTCCCGACACGACGCGTCCGAACACCGTATAATTGTGATCGAGCGAGAATCGCGGCTGGAGCATGATGAAAAACTGGCTGTTCGCACTGTTCGGGTCGTTGGCGCGCGCCATCGCGACCGTCCCGCGCAGGTGCGGGCGGTCGTTGAATTCGGCCGCCAGGTCGGGAAGGTCCGACCCGCCCTGCCCCGTTGCGGTGGGGTCGCCGGTCTGCGCCATGAAACCGTCGATAACGCGGTGGAATTTCACCCCGTCGTAAAAGCCCGAACGCGTGAGTTGCTTGACGCGTTCGACATGATTCGGCGCGACATCGGGATAGAGCTGAATCACCACCCGGCCGCCGGTCGAAAGGTCGAGGTCGAGCATATATTCGGGATTGCCCATATACTGGTCGGGCGTCATCGCCGGAGCGACCGGCGCCACCTCGGTTGTCGCCGGATCGGCGGCGGGCGCATCGCTGGGCGGCGATGGCGGGGCGGGGGCCGCCTCGCCGTCGTCGGCAGGTGCTTCGGCGGGCGGCTGCCCCGTGGCATCCTCGGGGTTGGGGGGCGGCGCCGACGGCACCTCCTGCGCTACGGCCGCAGCCGTCAACCCGAACGCCATCACCGTCGTCAGCAGGGGGCGGAAGATGAATCTCATATCGTGTCGACCTTTGTCACTAAAACCGTCTGGCGCCCCGTCCGGCGCGCCCTAGCGGGAAAATGCTGAACGCTCAATGATCGGCTCAGTCGTCGCCTTGCCGCAGCCCGCGCTCGGCGATGCGATCGACCACCGCCTCGCGCACCGCGGGGGTCACGAACTTGTGGATATCGCCGCCGAATATGGCGATTTCCTTGACCAGCCGCGAGGCGATCGGCTGCAAGCCGACGTCGGCCATCAGGAAGACCGTTTCGATCCGGTCGTTCAATTGCTGGTTCATCCCCGCCATCTGATATTCATATTCGAAGTCGGCGACGGCGCGCAGGCCGCGTACGATCACCGTCGCTCCCTGGCGCTCGGCAAAATCCATCAGCAGCGCGTTGAACCCGACGACATGGATGTCGCCTTCGATCGTCGCCACCTCGCGGCGCACCATCGCGATCCGTTCGTCGTCGTCGAACAGCGGCGATTTGGTGATGTTCGTCGTCACCCCGATGACCAGCCTGTCGACCAGCTTCGCCCCGCGCCGGATGATATCCATGTGGCCGAGCGTGATCGGATCGAATGTTCCGGGATAAACCCCAATGCGCATCAACGGTCCCTTTCCACGACATAGCGCGCGATCGCACGCAGCAGCGTCGCCTCTTCGCCGAAATTCGCGAGATGGTCGATCGCCTGCTCGACGAGCAACTGCGCCTGCGCGCGCGCGCGCGCCAGTCCCATCAAGGTCACGAAGGTCGCTTTGCCCGCCGCCTCGTCCTTGTGCAGCGCCTTGCCCGCCAGCACCTCGTCGCCCTCGACGTCCATGATGTCGTCGGCGATCTGGAACGCGAGCCCGATGTCGCGGGCATAGCCGCGCAGCGGCCGCCGTCCTTCGTCGGGGATACGCGCGAGAATCGCACCCGCCTCGACCGAAAAGCCGATCAGCGCGCCGGTCTTGAGCTGCTGGAGCCGGGTGACGGTGGGCAGGTCGAAATCGGAGGTTTCGGCGGCAAGGTCCATCATCTGCCCCCCCGCCATGCCCGCCGGCCCCGCCGCGCGGGCGAGTTCGCGGATCAGCTCGCCGCGGACGAAGGGGTCGCCGTGCGTCGCGGGGTCGATCAGCCATTCGAAGGCGAGTGCATGGAGCGAATCGCCCGCCAGCACCGCGGTCGCTTCGCCAAATGCCTTGTGTACCGTCGGCTTCCCGCGGCGAAGATCATCGTCGTCCATGCACGGCAGGTCGTCGTGGATCAGCGAATAGACGTGCATCGCTTCGACCGCCGCGCCGACCCGCAGCGACAGGGCGCGGTCGACATGATACAGGTCGCCCGCCGCGCGAACGAGCAGCGGACGCAGCCGCTTGCCGCCGCCGATCGCGGCGTGGCGCATCGCGCCATAGAGGGGGCCGCGCGGATCCGCGGGAACGGTAAGCAACTGGTCGAACAGCCGGTCGATCGCCACCGCGATCTCTTCCTGCGCCGCGCGCAGCACCGCGCTGTCCTGCGCCGGATCGCCGTCGACGAGCGCCGCCACGCGTCAGCTTTCGCCGAAGGGCGTGGTTCCCGCCGGCTGGCCGTCGGGCCCCAGGCCGACCTGTTCGATTCGCGCCTGCGCCGCCGCGAGCCGGGCTTCGCAATGCGCGCGCAGCGCGTGCCCGCGCTCATAGAGCGCCACCGATTCCTCGAGGCTGACGTCGCCGCTTTCGAGCCGCCGGACGATCGTTTCGAGCTCGCCCATCGCCGCTTCGAACGACAGCGAGGCGATAGCGGCGGCGGTGTCGGTGTCGGGAGTTTCCGTCATCGCCCTGCTTTGGCCCTTTCGCCCCCATGCGGTCAAGCTTGACGTCGCGAACCGCTCGGATAGCATCCGGCCATGTTCATCGGCCATTTCGCGCCGGCGCTGGTCGCCGCCACACGCCCCCGCGCCGCGGGTCTCGGCACGCTGTTCGTGGCGGCCCAACTCGTCGATATCGGTTTCGCCGCGCTACTGATTTCGGGAGCCGAAGCGATGCGTGTGGTTCCCGGCATCACCGCGATGAACCCGATGGACCTTTATCGCATGCCCTATACCCACAGCTTGCTCGGTGCCGCACTGTGGGGCCTGATATTCGGCGCCATCGTCTGGGCCGCGACGCGGCGGCGCGCCGCCGCGATCGGCGCGGGTGTCGTCGTCCTGTCGCACTGGCTGCTCGACATGCTCGTCCACATCCCCGACCTCACTCTGTTCGGTGCGCCGCCAAAGCTCGGTTTCGGGTTGTGGAACCACCCGGCCATCGAAATGCCGCTCGAAATCGGGCTCGCCGGCGCCGCGCTCCTCTATTATGCCCGCCGGACGCATGGCGAGCGCGGCAATGGCCGGCTGTGGGTCCTCGCCGGGCTGCTCGCCCTGTTCCAGGCGATCGACTGGTTCGGCCCGAAACAGGCCGCCTATTCGATCGCCATCCCCGCCACGATGCTCTTCGCCTATGCGGTTCTCGCGCTCTCAGCCTGGTGGGCGGGCCGCGGGCGAAACTCGTGCTCGCCGGAGGTGGCGGCATGACACTCCAGTTCGCCGCCGCCTATATCGCCACCGCCATCCTGTTCGGCCTGCTCGACGCGATCTGGCTCGGCAAAATGGTGCCGGCCGTCTATCGCCCCGCGATCGGCCCGCTCTTGATGGAGGGCTGGCGCCCCGTTCCCGCGCTGGTCTTCTACGCGCTCTACATGCTGGGAATCCAGATATTCGCGATCGCCCCGGCACTCGCAGCGGGCAAGTGGCAGGTTGCTGCACAATGGGGGGCGCTGTTCGGCTTCTTCTGCTACATGACCTACGACCTGACCAACCATGCGACGATGAAGATCTGGTCGACCAAGGTCACCCTGCTCGACATCGCATGGGGCACGGTCGCCACCGGTCTGGCGGCGGGTGCGGCCGCCTGGCTGGTGCTGACCTTCATGCCCCGCGGCTGACGCCACCCACGAAATCCCGGTTCGATTTTTTGCAATTGCCCCGCCGCGGCGAGGTCGTCATGCTGCACCGCACAATACAAGAGGGGCTTAAAGGCAAGTTTTGTTCAATTAAACAAGGACTTGCACCATGAAATCCATTATCCTCCCCGCCACGCTCGGCCTCGCCGTGCTGGCGCCTGTCGCCCACGCCAAAGACGCCGCGCCGCAGCGGTTCGAGCATGACGGCCACGTCTACAGCTATGTCGTCGAAGAGGCCGATGGCTATCGCGTGATCCGCGGCGTCGAAGAACGTTCGGGCAAGCCGTTCAAGCTCCGCGTCGGCGAGCATCGGGTGCGCGGCACGGTCGGATCGCAGCAGGTGAGCTTTTCGCTGCGCGACGTCGAACCGCTCGACCAGCCCGCGACCACCCTCGCGTCGCGCTGAGCCGGACAGGTTTCGGACCCCATGCGGCCCTTTTCGGCCACATGGGGTCTGTTCCTATCGCGCGCGCAACGCTAAAGGCGCGCCATGACTCAGACTGCTGCCGCGCCCGCCTCCGTCATCACGCCCGAGATCGTCGCCGATCACGGCCTGTCTCCGGAAGAATATGACCGCGTCCTGCACGCTCTCGGGCGCGAGCCCAATCTGGTCGAACTCGGCATCTTCTCGGTCATGTGGTCCGAGCATTGCAGCTACAAAAGCTCGCGCATCCACCTGAAGAAACTGCCGACCGAAGCGCCCTGGGTGATCTGCGGCCCCGGCGAAAATGCGGGGGTCATCGACATCGGCGAAGGCGAAGGCGGGAAGAAACTCGCCGCCATCTTCAAGATGGAGAGCCACAACCACCCGTCGTACATCGAACCTTATCAGGGCGCGGCGACCGGGGTGGGCGGCATTTTGCGCGACGTGTTCACCATGGGCGCGCGGCCGGTCGCGAACCTCAATGCGCTGCGCTTCGGGCGCCCCGACCATCCGAAGATGAAGCATCTGATCTCGGGCGTCGTTCACGGTATCGGCGGCTATGGCAATTGCGTCGGCGTTCCCACCGTCGGCGGCGAGGTCAATTTCCACAAGGCCTATGACGGCAATATCCTGGTCAACGCGATGACCGTCGGCGTCGCCGAGCAGGACAAGATCTTCTATTCGGCGGCATCGGGCATCGGCAATCCGATCGTCTATGTCGGCTCGAAGACCGGCCGCGACGGCATCCACGGCGCGACGATGGCGAGCGCCGACTTCGGCGAGGATGCCGAGGAAAAGCGCCCGACGGTGCAGGTCGGCGACCCCTTTACCGAAAAATTGCTGATCGAGGCCTGCCTCGAACTGATGGCGTCGGATGCGATCGTCGCGATCCAGGACATGGGCGCGGCCGGACTGACGTCGTCGTCGGTCGAGATGGCGTCGAAGGGCGGGGTCGGCCTCCACCTCAAGATGGACGACGTGCCCCAGCGCGAAACGGGCATGACCGCCTATGAGATGATGCTGTCGGAAAGCCAGGAGCGCATGCTGATGGTGCTGCGCCCCGGCAAGGAAGAGTTTGCGAAGGCGATCTTCGAGAAATGGGAGCTCGACTTCGCGGTCATCGGCACCGTCACCGACACCGGCCGCATGGTGCTGGAACATCATGGCGAGGTCGTCTGCGACATCCCGCTTGCGCCGCTCGCCGACGACGCGCCGCTCTATGACCGGCCGCACGTCCCGACACCGCAGCAGCCCGAACTGACCGATGTCCCCGAAACCACCGACGTGGCGGCGGACCTCAAGGCGCTGATGG
>CAZSMB010000060.1:4192-14979 GCA_964607625.1 uncultured Sphingopyxis sp. | reverse complement strand
ATCGGCCCGGGCGAGATCGGCTTCATCACCGCGCAGATCAAGGACGTCGCGCAGGCGCGCGTCGGCGACACGGTGACCGATGCAAAGCGTCCCGCCGCGGCGCCGCTGTCGGGGTTCAAGGAAGCCCAGCCCGTCGTCTTCTGCGGCCTGTTCCCGACCGACGCCAACGACTTCGAGAAGCTGCGCGAGAGCATCCACAAGCTGCGCCTCAACGACGCGTCGTTCAGCTTCGAGATGGAGACGAGCGCCGCGCTGGGCTTCGGCTTTCGCTGCGGCTTCCTGGGCCTCCTCCACCTCGAGATCATCCAGGAGCGGCTGACCCGCGAATATGACCTCGACCTGATCACCACCGCGCCGTCGGTGGTCTACAAGCTGAAGCTCGCGCGGTCGAAGGAGGGCGGCCCGACCGAGATGGAGCTGCACAACCCCGCCGACATGCCCGACCCCAACCGCATCGAGGAGATCGAGGAGCCGTGGATCGAGGCGGTGATCTATGTCCCCGACGATTATCTGGGGCCGATCCTGAAGCTGTGCCAGGACCGCCGCGGCATCCAGAAGAACCTGACCTATGTCGGCGGCCGCGCGCAGATCACCTATGAACTGCCGCTCAACGAGGTGGTGTTCGACTTTTACGACCGGCTGAAGAGCATTTCTCGCGGCTATGCGTCGTTCGACTATCACCAGATCGGCCATCGCCCCGGCGACCTCGTCAAGATGAGCATCCTCGTCAACAACGAGCCGGTCGACGCGCTCTCCATGATCGTCCACCGCGCGAGCGCCGAGGCCCGCGGCCGCGGCATGTGCGAGCGGCTGAAGGACCTGATCCCGCGCCACATGTTCAAGATCCCGATCCAGGCCGCGATCGGCGGCAAGGTGATCGCCCGCGAAACCATCGCCGCGCTGCGCAAGGACGTGACCGCGAAATGCTACGGCGGCGACGCGACCCGCAAGAAGAAGCTGCTGGAAAAGCAGAAAGAGGGCAAAAAGCGGATGCGCGAATATGGCAATGTGAACATCCCGCAGGAGGCGTTCATCGCCGCGCTGCGGATGGGGGATGATGCTTAGTAACCAGCGGCCCATCTCTTGCGGAATGGATGCTTCGCGCTTGGTTTGTTAAGGCCTATATAGAGAACCAAATAGGATTTCTGTGGGAACGCGGAAATTGTGGCGGCGCGGTTTTTGGGCGCATTTGCGCGGCCTGATGCGCGGGTGCTGCGACGAAGCGAGGCTTTGCGGCGTCGAAACGAGCAATGTGATGTTGTAACATCTGCATGAAAGGCGTAGCGGGACCCTCGCCGGTCGCGCTGCGGCGGCGGGCGCATACTATTTTATATCATAACATATTAGGGGAAGCATTCATGCGGATGATCCTTCTGCGGGCCGGCTGCGCGATGATCGCGATGACGGGCGCTGCCACTCTCTCCCACGCCCAGGACGCCACCGCTGCCGATCAGGACGACAGCTATCACACCGAGCCGAGCCGCGACATCGTGGTGACCGGCGTGCTGCCGACAGCGCGGCAGGACATGCTGTCGGGGGTCGCCGTGGTCGAGGGCGCCGAGCTGACGCAGAAGCTGCGTCCCTCGATCGGCGAGACGCTGGCGCGCACGCCGGGCGTGTCGGCGACCTCGTTCGGCCCGAGCGCTTCGCGCCCGGTGCTGCGCGGCCTGCAGGGCGAGCGCGTCCGCGTGCTGACCGACGGCATCGGCTCGATCGACGTGTCGAATACGTCGGCCGACCATGCGACCGTGGTCAACCCGTTGCTTGCCGACCGTATCGAGGTGCTGCGCGGACCGCAGTCGCTGCTCTATGGTTCGTCGGCGATCGGCGGTGTCGTCAACGTGCTCGACAAGCGCATCCCGACCGAGGTGCCCGACGAGCCGGTGCATGTCGGCGCGATCGCGACCTATGGCACCGCGGCGAAGGAACGCTCGGTCGCGGGCGCGGTCGACGTGCCGCTGACCGATCATCTCGTCGTCCACGCCGACGGCAGCTATATGAAGTCCGACGACATGCGGATCGGCGGCTATGCGCTGACCCCCGAGCTGCGCGCGCAGGCGCTCGAATCGGCCGGATTGCCGATCGATCCCGACGAGGAAGAGCCGGTTGACTTCGCCGCCAATGCCGCGGTGCGCGGCAAGCTGCCCAATAGTGCGGCGAAGACGTGGACCGCGGGCGCCGGCATCGCCTATATCGGCGAGGGCGGCAGCTTGGGCATCGCCTACAGCCATTACGACAGCCTTTATGGCGTGCCGATCCGCTTTGCGACCGAACCGGGCCAGGAGCAGGAAGGCCCGCGGCTCAGCCTGGCACAGGACCGCATCGACGCGCGCGCCGAGGTCGATGCGAACGGCGGCCTGATCGACAAGATCAAGCTGCGCTACGGCTATGCCGACTATCAGCATTCGGAGCTGGAGGAAGACGGCGCGGTCGGCACGACCTTTTACAACAAGGGCATGGAGGGCCGGCTGGAGCTGACGCAGGCGAAGCGCGGCGCGTGGTCGGGCGCGACCGGTGCACAATTCTATACCCGCGACTTCAATGTCGTGGGCGAGGAAGCGTTCCTGCCCAAGAACAGCACCGGGCAATGGGGCCTGTTCACGTTGCAGCAGCTCGATTTCGACCGGCTGAAGGTCGAGGCGGGCGCCCGGTTCGAGCATACGAGCCTGAGCGCCAAGCCGACGCCCGACCAGCCGCAATTCTTTGCCGGCGATCGCAGCTTCAACTCCTTCTCGGGCTCGCTCGGCGCCTCCTATCGCCTTGCCGGCGACTGGCGTTTCGGCGTCAACGTGTCGCGGACCGAGCGGACCCCCGCCGCCGAGGAACTGTTCGCCAACGGTCCGCACGCGGGAACCGAAGCGTTCGAGATCGGCAATCCCGACTTCAAGCTCGAAAAGGCATGGAGCGTCGAGGGCGTGCTGCGCGGGCAGGGGACGGGATATACGTTCGAAGCCTCCGCCTATCACACCTGGTTCTCGAACTTCATCTACGACGATCTGACCGGCGAAATCGAGGACGGGCTTCCCGTCTATCAGTTCAGCCAGGCCGATGCGCGCTATTACGGGTTCGAGGTGCAGGGGTCGCTGACCCTCGCGAAGCTCGGCGACGCGGAAATCGTCGCCGACGGGCTCGCCGATTATACCCATGCGCGGATCGTCGGCATCGGCGCCGCGCCGCGCATCCCGCCGTTGCGCCTGCTCGGAGGGCTCGCAGTCAATTCGACCAAGATCGACGTGCGCGGCGAGGTCGAGTGGGTCGACGACCAGGATCGCATCTCGACCTTCGAAACCCCGACGAAGGGCTATACGATGGTCAATGCCGAGATCAATTTCCGGCCGTGGGGCACCGACCGCCCGCTGAGCTTCGCGCTGTCGGCGAACAATATCTTCGACGTCGATGCGCGGCGCCATGCGAGCTTCCTGAAGGATTATGCGCCGCTCGCCGGGCGCGACATCCGCCTGACCGCGCGGGTGAACTTCTAGCGGCGCGCGAAAAGGGGGCGCGGGAGCGGAGCCGTTCGGCGGCACCGCTCCCGCCGGCCAGGCCGCAACCGCCTTCGCGCCAAAGGTAAAATTGCGCCGTCCCAACAACTTCTGACAACAATTGTCCTGTTTCGGTCCATCTTCGACATTGACGCTGGCGCAAAGCCTCGCGAAAATATGAGCAGGGTCGTGGGATGGGGGAGTCGCTGCTCCGCCGTCGCTACGTCTCGCTGGCGGGTCGCAGGGGGGACGGATGCCGGATCGCGGCATATGGCGTTTTGGGGCGTTCGAATATGACGAAGCGGCGGGGGTCGCCCGCGTCGCCGGGGCGCCGGTCGACCTCGACCGCAGCGCGCTTTCGATCCTGTTGCTGCTTATCGCGAAGACCGGCGAGGCCGTCGACAAGGACCGGCTGCTCGAAGCCGGGTGGCCCGGCCGCATCGTTCACGAAAATTCGCTCGCCAAGGCGATCGCGCGGTTGCGTCAGGCGCTGGGCGAGGACGGCAAGCGGATCGAGGCGATCTATGGCGTCGGCTATCGCCTGAATGCCGACGCGGGCATCGGCGCGGCGGTCCCGGTCGCGGCGGATGCCGCCGAACGCGATGCGGGACGGCGGCGCTGGCTCATGCCCGGTGTCATCCTGCTTTTGCTGTTCGCGCTTGCGGCGACGGGCGCGTTGCTGTGGGACCGCCAGGGCGGCAGCGCCGCGGCGCGGGAGGAGGCGCTCAAGATCGGCGAACCGGCGGACGTCACCGGGCGGATCCTGTGGGTCGACGACCATCCAGAAAACAATGTCGAGGAGCGGCGCTTTTTCGTCGCGCACAAGGTCGCGGTCTATGACGTGACCTCGAGCGCCGACGCGCTGAAGCTCCTCGCCATGTATAAATATGACGCCGTGATATCCGACATGGGGCGAGGCGGCGAACCGCTGGCGGGGATTGAGCTGGTCAAGGCGATGCGCGCACGCGGCGACGTGACGCCCTTCTATCTCTATACGATCCTGACGTCGACGGCGCAGCGCGACCTGCTCGCGCAGAATGGCGGACAGGGGGTCGCGGTCACGCCCGAGGGGCTTTATGCCTTCATTCTGCCCGACCTGGCGCAGGATGCGGGCGGAGCCGTACCATAGACGCGCGGCGCGCCTTGCGGTAGCGCCGGGACATGGGGGAGGCGGGAACCGAAAGCGGCCGGTGGCGGTTCGGCGGCGTCGATTTCGACGCGGTTACGGGTGATCTGACCGTCGAGGGACAGCGCGTCGAGCTCGACCGGCCATGTGCCGCGCTGCTCGCCACCCTGCTCGCGCGGGCGGGCCAGCCGATCGGTCGCGACGACCTGCTCGCCGCGGGCTGGGCCGGACGGATCGTTCACGAAAATTCGCTGACCAAGGCGATCGGTCGTTTGCGGCTGGCGCTCGGCCCTGAAGGGCAGCGGATCGAATCCGTCTATGGCAGCGGTTATCGGCTGACCGGCGCGGTCGAACCGCTGCGGCGCCGTGGCCCGGTGCGGTGGCGGCGCCGGCTGTTCGGCGACCGCCGGCGGATTGCGACTACCGCTGGCATGGCGGCGCTCGCCGCGAGCGTCGTGATGACGGTCGCGGCGGTGCTGGCGGCGCACGCGGCACGGGCGCGTGCCGATGAGGAGGTTCGCGAGAGCGAGGCGCTGGTCGCCTTCCTGTCGTCTGACCTGCTGGCCCCTGCCGACGGTGCCACGCTGGCCGAGCGGGACATCTCGCTGCATCGTGCGGTCGAACGCGCCGCGGCGACGATGAACACGCGCCTGCGCGACGACCCGGCGACGCGCGTGACCGTCCATCGCATGATCGCCAACGCCTATGCCGGCTGGGGTGACCATGAAAAGGCGGTGCTCCATCTCGACCGCGCGCGGACGCTGGCGGCGCAGCTCTATGGCTACGACGACGCCAAGACGTTGCCGATCGACATCGCTCTTTGCAATGCCCTGCGCCGCGCGGGCGATACGCGGCTTGCCGAACCGACGTGCGCCCATGCCGAGCGCACCGCGCGACATGGAAATATGCGGCAGCGCGCGGCCGCAAGGCTGGCGCGGGCGAAGCTGCTCTACGAAATCGGAGACTACGGCCGCAGCGCGACCTTGCTCGACGCGGTCGCGGCGGACGACGCCGTGCTGACGGCGGGCGAACGCGTCGATGTGCAATGGTTCTCCGCGCTCGTTGACGCGAAGCTTGCCCGTTTCGGGGCAGCCGATGCGTCGTTTCGACGGACGCTCGCAATGCGCGAAGCCCTGAACGGCACGCGTCACCCGCTGACGGCCCGCGCGCATGATGATTATGGCCTCTATCTGGTATCGATCGGCGAATATGCCGCCGGCGAGCGTCAGTTCAACGCGGCGCAGGCTGTTTTTGCCGGGGGATCTGGCGCCGCACCGGCCGACGTGCAGGCATACGGAATGGCGCTTGCCGACCTGTCGCGCGGCGAGCCGGCGCCGGCGCGTGACCGGTTGCGCCGCCTGCTGCCACGCTATCGCGCCGCGCTCGGAGCCGACCATCTTCACACGCTTGAGGTCGCCAGCGATCTGGCGCTTGCGGAGGCGCAGGCGGGCGATACGCAGCGGGCGACGACATTGCTGCGCGAGGCGCGCGCGACGGGCGCCCGCGTCCTTTACGGGCGCGACGGGCGCGCGGTGCGGTTCCACATGCGCTGGGCACGCACGTTTGCTGCGCTCGGCAGCCCCGGCGAAGCCGAGCGCGAAAGGCAGCGGGCCGAAGTCGCCATGAACCGCAGCGGCCTTGCCGGCGGACATCCGTGGCGGGCGCGGCTGCATTGCCTGGCGGCGCGGATCGCCCTGGCGCGCGGCGATGAAACGGCAAGCCGCCGCGACGGGGTAGCGTGCCTGGCGGCGCTCCGCGCTGTCGGAGACCTGCCGCGCACCTATCCCGCGCTTGCCGAGGCGCGCGCCCTGGCGCGGGATGCGCCGGCGCCTTGACCGTAGCCGGCGCGCGGCCGGATCGATCCGAAAAATAGTCCGGCCTGCTGCATCGCCCGAAGCTGGTCCCCCGCAGGGAGATTGTCGCGCTCCGCAAAGACATGAACGATGCCCGCGTCTTGCGCGGCGTCCAGCCAGCGCGACCAGTCGAAACCGGTATCGAAATCGCTCGACGCAGGGAGGTCGAGCCGGGTTCGCGGCACGAACGGACGCTGCCATTGTTTAAGGTGCGCGGCGCGGAAGCGGCCGGGATGATCGGCCAGGAGGGCGAATGGATCGGCGCCGGCGAGCATCACATGGCCCACGTCGAGTTCGAAATGCACTTTCGCCGGGTCGCTATGCGCCAGCAGCAGGGCGAACGGTGTCGTCCCGTCGTCCAGGGTGGCAAATTCGATGTTGTGGTTGTGATAGCCGACCGCGAGGCCGTGCGTTGCTGCGCGATCGGCGACGATGTTGAGCCGTTCCGCATTCCAGCGCCAATCGTCGGCGGAGAGCGAGCGTGCGAAGAGTGCTGCCGCCCGCTGCTCCGCTGGCAGATATCCGACCTGGGGAAAGCCCGGTACGGGGGCGAAGAGGTGGGTGAGGCCGAAGGCGGAGGCCTCGTCCAGAAGTCTCGGCAATTCGTCATCATTGGCCAGCAGGATCGGTAGATGGGCGCAGCGGCAGGTCAGGCCGCTGTCGGCAAGCAGTTCGGCGAAGGCCGCGCGGTCGGTGTGCGGCCAACCGGCCAACTCGACCGACGCGAAGCCCGCCCGGGCGATTGCGTTCAAGGTGGCGGCGGGATCGCTGGCCAGAATATCCTTCACCATCCAGAGTTGGATGCCGAAACCGGTGCGCTCTCGCCTCGAGGGGATAGCTGCCGCCGACGGAAGCATCGTTGCCGCCAGGGCTGCCAGCAACAGCCGGCGCCGCTCCCATGACGTATTGGCCATCGTTCCTCCCTCCTGCCCTTGTTCCCGCAGCGTCGCGGCTCTATCCCATCGATTATAGCGAACGGCCGGAGAAAGGGCGATGGCGAGCAAGGCGGCTCCACCGCTCGGCGGTATCGAAGTGCACAGCGTCCTGAACGACGGCACCGCCGTGTGCCTGCGCGCGATCTCGCGCGACGACGAGCCGCTGCTCCGCGCCGGCATCGCGACCCTGTCGGCGGAATCGCGCTATCTGCGCTTTTTCTCTTCTGCCCCGATGCCGCCCGACCATGTTGTCGAGCGGCTCGTCGACGTCGACGGGCACGATCATATCGCCTGGGGTGCGATCTGCACCGAATGCGAAGGCCGGCCGGCGATCGGGGCGGTCCATGCGGTGCGGCACCGCGCCGACGGTCCGATTGGCGAATATTCGGTCGCGGTGGTCGATGCCTTTCATGGGCAGGGTCTGGCGCGGATGATGTCCGCCGCGCTGCTGATCCAGTGCCGAGCCGAGGGGATCGCCGAACTCGATGTGCATATCCTGTCAGAGAACAGGGCCGCGGTACGATTGGTACGCGCGCTTGCGGCGCGCTGGGCTCGGGAATCGGCGGGGGTCGCCGAATATCGACTCGACGTGGCGGCAGGTGTCGAGGCGCTGCGCTGCGACCGCGCGGCGCGCGGGGTGCAGGACGTCTTCCGGGCCCTCGACGCCGGCGCGTAGAATGCACGAAAAGGGGCGCCGGGGACTGGCCGCCGACGCCCTTTTGTTCGTATCGGAGAGGAAAGGCTTATTGCTTGGTCTGGGTGTCGCCCATACCGCTCTCGGACGGGGCGATTTCGCCGTTGTCGTCCATCTGGTTGGCCTTTTCCTCGCCCATTTCTTCGACCTTGTCGGCCTTTTCTTCCATCGCGTCCTGCGCCGGGCCTTCGGGCATGGAATCGGCCTGAGCGTCGATAGCGTCGGCTTGGGCTTCGGCCTGATCCTCGACTTGGTCGGCCTGCGGGCTCTGGCAGGCGCCCAGCGCGAGCGCCGAAGCGGCGGAAAGGGTAATGATAATCTTGCGCATTTGAGTGTCTCCCTTGATTACTCCCGGCCTTAACGCGGGGTGAACCCGGGGGTTGCAACAAAATCGTCAAATCGCTGGATTTAAAAGATTATTTCTGTGGTTTAGCGCCCCATTTCGGACGCCGGGCAAAAAAGAAGGCGCCGAAGCGCCCTCTTTCGGAGATATGTTGAGTGATGCTCAGAAACGCTGTTGGCGCTCATACAGATCGCGATAGTGCTGGATCCGCGTGACGCGCAGGCCCGGCATACCGCTACGATCGATCGATCGTTGCCAACTCGCGAACTCCTCGAGGCTGAGGCCATAGCGTTCGCAGGCTTCGTCCACCGTGAGCAGGCCGCCACTGACCGCGGCGACCACCTCGGCCTTGCGGCGCACGACCCAGCGCGTGGTGGTGGGCGGCGGCAGCGAATCGAGCGTCAGCGGCTCGCCGAGCGGCCCGATGACCTGGGCGGGGCGGATTTTCTGGTTCTCGATCATAGTCATTCCATATAGTCTTCGACGGGGGGGATCGGTTCGACCGACAGCCGCTGGTCTATATGAGAGGGGTTCAACATCGGCTGAAACCCTCTGGTAAACGGGCTGTTCATGGTTTCGGACAGACCGGTTTCCCGATCGGACAGATCGAAGAAGCGGGCCGGCCCCGGGTCGACGGAACGGGCCCCACCCGCATTTCCGCCCAGCATTTCGCATAGTGCGTTAACGCTTGCCGCGTGCGAATCGCGATGCGCCCGTGCGCGCAACAGGCGCACGGTCGGCAAGGCGGCCTGTCGCGCGCTCGACACCGCCAGGATGATGTCGAAGCCGGGCTCCGACAGGCTGGCAGCGCGGTCGAGGCGCGGAAGGTTGGACGCGGCAAGGTTCATGCAGGCTGGTCTAGCGCCAAGCGCCTAAAGTCCCGTAAATGCCTGTTTCAGCACTCGTTAGCGAAGCTTAAGATGCGTCAATATTTTGACGAAAGCCCCGAAAAGCTGGCATTTGGCGACCATCGTCCCTAGATGGCCGCCACGATGACAACTCTCCTTGCCCCCGCGCGACTCGGCGATTTCCAGCTCGCCGAACCGATGAAGGATCGGCGAATCGTCGTCGCCATGTCCGGCGGCGTCGATTCGAGCGTCGTCGCCGCGCTCGCCGCGCGCTCGGGCGCAGAGGTGATCGGGGTCACGCTCCAGCTCTACGACCACGGCGCCAAGGCGAAGCGCGTCGGTGCCTGTTGCGCCGGGCAGGATATTCGCGACGCGCGCGCGGTCGCCGACCGGTTGGGCTTCGCACATCATGTCTATGACCATGAAAGCCGCTTTCGCGATACGGTGATCGACCAGTTCGCCGACGAATATCTCGCGGGGCGGACGCCGATTCCGTGCGTGCGCTGCAACATGGGGGTGAAGTTCACCGACTTGTTCCAGCTCGCACGCGACCTTGGCGCCGACTGCCTCGCGACCGGCCACTATGTCCGGCGCGCGACGGGCCCGGCGGGGCCCGAACTGCACCGAGCGGTGGATCCGGCGCGCGACCAGAGCTATTTCCTGTTCGCGACGACGCGGGAGCAACTCGATTTCCTGCGTTTCCCGCTCGGCGGGATGGAAAAGAGCGCGGTGCGCGAAATCGCACGCGATCTGGGTCTGGGCGTCGCGGCCAAGCCCGACAGCCAGGATATCTGTTTCGTCCCCGACGGCGATTATGCCGGGCTGGTGCGCAAGCTGCGGCCCGACGCCGAGGACCGGGGCGATATCGTCCATGTGGATGGCACGGTGCTCGGGGTGCACAAGGGGTTGATCCACTATACCGTCGGCCAGCGGCGCGGAATCGACATCGGTGGCCAGGCCGAACCGCTTTATGTCGTACGCCTCGAAGCGGATACGAAGCGCGTGGTCGTCGGGCCGCGGCGCGCGCTCGCGGTTTCGGCGGCCCGGCTCGGCGAGGCGAACTGGCTTGCCGGCGTCGAGCGGCGGTCGGTACTGGCGAAGGTGCGCAGCATGGCAAAGCCGGTGCCCGCGCACATGGAGGGCGATCGGCTGGTGTTCGCGGCCCCCGAATATGGCGTTGCGCCGGGACAGGCGGCCGTACTCTATGATGCGGCGGAACCGAGTCGCGTGCTCGGCGGCGGCTGGATCGAAGAAACATTTGCAGGCCCGTCGACGGAATAGATTGAATCTTGCGCGCCGATGACGCAGCCTTCCCGCAACAGGGAGGGACATCATGGTCAATTGGGTTTTGCGTGGCGCCATATTGTTGTGGGCGGCGCTCTTCTTTATCGTCGGTATTCGCGGAATCATCGATCCGTCGAGCTATACCGCCACCTTTGGCATCGGGGTCGAGGGTGCGGCGGCGAATACGGTGCGGGCCGACCTGTCGGCCTTTTTCCTCGTCGC
>CAZSMB010000060.1:1940-4092 GCA_964607625.1 uncultured Sphingopyxis sp. | reverse complement strand
AGGGTGCGGCGGCGAATACGGTGCGGGCCGACCTGTCGGCCTTTTTCCTCGTCGCTGCGGCCGGCGCCGCGATCGGCGCGTTGCTGCCGGCGTGGCGCGGGGCGCTGCTGGTGCCCGCGGCACTTTACGGCACGGCGCTGGTAGGGCGATTGATTGGTATCGCCAGCGGCGATCTCGTCAACGGGGGCATCGTTCAGGCTATGATCGTCGAGGCGCTCTCGACGCTGCTGATGCTCGCAAGCTGGCGCATCCTGTCGCGGCCCGCCGCTGCGTGAGTGCGGGGGCGGCGTGGTGGATCGTGGATAGCTTGTGTTTTACCCTATAGTGTGAGTTACTGTATATCGGGTCGCATCCGATGTCCTTTGAGTGGGGAGGAACGACGATGCCGATGGACCAAGACAAGCGCGACGCCGACCGGCGGAAAAAGGACCGGCGCGTGGCCGACGATCCCGATTATACCGGGCCGGAACGCCGCAAGGGCGACCGGCGCTCGGGCAAGGACCGGCGCTCGCCGCCCGATTGAACGCGCCCGTGATGCCGCGGCGCGCGAGGAGTTTTGACATGAGCGATCCTGCGATGCCGCGACTCTCGGTCGATATCGTATCCGACGTAATGTGCCCCTGGTGCATCATTGGCTGGCTGCGCTTTCAAAAGGTGATGGCGCACTTCGCCGGTCGGCTCGATTTCCGGGTGCAATGGCACCCGTTCGAGCTGAACCCCGACATGCCGCCCGAGGGCGAGGACGCGGCCGAGCATGTCCGGCGCAAATATGGCATCACCGCCGACCAGTCGCGCGCCAACAGCGGCAAGATGGCGGCGGTCGCGGCGGATCTGGGCTTTACCTTCAATCGCGGGCCGGCCTTTCGTATGCGCAACAGCTTCGACGCGCATCGCCTGCTCACGTGGGCGGGGGCACTCGAGAGCACCGATCAGGCGGCGGCGACGGGGGTGCAGACCGCGTTGAAGCTGGCGTTGTTTCGCGCACATTTCACCGACAATCGCGATGTGAGCGACCACGGCGTGCTCGCCGATGTCGCGGCCTCCGTCGGACTCGACAGCGCGCGCGCCGCGGCAATTCTGGCGAGCGACGATTATGCCGAAATGGTGCGGGTCGAAGAAGCCTATTGGACCGACCAGAATATCACCGGCGTGCCCGCGTTCATCCTCGATGGGCGCATGCTCGTTCCCGGGGCGCAGGACCCCGAAGTCTTCATCCGGGTGATCGAGCGCAAGGTGCTGGCGGACGCCGCCTGAGCAACCGCGCGGGTCGCCCGCGCGTTGGGGAGGCAGACGAAAGGAGCCCCCCGATGACCGACGACAATCGCACGCCCCGCGCAGCCGATCCCCGGAATCCCGATGCACCCGAGGCGATCAACCGCGAACAGCGCGACGACCCGGCACAGGCGCAAAGCGTCGCCGACGACGCCCGGACCGAACGCGCGCTCGAAGATTCCGACAAGACCCCCGCGCGCGGCGAAACCGACGATGCGCAGGATCTGGTCGACCACATGCGCCAGATGGACCATTCGGGTCGCATCGACATGGATGCCTATCGCGGCGAGCGCAGCGACGATGACGAGGATGGCGAGCTTGGCCCCGGCGGGATCGAAGACGACGAACCACGCGGCGCGCCCTGAACCGGACGCGCGGTCATAGAGGCCGGGCCTTAAGCGTACGGCTGGTCGATGCCGGTCCCGGTGCGGGCGGGTTCAGGATCCGCGCCGGTCGCGGACCGCGTCGAAAATCGCCAGCGGGCCGAGGATCAGCATGAAGCTGACCATCATCAGCCCGAAAATCACGACGGGTGCTTGCATCAATTCGATCGGCATGGCGGACCTCCTGCGGTTCGGTTCGCCCCCTTTTGAAGCACGGACGGCGGGGCGACATTGACCTCGATCAAAATGGCGTCGCAGCGGATCGTCTTACCGCCGGAAGCCGGCATTTCGGTCACGGTCGTTGGGGTTTCGGTAAGGGAGGGGTGGCATGGCCGGCCCGATGGCCGATCCCTCTTTGCTTTCACCGCGGCACGGCCTTCGGCCGCGATATCGAGCGCGGAGTCCGATGCGCCGCGCCCGCACCGATACGGGGCTCGCTGGTTGGCTGCGACTGACGTTTCTTGGCGGCTTTCTGGCGACGTTCGGCTGGCTCCAAT
>CAZSMB010000060.1:0-1840 GCA_964607625.1 uncultured Sphingopyxis sp. | reverse complement strand
TGGCTGCGACTGACGTTTCTTGGCGGCTTTCTGGCGACGTTCGGCTGGCTCCAATGGTATCCCGCGGCGGTCCCGGCTGGACACGATCCAGCCCGGTTTGCGGAGGCGTCGGGGGCGGATGCGTTGTCGGCGCACTTCGGCTTTTGCCACAGCGGCGGGGGTCGCGACTGCGTCGTCGACGGCGACACCTTCTGGTTCGCGGGGGAGAAATATCGCATCGCCGACATCGACACGCCCGAAACGCATCCGCCGCGCTGCGCCGAAGAAGCGAGGCTGGGACGTGCGGCAACCGACCGGTTGCAGACGTGGCTTAACGCCGGCCCCTTCAGCCTGCAGCGGATCGAGCGCGACAGCGACCGGTACGGCCGCAAGCTGCGCATCGTCACCCGTGGGGGAGACAGCGTCGCGACGACGCTGGTATCGGCCGGACTGGCGCGGCGGTGGGAAGGCTATCGCCGCCCCTGGTGCTGAGGGCTGCTCACTCGTTTTCCGGAGCGGGCGGCAACTCGGCGCGCAGCGGCTCGTTCGGGCCGGCAAGCTGACGGTCGATGTCGTCGGCCAGACGCTGCGCGACCGGATCGCCGGTATGCGACCTCAGTGCATCGCGCCGCTCCGCGAGCGCGTCGGCGCGCCGGTTCTCGGGCAGGGCTTGCACTTCGAGATAGAAGCGCACCGCTCGCAGCCAGGGTGCGTCGTCGGTCAATACGTCCTCTGCCCAGCGACTGAACGGGCCGCCGGCGGGACCCCATTGCCCATCGCGCCGGTCGAGGAAGAAGAGCAGCCGCGAGCCGCGCGGGACCATATACCGGAAACAGCCGCCCATATAGGCGACCGGGTGTGCATGCTGAAGTTCGTAGGGATTGCTCGGCACCGCCCATTCGCCGCTGGCGAGACCGATCGGCAGTATTGTCGGCGCATCGGCGATATCGCCCTTCAGTGCGGCGATCGGGTGAATGCGGACGTGCATGGGCTGGACGTCGCCGCCGGGCGGCGTGCCATCTTCGACCCGGGCGAGCAGGATCAAGTCGGCCTCCGCCGTCAGCTCGATGTTCGTCGGTACGCGGTACCCGGGCGCGGGCGAACAGGCGAGCGCGGGCAGCGGTACGACGATGGCAGTTGCGAGAGCGGCGAGAGCAAGGCGGATCGACATGGCTTCACGCTAGCGCGCCGCGCGGGCCGCGCAAGACCAACCGGATTTGAACCCGGCCCGCCGCATGCCGTGGATCGAATTGCGCCGAAGCGCGTAAAAGGATTTTGGCAGCGAGGAGAAAGATCATGGCCGAGCACGACCATAGCGCAATCAAGGAACATATGAATGTCGTCGGCGCCGACGGCGTCCATGTCGGGACCGTCGATCATCTCGACGGCGAACGCATCAAATTGACGAAGAGCGACAGCCCGCAGGCCGAGGACGGCCAGGGCGCAAAGCATCACTACCTTCCCGCCGGCCTCGTGGCCGCGGTCGACGGCGACACGGTGCGCCTGTCGGCAACCGCAGCCAATGCGGTCGAGATGTTCGAGGAAGCCGAATAGGCCTGAAATAACCAGAGGGCCGAAGGCGCAATAGGGCGCCGCGGCACTGAAACTGGCCCGCCCCGGTTCCCCACCCGCGGCGGGCCATTTTCTTCGGGCTGGGCCCGCACGCCCATTCGCAACTCGGGTCGTGATTTATCAACGGCTTGCCGCTATGTTGCATTTCGATGACAGCGGTGGGGAACAAGACAGGGCCCTCGGCACGCCGAGGCCCGCCATGGCTTCTGGCCGGCGTGATCCTGTTTGCGATGGGGTTCGCCGCGGCGAACCGTTTCCAATTGACCTATGATGTGATCTATCGCCTCGC
>CAZSMB010000059.1:10770-15038 GCA_964607625.1 uncultured Sphingopyxis sp. | reverse complement strand
CGTTCATCCGGTCCGACACATGCGCCTGCAGCGCTTCGCCGGTTTCGATCTGGTGCCCAGAGACGCGGATTTCCATTTTTCTTCTCCTTCAAAGGCCTCGACGCCGGCGACGCGCGCCGGCCGTCACGGACTATCGTGCCACAGCGGCTGGTTCAGTGCGGCGACGAATTCGGTATGACGCGCGAGCTCGGCCGGGGTTGCGGCGTGCGGGCGCGGTTCGCGATAGGGACGTGCGGGGACCGGTGCGGCCGCCGGCATCGCGGCCTGCGACACGCCCGGCGCGGGATCGGCCGCGAGCCCCAATCCGATCTGCCGGCCGCCGGTCATCTCGATATAGAGATGCGCGAGCAATTCGGCGTCGAGCAGCGCGCCATGCTTGATGCGGTGGCTGCGGTCGATGCCATAACGGGTGCAGAGCGCATCGAGGCTGTGTTTCGCACCCGGATGGAGTTTGCGCGCCATCTGCACCGTGCAGCACATGCGCGCCATGTCGAGCGCCGGACGGCCCGAACGCGCCAGTTCGGCATTCAGGAAACCGAAGTCGAACGCGGCATTATGCGCGACCATCGGCGCATCGCCGAGGAAGTCCAGAAGCTCGTCGACGCGGCTTGCGAACAGCGGCTTGTCCGACAGGAATTGAATCGACAGCCCATGCACCGCTTCGGCTTCCATCGGCATGTCGCGTTCGGGGTTGAAATAGGCGTGGAAGTTGCGACCGGTCTCGCGCCGGTCGACCAACTCGATGCACCCGATCTCGACAAGGCGGTCCCCGTTTCGGGGGTCGAGGCCCGTGGTTTCGGTATCGAAAATTATCTCTCGCATCGAAGGTTCAATCTGGACCTTAACGGGTCTGGAAACAAGAGGCGATGGCACGAATCTGCCGGTGCGTCTCGCTTTTCGGACGGCACGTTTCGATGACGAAATCGGCGCGCGCCCGCTTTACCCGGTCGGGCACCTGAAGCGCGCGGATCGAATTGAACTTGGCCTGGGTCATGCCGGGCCGCCGCATGACCCGCTTGCGCTGGATCCAGAGCGGCGCGGACACGACTGCGATCGCTCCGACACGATGCCAGCCCCCCTTTTCGAACAGCAGCGGGATGTCGAGGACGACAAATGCGCGCGACCGGTGACGCGACAAAAAGCGCTTTTGCGCGCGTCCGACCGCGGGATGGACTATGGCCTCGAGCGCGGCGAGCTCGTGCCGGTTGCCGAGCACCCGTTGGCCCAACATCTGCCGGTCGACCCCGGCCGGGCCGGTGGTTCCCGGAAAGCGCGCTTCGATCGCCCCGACGAGCGCACCGCCCGGGCCTTGCAAGCGATGCACTTCGGCATCGGCATCGAACACCGGCACACCTTCCAGTTCGAACATGTCGGCCGCCGTCGATTTGCCCATGCCGATCGACCCGGTGAGCCCGAGAATGAAGGGCCTGCGAAGCCGCGAAGCCGGACGCTTGTAGTGCGTCATGCGGTCAGCAGGGCACGAAGATCGTCATCGCGTCCTTCGGGCGGTGCGACGCCGAAGAACAACTCGAAGGCCAGCGCCGCCTGTCCGATCAGCATGTCGAGCCCGTCGACCGTGCTCAGTCCGCGCGCCTCGGCGGCGGCGAGAAGCCCTGTCTTCAGGGGGGAATAGACGAGATCATAGACGATTGCGTCATCGGGCAATTCCGACAGGTCGAGGTCGAGCGGCGGCTGGCCGGACATGCCGAGGCTGCTGCTGTTCACGACGAGCGCCGCCGGCGGAAGCGCGGCGTCGAGCGCGAGCACCTCGCCCTTGAGACCGAAGGTCGCAAGCAGGCCCATCGCTTTCAGCGGCGACCGGTTGAGGATGGTGACATGCCCCGCACCCGCCCGCGCAAGGGCGAAGAGCACGGCGCGCGCCGCCCCGCCGGCTCCGACCACGACGACCGGCGCACCTTCGAGGTCGGTCTCGGCGAGGGGGGCATAGAAGCCCGCGGCATCAGTGTTGGTGCCGACAAGAACCCCGTCGGGTTGCCGGACGACGGTGTTCATCGCGCCGATCGTCGCGCGGATGTCGCCGGGATCTTCGACCAGGTCCATAATCGCCGCCTTGTGCGGCATCGTTACGTTGCAGCCGCGCCAATCCCGGTCCTCGCGCCGCAGGGCGATATAGGCGGACAGCTCCTCCGGCTTGACGTGGACCCGGTCGTAACGCCCCGCACGGCCGAGCGCGCCGAACCAGAATCCGTGGATCAGCGGCGACTTCGATTGGGCGATCGGATCGCCGATCACCTCGGCAAAGGGGGTCCCGCTCATGCCGGTGCCAGCCCGTTCGCGCGCAGCCAGGCGAGCAAGGGCAGCATCGGCATGCCGACGATGGTCCAGGGGTCTCCTTCGACCCGGTCGAATAGTTGCACGCCCGCTCCCTCGATCTCGTAACAGCCCACGGTCCAGCGGATGCTGTCCCAGTGGCGCGCCACATAGTCGGCGATAAAGCCGTCGGACAAGCCACGCATCCACAGCCGTGCCTCGCCGACCGCGCGCCATATAGCGGCCCCGTCGCGCGCCGCAACGGCGGCGCTGAACAACCGATGCCGCGCGCCGGCCATACGCCGCAAATGATCGGCGGCTTCGCCCGGGCTTTCGGGCTTTGTCAGCATCGTCCCATCGTCGAGCGCGAGCGTCGAGTCCGCGCCGATCACTACAACCCCCGGCAGACGCGAAGAAATCTTGATCGCCTTTGCCTCGGCGAGGGCGTCGGCGATATTGCGGGCCCCTTGTCCCTCCGCCCGCAGCGCGGCGGTGAGCGCATCTTCGTCGACATGCGCCGCGGCGGTTTCGAACGCGAGCCCGGCGGCGCGCAACATTGCCGCGCGCCCGCTGCTCTGCGATGCGAGAAGCAGTCCGGTCATGGCGCCTCGCGATCCTCGACCAGCTTGATCACCGCCGCCGCGGTCTCCTCGATCGAGCGGCGTGTCACGTCGATCACCGGCCAGCCGTTGTCGGCGAAGATGCGGCGCGCAAAGGCGATTTCGCCCTTGACCCGCTCTTCGTCGACATAGGCGGTCTCGGGCGCCTGATTCAGCGAAAGCAGGCGGTTGCGGCGAACCTGAACGAGCCGATCGATGCTCGTCGTCAGCCCGACGACGAGCGGACGCTTCAGGCGATAGAGAATGTCCGGCGGCGGCGATTCGGGGACGATGGGAATGTTCGCGGTCTTGTAGCCGCGATTGGCGAGATAGATGCTGGTCGGCGTCTTCGAGGTCCGCGACACGCCCGCAAGGACGATGTCGGCCTGTTCCCAATTGTCCCAGCCGATGCCGTCGTCGTGCGCGACGGTGAACTGGATCGCCTCGACCCGCGCGAAATAGGCGGCATCGAGCGCATGTTGCCGGCCCGGCCGTCCCTTGGCCTCCTGTCCCAGCATTCGCGACAGCGCATCGGTTACGGCGTCCAGCGCGGGGATCGTCGGCAGGTTGAGCGCGCCGGCCCGCTTTTCCAGGCTCGCGCGCAATTCCCCATTGACCAGCGTGAACAGGATCATCCCGGGGCTCGCCTGCACTTCGGCCATGATCCGGTCGAGATGCGATTCCGAGCGCACCATCGGCCAGAAGTGACGCACGACTTCGACATCATCGAACTGCGCGATCGCCGCCTTGGCGATATTCTCGAGCGTTTCGCCGGTGGAATCGGATATAAGATGGAGGTGGAGACGGCTCATCGATACATCATGGCGTCGCACGGCCGAAAAAGGCAATCCCGGATCGGAACGGCGCGGCCGAAAGGCCGCCTGTGGATAAAATCTGGTAAAAGGCGAGGATAGGCGGCGGAGGAAAATTCCATCCCCCGACGTGCCGATTCCGCTCCACGCCTTATCCACAGCGCCCCTGTTTTATCCACAGGCTGTGAATTTCGGGGACGGCGGGCACGACTCCGGCGATCGGGTCGGCGGCGGCAGAGTCAAGCTGTTGGCAAAAGCGCCACCTGCGCCTAAAGCCCCGCTGTTCGCCGGCCAACAAACCACCACAATCATTTATATCTATTTATGAAGAGAGAAAGAGGGGTCGCGTGACAGGGTCACCGAAGAGCTTGCTGGCGACGCTGCGCGGGGCGCGGCAGGATCGAGCGCCCATGTGGCTGATGCGCCAGGCCGGTCGCTACCTTCCGGAATATCGCGCACTGAGGGAGACCAAGGGCGGGTTCCTCGAACTTTGCTACGATCCCGAGGCGGCGGCCGAAGTCACCTTGCAACCGATCCGGCGTTTCGGCTTCGATGGCGCCATCCTCTTTTCCGATATCCTCGTCAT
>CAZSMB010000059.1:0-10670 GCA_964607625.1 uncultured Sphingopyxis sp. | reverse complement strand
CGATCCGGCGTTTCGGCTTCGATGGCGCCATCCTCTTTTCCGATATCCTCGTCATTCCGCACGCGCTGGGTCAGGATCTGTGGTTCGAGACGGGCGAAGGCCCCCGGCTCGCGCCCCCGCTGGTCGATCATGCGCTGTCGGCGCTGCAAGCGGCCCCGATGCGTCTGGGCCCCGTCTATGCGACGGTCGCGCGCGTCGCCGGTGCTCTGCCCGCCGACACCACCTTTCTTGGCTTTGCAGGCAGCCCGTGGACCGTCGCGACCTATATGGTCGCGGGCCAGGGGTCGAAGGATCAGGCGGCGGCGCGTCGCATGGCATTCGGCGATCCCCAGGCGTTTCAGGCGATCGTCGAGGCGATCGTCGATGTTACGGTAACATATCTGTCGGGGCAGATCGAAAACGGGGTCGAGGCGGTCCAGCTCTTCGACAGTTGGGCCGGCAGCCTGTCACCGGCGCAGTTCGAGCGGTGGGTGATCGCGCCCAATGCCGAAATCGTCCGCCGCCTGAAGACGCTGCATCCCGATACGCCGGTGATCGGCTTTCCAAAGGGGGCGGGCGGCAAGCTTGCCGCCTATGCGCGCGAAACCGGGGTCGACGCGATCGGACTGGACGAAACGGTCGATCCGGTCTGGGCCGACGGGGCCTTGCCGGACGATTTGCCCGTGCAGGGAAACCTCGACCCGCTGGCGCTCGTCGCGGGCGGCGCGGCGCTCGACAGCGCGGTCGATCGCATCCTTGCAGCTTTCGCCTCGCGGCCCCATATCTTCAACCTCGGCCATGGCATCGTGCCCGACACGCCGATAGCCCATGTCGAACATCTGGTCCGCCGCGTCCGTGGCGGATAGGCAGCAGACAGGCGAGCGAGAATGGATCTGACCGGCTTTTTGGGGGCGACGATGCTGTGGGTCAAAGCGGCGCATGTGATTTTCGTCATCTTCTTCATGGCGGGCCTGTTCATGATGCCCCGCTTCTTCGTCTATCATCACCAATGCCCGGTCGGATCCGAGGAAGACAGGAAGTGGATCGAGCGCGAGGATCGCTTGCGCAAGATCATTCTCAACCCGTCGATCATCCTTGTCTGGGTGCTCGGGCTGATGCTCGCATTCAACGCCGACGTCTGGCGGGAAGGCTGGTTTCACGGTAAATTGCTGCTTGTCCTGCTGCTGTCGGGCTATCACGGATGGCTGATAGGTTACGCAAAGAAGCTGGCGAAGGGCGAACGGCGGCTGAGCGAAAAGGCGCTGCGCCTGCTCAACGAAGTTCCCGGCGTCGCTGCGGCGCTGATCGTCATCCTGGTCGTCGTCCGGCCCTGATCGAGCATATCCTCGTCGCAGCCCCGATTGACTTGGCTTCGCGCCGGTTATAGGGGCCGAGCAAGCCCGTTCCACGCGGGCGGCGCGGCGAACGCGCGCCGATGGAATCGTAGCGGCCGTCCCCCGGCCGGACAGCCACCGTCCGGTGTGCTGCATCCAACTGTTTTCCCATATTTTGTAATCTGGACTCCATCCATGCATCTGAAAGAACTCAAGACCAAATCCCCCGCGCAGCTCGTCGAAATGGCCGAGGAGCTGGGCGTCGAAGGCGCTTCGACGTTGCGCAAGCAGGATTTGATGTTCTCGATCCTCAAGGAACTCGCCGAAGAGGGCGAGGAAATCATCGGGTCGGGGACGATAGAGGTGCTGCCCGACAGTTTCGGCTTCCTGCGCAGCCCCGAGGCGAATTACCTCGCCGGTCCCGACGATATCTATGTTTCGCCCAACCAGGTCCGCAAATATGGCCTGCGGACCGGCGACACGGTCGAGGGCGAGATTCGCGCGCCCAAGGATGGCGAGCGTTATTTTGCGCTGACCAAGTTGGTCAGCGTCAATTTCGACGACCCCGAGGTCGTTCGCCACCGCGTCAATTTCGACAATCTGACCCCGCTCTATCCCGATCAGAAGCTGTCACTTGATGCGCTCGACCCGACAGTGAAGGACAAATCGTCGCGCGTGATCGACCTCGTCAGCCCGCAGGGCAAGGGGCAGCGCGCGCTGATCGTCGCACCGCCGCGGACCGGCAAGACCGTGCTTCTGCAGAATATCGCCAAGGCGATCACCGACAATCACCCCGAGGTGTATCTGATCGTCCTGTTGATCGACGAGCGCCCCGAGGAAGTCACCGACATGCAGCGCAGCGTCAACGGCGAGGTGGTGTCCTCTACGTTCGACGAGCCCGCTACGCGCCACGTCCAGGTCGCCGAAATGGTCATCGAAAAGGCGAAGCGCCTCGTCGAGCACAAGAAGGACGTCGTGATCCTGCTCGACTCGATCACGCGTCTTGGCCGCGCCTATAACACCGTGGTTCCCAGCTCGGGCAAGGTGTTGACGGGCGGCGTCGACGCCAATGCGCTCCAGCGGCCCAAGCGCTTCTTCGGCGCGGCGCGCAACATCGAGGAGGGCGGTTCGCTATCGATCATCGCGACCGCGCTGATCGATACCGGCAGCCGGATGGACGAGGTGATCTTCGAGGAATTCAAGGGCACGGGCAACTCGGAAATCGTGCTCGACCGTAAGGTCGCCGACAAACGCATCTTCCCCGCGCTCGACGTCGGCAAGTCGGGCACTCGCAAGGAAGAGTTGCTGGTCGAAAAGGACAAGCTGTCGAAAATGTGGGTGCTGCGCCGCATCCTCATGCAGATGGGTACCGTCGACGCGATGGAATTCCTGCTCGACAAGATCAAGGATTCGAAGACCAACGAGGATTTCTTCGAATCGATGAACCAGTAAGCCTGTCCAATGGCCGTGATCGAGCATGCGTTGCTGCCGGTCCGGCCGGGTCTGGAGTGCGAATTCGAAGCGGCTTTTGCGGAGGCTCGGCCGCTGATCGAAGCGTCGCCCGGCTTTCTGGGAATCGAAATTCGCCGTCCGGTCGGAACCGGAGCTCCCTATCTGCTGTTGGCAAGGTGGGAGTCGGTGGCCGACCATCGCGACGGCTTTCGGCAGTCCGATCGCTATCAGGCGTGGCGAGCGTTGCTGCATCGCTTTTATGACCCGATGCCCGAGGTCGCTTATTTCGGAGACAGGCTTTGATGCTCGAATTTCTGGCACAGGCTGCCGCTGCGACGCAGGGGCCGGGTGGTATCGGCGAAATCTGGTCGCACATCGTCGCGGATTTTTCGAATATTACCGAACCCGCCGCTCTCGCCGCTTTCGTTCAGGTGCTGATGATCGATATCGTCCTCGCGGGGGACAATGCGATCGTCGTCGGGGCGCTCGCGGCGGGGCTTCCCGCCGATCAGCGCAAGAAGGTCATCCTGATCGGCGTGATGGCCGCGCTGGTGCTGCGTATCGCCTTCGCGCTTGTCGTGACCCAGCTGATGCAGATCGTCGGGCTTATCTTCGTGGGCGGCCTGCTCTTGATCTGGGTCGCATGGAAAATGTGGCGCGAACTGCGTCACGCCGGCGAATCGCCGGGGTCCGAGGAAATCCACGGCGACGAGCATTCGGGTCTGCGCCCCGCCAAGAGCTTTGCCGCCGCCGCCTGGGCTGTTGCAGTCGCCGACGTCAGCATGAGCCTCGACAATGTCCTGGCGGTCGCCGGCGCCGCGCGCGAGCATCCGGGAATCCTGATTGTCGGCTTGATCTTTGCGGTCGCGCTGATGGGAATCGCGGCGAATATCATCGCCAAATATATCGAGCGCTATCGCTGGATCGCCTATGTCGGCCTGGCGGTGATCCTGTATGTGGCGGTCAAGATGATCTACGAAGGCTGGGTCGACCCGAGCGTGGGATTGGGGACGCTTTTCGGCTGATGCCGGGCGACACGGGCTTCCTTTTCCCGGCATGGCCCCCATTTTGTGGTCATGGCAAAGCTTCACATGACCCGGGTCGCGGTAGGGTGTCCCGATTATCCCGCATTGGCCGCCCGCATTGTCGGGCGTAGCGAGCAGGGCGAGGTGCGCCTTACGACGCGGTTTCGTCCCAAGCGCGCCGACGAACTGATCGGCGGCAAGCTGCATTTCATCGTCAAGCATAGCTTGATTGCGCGCGTCGAAATCTTGCGGTTCGAGGATCGCGAAGATGGCCGGATCGATATCGTTTGCCGTTCGAAACTCGAGCGTGTTCACCCGCAACCGAAGCGGGCGCACCAGGGTTGGCGCTATCTGGCAGAGGCCGACGCGCCCGACGGTCTCGATGACGATAGCGGCGTCGCAACGCTGCCGCCGCACCTGTACCACGAGCTGGCCGAACTTAGCCTGATCTAGGGTTAGGACCCTACAGCCCTGACCTTGGCGGTTCAGCCTGGCGTGCCTTCGACCGCCGCGCGGAAGCTGTCGGCGCGGGCCATCGCCCAATAGCGCGCGCTGGCGACCGAATCAGGGTCGTCGAGCAGGACCCCGCGACGATAGAAGCTGTAGATACGGTCGATCGAATCTGAGCGTGCGGCGTTCTGGCGCTCGTGCAGGTGATGGGGGCGGATGTCCCACGGACTCTTGAGCCCCATCGCACTCGTGATGTCCCATAGCGCCGAGACGGTGGCGGCCTGAAAGCGGTGCACGCGCTCGGCCTTGTCTTCGACGACGAGACCGCGTTGGCGTGTCGGGTCCTGGGTTGCTACTCCGGTCGGGCATTCGTCGGTGTGACAACGCAGTGACTGGACGCAGCCGAGACTGAACATGAAGGCCCGCGCGGCGTTCGACCAGTCGGCGCCGAGTGCGCAATTGACCGCCAGCCCGGCGCCCGAATGCACTTTCCCCGATGCGGCAAGGCGGATCTCGTCCTTGAGCCCGCAACCGACGAGCGCGTTGCGAACGAAGATCAAGCCTTCGCGAAGCGGCATGCCGACGCGGTTGGAAAATTCCACCGGCGCGGCGCCGGTCCCGCCCTCGGCTCCGTCGACCACGATGTAATCGAGACGGATTTCCGTCTCGAGCATCGCTTTCATCACGGCATAGACTTCGTGTGGCTGGCCGACGCAGAGTTTGATGCCGACCGGCTTGCCTCCCGACAGATCGCGCAGTTTTGCGGCCCACTCGACCATCTCGATCGGCGTGGAAAAGGCCGAATGCGCGGCGGGCGAGATGCAGTCTTCGCCTTCGGGAACCCCGCGCGTCGCCGCGATTTCGGCGCTGACCTTCGGCCCCGGGAGGACGCCGCCGTGGCCGGGCTTTGCCCCCTGACTCAACTTGATCTCGACCATCTTGACCTGGTCGGCCTGCGCGGCGTCGCCGAAGCGCACGGGGTCGAACCGGCCCGCTTCGTCCCGGCAGCCGAAATAGCCGCTGCCGAGTTCCCAGACGATGTCGCCGCCGTGCGTGCGATGATAGGGGCTGTACCCCCCCTCGCCGGTGTCGTGATAGAAGCTGCCCGACTTGGCGCCCAGATTGAGAGCCTCGATCGCCCGCGCGCCGAGCGAACCGAAACTCATGGCGGAAATATTGAGGAGCGCGGCGTCATAGGGGCGCGTGCATTGCGCCGTGCCGACCCGGGCGCGCTGCGTCCTGTCGTGCTTTTCGACCGGCGCGATGCTGTGGCTCATCCATTCATATTCGTCGGAATAAACGTCGAGCTCGGTGCCGAAGGGATGCGCGTCGAGCTGGCCCTTGGCGCGGGCATAGACAAGCGCGCGTTCGTTGCGGGCGTAAGGGCGGCCATCGAGCGGACTTTCGACGACATAGGCATAAAGAAAGGGCCGTAGCGCCTCGAACAGCCAGCGAATGCGCGCGATCAGGGGATAATTGCGCCAGAGCGTGTGCCGCCGCTGCACGGCATCGTAGATCGCGACCGCCAGCAACGGCAGCCAGAACAGCAGCGTCCAGCGGGCAGGAGCCCACCACCAGCCAAGGGCAGCGAGCAAGACGAGAAGGGGAAAGACGAGCCAGCGGCGCATGGACGATTCAACCGGCCTGCGCTGCAAGCATTGCCGCCATTTTCTCCCACACCTTGTTGATCGCCTTGAGCGGTCGAACCATGACCTTGAAATCTATAATCTTTCCGTCATCATTCCAGCGAATGATATCGACGCCGTTGATATGGATTCCGTCGAGTTCGGTGGCGAATTCCAGGCAGGCCTGATCGCCGTCGACGATTTCGCGCAGATAGCGGAAATCGTCGCCGCCGAGAACGTGGCTTGCGGCGTGCAGATAGGCGAACACCTTGTCGCGCCCCTCTTGCGGGGTATGGACCACAGGCGAATGAAACACGGCGTCCTCGGCAAGCAGCGCCTTCAGCGCCTGCGGATCGCCGCCCCCCGACATATAGGCATGCCACGCGGCAAGGCCCCGCTGGGCGGGGCTGCCGGTGCTCATGCGAGATGCTCTGCGAAGAAATCGCGCGTGCGTCCATCGGCAAGTTGCGCGCCGTCCTCGTCGCGGCGATTGCCGCTCGTCGACGCGAATCCGTGATCGAGACCCGGATAGTCGTGCAGCGTCACCTTGGGATGGGTATCGAGGGCCTCGTGGACCTTTTTCTGCGCCGCGTGGTCGACGAAATGATCTTCCGTCGGGATATGGAGCATCAGCGGGTTCGAGATCGCGTGCGCTTCGTTCAGCATCGTGTCGATCATCACCCCATAATAGCCGACCGACGCATCGACGTCGGTCCGCGCCGCCGCCATGTAAGCCAGGCGGCCGCCGAGGCAGAATCCGACGCATCCGATCTTGTCCGCCCCCGCACTGCGCAGCCAGCGGATCGCCGCCTCGACATCCTTGACGCCCTTGTCGGGGTCGACCTGGCCGAAATAGCCAAGCGCCTCGTTCATTTCGGACTCGATATCGGGGCTGAGTTCGATGCCGGGAGCGAAGCGCCAGAAAATGTCGGGTGCGATGGCCAGATAGCCCAGAGCGGCCCAATCGTCGCATTTTTTGCGGATACCGGCGTTGATCCCGAAGATTTCGGGAATGACGACGATCGCCCGCGTGCTGTCGGCATCGGGGCGCGCGACATAGGCCGGAATGTCGCCTTCGCCGTCGAGCGCGGGAATGGTCGTATTGGTCGGGGTCGCGGACATGAAGGGGCTCTCCTCGCTCTTGATAATTGATACTTAAAGGGCGAAGTTAGCGGGCCGGAGCATGGGGCTCAAGCGCGAAGGCCGGCGGTGCGGCAGGAGACTGGGCGATGAAATTCAATATCGAGATCGATTGCACGCCCGAAGAGGCGCGGCGGCTCGTCGGCCTGCCCGACCTCGAGCCGTTGCACGATATCTATCTGAGCCGCGTCAAGGAGCTGATGGCCAAGGGCATCACCCCCGACATGGTGCAGACGATGGTCAAGAGCTGGGTGCCGATGGGCGAATCGGGGCTCGGGTTGATCCAGTCGCTGCTCGGCCAGTTCGGTGGCGGGATGATGGGAGGGGCGAGCGGCGGCAGCACCGATGACGCAAAGCCGACGCGGGGGCGCAAGAGCTGACGAGCGACCGCGCGCGCGACACGATCTTCGCGCTGTCGAGCGGGATGCCGCCGGCGGCGATCGGCGTCGTGCGGATCAGCGGCGCGTATGCGGCCGACGCGTTGCTGGCGCTTGCCGGGCGGATGCCCGCGCCGCGCCGCGCGTCGCTCGCCGACCTGAAGGACGCCGGCGGAGCACCCCTCGATCGCGCGCTAATGTTGTGGTTTCCGGGGCCCACGACGGCGACCGGGGAGGATCTGGCCGAGCTTCATCTGCATGGCGGTCGCGCGGTGGTGGCAGCGGTCGAGGCGGCGCTCGCCGCGATGCCGGGCCTGCGCCGCGCCGAAGCGGGGGAGTTCACGCGGCGCGCCTTTCTGAACGGGCGGATCGACCTTGCCGAGGCCGAGGGCCTTGCCGACTTGCTGGCGGCGGAGACCGAGAGCCAGCGGGTGCAGGCGCTGGGCATGGCGAGCGGGCATGTTTCGCGGGCGGTCGCGGCGTGGCAGGAGCGGCTGCTCTCGTTGATGGCGCAGGTGGAGGCGGAGCTCAATTTTTCCGACGAGGAGGATGTCGAACTTGCCGATGATTGCGCATATCGCGTTGCCGGCGGGATGGGGGCGCTGGCGGGCGAGCTCGGAGACTGGTTGGCGCGGCCGGCGGCGGAGGTGATCGCCGAGGGACTGTCGGTGGTGATCGCGGGCCCGCCGAACGCAGGAAAATCAACACTTATCAATGCTTTAGCTAAAAGAGAACTGGCGATCGTGTCGCCGGTAGCGGGGACGACGCGCGACGTGATCGAGACGCCGTTCGCGCTCGACGGCATCGCGATGCGCTTTTCGGACACCGCCGGGATGCGCGGTGAAAGTGCCGATGCGATCGAGGCGATCGGGATCGACCGGGCCAAGGCGGCGGTCGCCGCAGCCGACATCGTGCTGTGGCTCGGCCCGCCCGACGAAGCGCCCGCGCATCCCCGCTGCCTGCGCATCGCGGCGCAGGCCGACCGGTGGTGCGGCGATCGGCAAGCCGAGGCGGAGGGCGAAGCGGCGCGGTGCGACCTGATCCTGTCGGCGGCGAGCGGGGAGGGGATGGACGCGCTCCACCGCGCGATCGTCGCCGCGGCGCGCACCGTGCTCCCGCGCGAGGGCGAGGCGGTGCTACGCCAGCGCCAGCGCGCCGCACTCGCTGATGCGAAAGGCTGGCTCGCTGTCGAGGCAGGCTCGCGCGAGGCGGGCGACCTGATCCTGCTGGCCGAGCGATTGCGGCTCGCCGCGAGCGCGCTCGACCGGATCACCGGGCGTGCCGGGGTCGAGGAGATGCTCGACGCGCTGTTTGGCCGCTTCTGCATCGGGAAATGATGTTTCACGTGAAACGCGGTGCCCGTCGCAGCGCGGTGGATTCGCACCCGGCTTTGAGCTAAGGGCGCCGCCATCATGTCGGATCGCGCAGCATATGATGTCCTCGTCGTCGGCGGGGGGCATGCCGGGACCGAGGCCGCCGCCGCCGCGGCGCGGCTCGGCGCGCGCGTGGCGCTCGTCAGTTTCGACCCGGCGCTGATCGGGACGATGTCGTGCAACCCCGCGATCGGGGGGCTCGGCAAAGGGCATCTGATGCGCGAGGTCGACGCGCTCGACGGATGGATGGCGCGCGCGGCCGATGCCGCCGCGATCCATTACCGGATGCTCAACGCGTCGAAAGGGGCGGCGGTGCAGGGGCCGCGCATCCAGGCCGACCGCAAACTCTATCGCGAGGCGATCCAGTCGCTGCTCGCGGCGGAGGAGGGGATAGACGTCGTCGCGGGCGAAGCGGCGGCGCTGATCCTGTCGGACGATGGCGCCTGTATCGAAGGGCTCGAACTCGGCGATGGTCGGCGCCTCGAAGCACGCGCGGTGGTGCTGGCAACGGGCACCTTCCTTGGCGGGCGGCTGTTCCGCGGCGAGGAGCGGATGGCGGGCGGCCGCATCGGCGAGGCGGGGGCACACCGGCTCGCCGAGCAGCTGCGCGCAGCAAAGCTGCCGATGGCGCGGCTCAAGACGGGCACGCCGCCGCGGCTCGACGGGCGGACGATCGACTGGGCGCGGCTCGCCGAGCAACCGTCGGACAGCGCCGAGGGTGCGAGCTGGACCTGTTCCACGTGGAACAGCGCCCGCACGGTCCCGCAGATTTTCTGTGCGATCACCCGCACCAACGCCGAGAGCCACGCGATCATCGCCGCGAATCTCGACCGCTCGCCCTTGTTCACCGGCGCGATCGGCGCCGCGGGCCCGCGCTATTGTCCCTCGATCGAGGACAAGATCCACCGCTTCGCCGACCGCGACGGGCACCAGGTTTTCCTCGAACCCGAGGGGCTCGACAGCACCCTCGTCTATCCGAACGGCATTTCGACCTCGCTTCCCGCCGACGTCCAGCTCGCGATGCTGCGCACGATGGAGGGGCTGGAGGCGGTCGAGATGGTCGTGCCGGGCTATGCGGTCGAATATGACCATATCGACCCGCGCACGCTCGACCGGACGTTGCAGGTGCGCAGCATGGCCGGGCTGTGGTGCGCGGGCCAGATCAACGGCACCACCGGCTATGAAGAGGCGGCGGCGCAGGGGCTGGTCGCGGGGGCGAACGCCGCGCTGGCGGTGCAGGGGCGCGACCCGCTGATCCTCGATCGATCCGAATCCTACATCGGGGTGATGGTCGACGACCTGGTGCTGCAGGGGGTCAGCGAGCCGTACCGGATGCTGACCGCGCGCGCCGAATACCGGCTGCGACTGCGCGCGGACAATGCCGCGACGCGGCTGACCCCGCGCGGCATTGCCATCGGGCTCGTTCGCCAGGCGACCGCGGCGCGGTTCGAGGCGCGGATGGCCGAGCGCGCGCGGGCGGCCGCGCTGCTCGATGCGCCGGTGGCGAGCGGCGATTATGCTGCGATCGGGCTGGCGCTCCCCGGCGATGGAGTGGCGCGTCGGCGCGTCGACCTGCTCCGCTACGCCGGGGTGACGATGGCGACGCTGGGGGCGCTCGCACCCGAACTGGCGGCGATCGACCCCGCGATCCTCGCCGAACTCGCCGAGGATGCGCATTACGCCCCCTATATCGCGCGCCAGGACGCCGAATTGCGTGCGCTCGCGGCGAACGAGGCGATCGCGCTCGACCCCGCGCTCGATTATGCGGCAATCGGTGGCCTGTCGCGCGAGATGGTCGAACGGTTGTCGAAGGCACGCCCCGAAACGCTGGGGCAGGCGGCGCGCATCGACGGCGTGACCCCGGCGGCGCTGACCGCGATCATGGTGCACAGCCGGCGGCGTGCGGCTTGAAGGC
>CAZSMB010000058.1:5848-15453 GCA_964607625.1 uncultured Sphingopyxis sp. | reverse complement strand
TCTCGACGATCTTTTCGACGCCGCCCGCACCGATCATCACCGGCACGCCGACATACAGGCCGTCGACGCCATATTCGCCGTCGACATAGGCGGCGCAGGGCAGGATGCGCTTCTGGTCGCCGAGATAGGCTTCGGCCATCGCAATGCCGCTCGCGGCCGGGGCATAGAAGGCCGATCCGGTGCCGAGGAGCGCGACGATCTCGCCGCCGCCGCCGCGGGTGCGCTTGACGATCGCGTCGATCTTGTCCTGCGTCGACAGGCCCATCTTGACGAGGTCGGGAACGGGGATGCCGTTGACGGTCGAGTAGCGGACGACGGGAACCATCGTGTCGCCGTGACCACCGAGCACGAAGGTGTTCACATCCTTCACCGATACGTCGAATTCGTCGGCGATGAAGTGGCTGAATCGCGCCGAGTCGAGCACGCCAGCCATGCCGACGACCTTGTTATGCGGCAGCCCCGAGAATTCGCGCAGCGCCCAGACCATCGCGTCGAGCGGGTTGGTGATGCAGATGACGAACGCGTCGGGGGCGTTCGCCTTGATGCCTTCGCCCACCGCCTTCATCACCTTGAGGTTGATGCCGAGCAAATCGTCGCGGCTCATCCCGGGCTTGCGGGCGACACCGGCGGTGACGATGATGACGTCGGCGCCCGCGATGTCCTCGTAATCGTTCGATCCGGTGATCTTCGCATCGAAGCCCGCGATCGGGCCGACCTGCGACAGGTCGAGCGCCTTGCCCTGCGGCACGCCTTCGACCACGTCGAACAGCACGACATCGCCGAGTTCCTTTTGCGCGGCGAGCAGCGCCAGCGTTCCGCCGATATTCCCGGCGCCGATCAGCGCGATCTTCTTACGTCCCATGGTGCGCGGCACTCCCTTCGTGGCAAGCCCGGCAAAGTGATTCACAGACCGGCGGGGGCACGGGCCAAAGCCTCTTGCCGGTCCCAAGGATGGCGACGCCCCTACGCCGATTCCGTTAACGAAACAACCGCGAAAAGGAGGAAAAACCGGCTTTCTTTGCAAATAGTTCGCAATATCTTTTGAGGGCGCATGAGTGAAGCCGTGTCGGTCATCCTGGCGCATCCGGCGGCTGCGGACAGCCATCTTGCGTTCGTCGGCGACAGGCGTAAGACAAATGGCGGTAGGGGCGTCCGGCGCAAGGGAGAGCCGATGCCATGAAGATATATCTCGCAGCCGCCCTGGCGGCCGCATCGCTGGGTGCGGGTGTCCCGGCGCAAGCCAGCGAAAAAGGCTGGGACGATGCCGGATCGATCGCCCGCGACGCGCTGGTCGTCGCTGCGCTCGGCGTTCCCGCGGCCCAGGGCGATTGGGACGGCGCGCTCCAGGCCGGCGGCAGCATCGGCGTTTCGGCAGGCGTCACCTATGGCCTGAAAGAGGCGTTTCCCGAACGCCGGCCCGATGGCAGCGACAACAAGAGCTTTCCCTCGGGCCACACATCGATGTCCTTCGCCGCCGCGGCGACGCTGCATAACCGCTATGGCTGGGAAGTCGGCCTTCCGGCGCAGATCGTCGCGGCCTTCGTCGGGTTGAGCCGGGTCGAAGCGAAGAAGCATCATGTCCACGACGTGCTCGTCGGCGCGGCGATCGGCGAAGCGTCGGGATTCCTGATTACCCGCAAGGCGAGCGACCGGGTGCAGATTTTCCCCTGGGGCGATACCAAAGGCGGCGGTGTCGCGATGACCATGCGCTTCTGACCCTATATGGCACTTAACCGTCCTTTTAGGCCCTCTTGCTACGCACGATCGCCATGACGCGGGCGATTATCAGCTTCGACACCGAATTGTCGGCTGCCCTTTACCAAAAGGGGGCCGACGCGCGCGCCAATTTCGAAAGCTCGATCCTCGGCCGCTGTCGCGACGGCGATTTCGGGATCCTGTTCCAGATGGACCTGCTCGAAGCCCACGGGATAAAGGGTGTTTTCTTCGTCGATCCGATGCCCGCGCTCGTCTATGGACCCCGGATCATCGCCGACATCGTCCGGCCGATCGTCGAGCGCGGCCATGAGGTGCAGCTCCATATTCACACCGAATGGCTGAAATTCGCGCGCTTCAACCCGGTCGGCAAGCAACTCGGGCGCAATATCGGCGATTTCTCCCTTGCCGCGCAGAAAAAGCTGATCGGCCTGGCCCGCGACATATTGGAGCGCGCGGGTGCACGGCCGCCCACGGCATTCCGCGCCGGGAACTTCGGGGCCAACGACGATACGCTTCGCGCCCTCGCCGCCCTCGATTTTCGCTACGACAGCAGCTTCAACGCCGCCTATCGCGACCGCGAATGCCGGATCGGCCTCGACGCCGACAATCTGGGCATGCGGTTTCACAACGGCATCTGCGAAGTTCCGGTCAGCGGATTGATGGACAAGCCCGGTCGCTTTCGCCCGGCCCAGTTGTGCGCCATGTCCAAGGAAGAGATGCGGGACGCTCTCGCCCATGCCGTAGAGAGCGAGGCGATCCAGTTTTCGGCCTTCAGCCATAGCTTCGAATTGATGAGTCGCGATCGCGCGGTGGTCAACCGGCTCGCGGTCGCGCGGCTGAAGGCACTTTGCCGCGCTGTCGCAGACGATCCGCGCGTGACGAGCGGCGGATTTGAAGGGCTGCCGCTACCGCCGGTGCAGCCGGGGCGCATCGAAGCTGCCGCTCCGCGCCCGGTTCGCACCTGGAAACGCGTCGTCGAACAGGGAGTCGGCCATCTCGCGCACGAGGTCCATTACATCCGCAGCCTTACTTATGTCGCCGCCAACTCATCGCGCTGGGGGAAGTTTGTCGGGAGCATCATCCTGGCCATGGCCTAGCGCCAGATATTCGTCGGACTGCATCTCGGCGAGGCGGCTGGCAGTACGCTCGAATTCGAAGGCGCCATCGCCCGCGACGTAAAGCTGGTCGGGCTCGGCCGCGGCGCTCGCCAGCAACTTGACCTTATATTCGTAGAGCGCATCGATCAGCGTCACGAATCGCGCCGCCTCGTTGCGATTCTCCGGCCCCATGCGCGGAATGCCGACCAGAATGACGGTGTGGAATTGCCGTGCGACCGCCAGATAGTCGGACGCGCCCCGCGCTTCGCCGCACAGGCGCTTGAACGAAAAGACGGCAACGCCCTTCAGGGCCTTGGGCACCCGCAACGCGCGACCGCCCCCGACATCGAGGTCGAGCGACGGCACGTGCGCGCGATCTTCGGGCGGATAATCGGTCAGGCGGAAAAAGGCCGCCGAGATCGCCTCGGTCGCCGCCGTATCGGCGGGCACGAACCAGCGCTTGCCGTCGCCGAGGCGATGGCGGCGATAGTCGGTCGGCCCGTTGAGGCTCATCACGTCGAGCCGCTCTTCGATCAGGGCGATGAAGGGCAGGAAATGCTCGCGGTTGAGCCCGTCCTTGTAGAGATCGTGCGGCGGACGGTTCGAGGTCGCAACGACGGTGACCCCCTCTTCGATCAATGCCGTGAACAGGCGCGAGAGGATCATCGCATCGGCGCTGTTGTTCACCACCATTTCGTCGAAAGCCAGGCAGCGTACATTCTCGGTCAGCATGGCCGCGACCTGCGGAATCGGGTCGCCGCTCTCGGTGCGCCGCACCTCGCGCATCCGCGCATGCACGTCCTGCATGAAGGCGTGAAAATGGACGCGCCGCTTTCGCTGGATGGCGAGTTGGTCGTAAAACAGGTCCATCAGCATCGACTTGCCGCGACCGACTGCGCCCCACAGATACACGCCGCGCGGCGACGGCGGCTTGCGACGCGCGATGCGCCAGAGCAAGCTGCCGCGCGGGGGGGCGGCCTCCAGCTCGTCCTGCAGCAGCGCCAGTCGTTCGGCGGCGGTGCGCTGTTCGGGGTCCGGCTTCAGCTCGCTGGCGGCAACCAGCGCATCATAGACCGCGAGCAGCGTCATTCAGCGCTTGCTCGCCTTGCGGATCGTACCCGCGAAGCTCAGCACGATATGCGCATCGCCCTCCCCCTGGACGACCAGGCCGCGCAGGAAGATCAGTCGCCCGGTTTCGCGTACCAGTTCGACTATGGCGTCCATCGGTTCGCCGATCCGGCCGGCCCCGACAAATTGGGTCGACAGGTCGAGCGTCACCGAATGGCCGGCATCGAGCGACCCGAACTGGTGCGAGGCGGCAAACAGCGCGATATCGACAAGCGCGAGCGTCACCGCGCCATGGACGTTGTCGCCAAGGTTGCTGTGCTTGCGCTCGGGCAGCATCCGGACCCGCGCACGGGGGCGCCCGTCGGGCGTAGGCTCTTCGCGGCGCACCGACAGGGGTTCGATAAAGGCGTTGAAGCGGCTGGGATCCTTCAGGTTCCAGCTCACCCAGCCGTCGTCGAGCGCCTCGGCGCTGAAATTATCGCGGCGCTTCGGCTCTTCTATCCCGTCATTCATGGGGTGAGGTTCGCCATGCCGCCGTCGACGCAGGCCGTCATCAGACCTGCCGCTCGGCTTCCATCTTCTTGATCTCGGCAATCGCGCGCGCGGGGCTGAGCCCTTTCGGGCACGCGTTGGCGCAGTTCATGATCGTGTGGCAGCGATAGAGGCGGAACGGATCCTCGAGTTCGTCGAGACGCTCGCCGGTCATCTCGTCGCGGCTGTCGGCGAGCCAGCGATAGGCCTGGAGCAGGATCGCCGGGCCAAGGAACTTGTCGCTGTTCCACCAATAGCTAGGGCAACTCGTCGAGCAGCAGGCGCAGAGGATGCACTCGTACAGCCCGTCCAGCTTTTCGCGCTCCGCGGGCGATTGCAGCCGCTCCTTGCCGCTCGGGGTCGTCGTCTTGGTTTTCAGCCACGGCTCGATCGAGGCATATTGCGCATAGAAATGGGTGAAGTCGGGGACCAGATCCTTGATGACTTCCATATGGGGCAACGGGGTGATCCGGATGTCGCCCTTCAGATCCTCGATCGCGGTGGTGCAGGCGAGGCCGTTCTTGCCGTTCATGTTCATCGAACAGCTGCCGCAGATGCCTTCGCGGCACGAACGGCGAAAGGTCAGCGAGCTGTCCTGTTCGCTCTTCATCTTGATCAGCGCATCGAGCACCATCGGCCCGCACGTGTCGAGATCGACCTCGAACGTGTCGAAATGCGGGTTCTCGCCGCTGTCGGGAGTGTACCGATAGACCTTGAACTTTTTGACGTTGGTCGCGCCCTCGGCAGTATGAACCGTGCCGCTTTTCTTCACGCGGCTGTTCTTGGGCAGGCGAAATTCGGCCATGTCGCGGGCTCCCTTGTGCAATCGGGCCGACGCCTAGACCCGATGAACCGCGACGGCAAGGGGGTGATGTCCCGATCGAATCGCATTCGTGTATCTCCGCGAAGGCGGGAGCACACAGCTTTTCTTTCGCCTCAATACTACTTAGGGGCGCAGCGATGAGCGAAGAGCCCGCCCCCGCGTCAGCCGTGACCAGCCGCCACGTTGCGAAGGGGCTCGGCACGACCGTCCTCGCGCGGCTCGGCGCGGTGGTCGAGATCGTCGCCCAGCCGCTCTATGTCGCGATGTTCGGGCTCGCGGGTTACGGCCTCTATGCGGTGCTGTGGGCGACGATCAACCTGATAGAGAATATCTTCGACCTCGGCATGACGAGCGCGATGCAGCGCACCGTGCCGCAGTCGGCGAGCGACGCCGACGCCGCCGCGGCGCTGCGCACCGCGATGCTGTTCGGGGTCGGACCGTGCCTGGTCGTCGCGGGAGCAATCGCGCTCTTCGCCGCCGACCTTGCGCCCTTCCTCAACGTCGCGGCGCGCGATCGCCCGCTCGTCGTCCCCGCGATCCAGCTCTTCGTCTGGGCGCTTCCCCTGTGGGCCTTCGTCGAGATCGCGACGTCGGCGATGCGCGCGCGGATGGTGTTCGGCGCCGAGATCCGGCTGCGCATCGTGTGGGAACAGATCATGCGGCTGGTCTTCGCCGGTCTGTTCTTCGTCGGCGGACTGGGCCTCAAGGGATTGTTCATCGGCCATATCTGCTCGCTGGCGATCACCGCTCTGCTCTGTATCCGCCTGCTTGCACGCTATTACAGCTTCAGCGACCTGTGGCGCGGGCCGTGGCGTGGCCGGACCGCGACGGACACCTTTTGGGCCGGCCTGTCGATCCTGCCCTCGAACGTCATCGCACGACTGTTCGGCGACGCACCGGCGCTGATCCTCAATCTGCTCATCCCCGGGGCAGGCGGCGCGGCGGCAGCGGGCCTGTTCACCATCGCGCGCAAGCTGTCGAGCGTCGTCCAGCTGGTCCGCATCGCCTTCGTCTATGTCCTCGCGCCGCTCGCGGCGAGCGCCGAGCGTGCCGACCGGAGGCAGGTCGCGGACATCTATGCCTATGCGACGCGGTTGATTTCGGCGATCGCACTGCCGCTCGCGGCGGTTCTCGCGGCGGGCAGTTCGTCGCTGCTCGGCCTGTTCGGCGCGCAGGCTCATGTCGCGCAGGGAGCCGTCGTCATCCTGCTTTTCGCGCGCGCGATAGAGGCCGTGCTCGGCATATCGCTGCCGGTGCTCCAGGTCGTCGCCGCCTTTCGCCACCAACTCACCGCGAGTATCTTCGGTGTGCTCGTGGCGCTGGGCGCCGGCTGGCTGATCGTCGGCCACATGGACGAACTGACCGGGGTGACGCTGGCGATGGCAATCGGCCTTGTCGTCATGGCGGGCATTCCGATGATCCAGCTTGCGGCGGGCGAGCAACTCCAGCCCTTCGACCATCAGTTCCCCAAGGTCGTGGCGATCGGGCTCGCGATCACCATCGCCGCCGGACTGCTCGCGCTCGCGGTGAGCCGCCTGCCCGACGCCGCCGCGCTGCCGCTTATCGCCCTCATCGCGGCGGGCGCGATCTGGCTGTCGCTGCGCTTCGCCCTGCCCCACGCCGACCGCGCGTCGCTCGGCAAGACCGCGCGGCGGCTCAAACTCGTCTCCTGACCGTCGCCCCGGCGAAGGCCGGGGTCTCGCCCTCGCGTCATGGTGTATCGGCGCGGTGCCGGCTTTCGCCGGGGCGATGACAGGACAGAGGGTCTTATTTTGGCCGCAAACTTTGCTAGAGGGGACGGCTCGTAATTTGCCGCACAGCGGCCAACAGGCGGAACAGCATGTACCAGCAAGAACTCGCTCGCAGCGGCAAGCGCCTCTTTTTCATCCGCGGCACCTATATCTACATCACCATCGCGATTTCGGTGCTGATTGCCTGGGTATCCAAGGACTGGGGTCCGTTCCAGACCGCGACCGGCGATTGCGCCTGGTTCTGGATATCGCTGGCGGTCGCCAGTGCGGGCGCGATCGTCCGCATCTTCACGAGTGGCTGGGCCGCGCTCGGCACCTCGGGCCGCGCCAAGGTCGCCGCCGAGGCGAGCGAGCTCAACACGACCGGCCCCTACAGCCTGGTGCGCAATCCGCTCTATGTCGGGCGCATCCTGAACTTCACCGGCCTTGCGATGCTGTCGGGAAGCTGGGTGTTCGGTGCGATCGTCTTTCTGCTTGCCGTGCTGATCTATGAGCGCATCTCGATCTACGAGGAAGAGTTCCTGCGCGAAAAATTCGGCGCCGCGCATGCCGAATGGGCGAAGGACGTGCCCGCACTCCTGCCGCGCCTGTCGGGCTGGGTGAAGCCCAAATATCCCTTCTGGTGGAAGCGGATGATCTGGCGCGAGCAGAACAAGCTGTTCCTGCTCGCCACCGCGGTCTTCCTGACCTGGTTCGCGCGCCTCGACTTCAACTTCGACGCGCTGACCCCGGCACAGTGGAACTGGGTCTATGCCTATGCCGCCTTGGTCGTCGTCCGCTTCTTCATCGGCGGGTTGAAGATGATCGGCTTCTTCAAGGAACTGAGCTGACGCGATGGGGAGCGACCTCGCTCCCCTGATCGCCGTCGTCGGCAGCGACGGGTCGGGCAAGTCCACCCTGTCGGCCGATCTGCTCGCGCATATCCGGGCAACGCGCCCGGCCGAGGCGGGCTATCTCGGTCTCGGGTCGGGCGAACAGGGGCGTCGTATCGGCCGCTGGCCGATCGTCGGCCCGCCGCTCCACCGCTTCCTCGACGGCATCGCCGACCGACTGCGCGAACGCGACGAGCCGATCCCCGGCCGCTTCGCCGCACGCTACGCGCTCGGAAAATCGCGCAAGCGGCGTGCGAAGTTCGAGGAATTGCTGGCTCGCCGCCGCGCCGGCATCACCATCGTCACCGACCGGTATCCGCAGATCGAAGTCCCTGGCCTCCACGACGGCGCGATCCTCGCCGGACGTGCCACGACCTCGCACCTCGCGGCGATCCAGGCCGAGGAACGCGCGCTCTATGCCGAAATGGCGGCGTATGTGCCGACGCTGGTCATCCGGCTGCACGTCGATGTCGACACGGTGATGGCGCGCAAGCCCGACCACGACCGCGCCTTGATCGCGCGCAAGGTCGCGACCGTGCCGCAGTTGACCTTCAACGGCGCGCCGATCGTCGATATCGACGCGACGCTTCCCTATGATGAGGAATTGGCGCTGGCGATCGCAGCGGTCGACCGCGCGCTGGCTGCGACGACATAGTCTCCTTTCGCGGGTGCACCTATTTGCCCCGCGCCGCCATGATCCTTTCGATCAAATCGATATCGGCTGGCTTGTCGGCGTCTATGCAGGCTTCGCCGTCGGACATCGGCACGACGTTCGCTTTCAATCCAAAACGGGCGCCGGCGCGCGCGACCCCCTGATGAATGGTGATCAGCCGCAGGACCACCGCCAGCAGCAGCGCGGGACCGAAGGCCGCGATGATCTTCAACCCCTTTTTCCGGTCGCGCTCGATCCGCGACCAAAAATCCAGCAGCGGCAGAACGCGGCGTCCGCGAAGCCGAAAGAGGTTCGCTCCCGACCACCACCCGCCGCGGAACTTGAGCCAGGTGCGCCGCGATTCGGGATAGCGCGCGAGCAACATCTCCTTTTCGACCATCGCAACCGCGACATCGCTTTCGGCCGCAGCCGCCAGAAACTCCGCGATCATTGCCGGCGTGAGCAGGACATTGTCGGCGGTCGTCACCAGAACCGGCGTGTCGCCCGGCGGAAGCGCGGCCGCGAGCGACGCGCTGATTCCCTGTCCCGAATCGGCGAAGTGCAGGTTGTCGATGCCGGCAAGCGCGGGCTCGGCGGCAAGCCGCGCGCTGTCTTGCGCCAGGACGATGATCGACCCGACCCCGGGCGCGGCGCGCAGCGCGTCGACGACGTGCGCGAGCATCGGACGGCCGGCGATGGGCAGCAACGCCTTGGTCGTTACGCCGCTGCCGGTCAGCAACGGGTCCGGTCCGGGGCGGCTTCCGGCCATCACGATCGCGGAGATCGGCGGGGTCATTGCGCCGCCGCCTCGATCGGCGCGACGCAGCGCGCCGTGACGCCGCGCAGAAAATCGGTCGCCTCCGCCAGCACCGGCCCCTTGCCGCGAAACGGCGCCGACAGCGCCATGACGATGCCCGTGTGGCCCATGTCCGGATAGAGGCGCAACGTCGCGTCGCCGCCGGCGCGCTCGATCGCCGCCGCCAGATTCCGGCTGTTGCGCGGACGCACGACATCGTCGTCCTCGCCCGTGGCGAGCCACAGGGACGGGGCGTCGCCGCGCGCATAGGTGATCGGTTGCGTCCGTTCGGCCGGGCG
>CAZSMB010000058.1:4136-5748 GCA_964607625.1 uncultured Sphingopyxis sp. | reverse complement strand
GGGGTCAGCCGATAATCGGGAATGATCGTCAGGAAGCCCTGCTGCGCGAGCGCGCGCCCCGCAAAGCCATAGCTTTCGCGATCCCCGCTGTTCCAGCCGCCGCCGTAAAAGAAGATCACGACGGGCAAGCGATCCCCCGCCTGCGTCCCCTCCGGCCCCCAGACGTCGAGCGACTGGCGCGGTCCGCGGCCATAGGGCTGGTCGGCGATCAAAAGCTGGGCACCGTCGCCCGAACCGAGCAGGCGGTCGACCGCGTTCAGCGATCGCGCGCCACCGGCGACGACCATCTTGGCTCCGCCCCCGAACAGCAGCATCAGGAGAATCGCCACGAACAGAAATTTGATCAAAAGCCGCCGTCCTTGCCTGCGCGTCCCGCGCCCCTACCGCGCGTCGCGGGTCACGACAAGCGCCGTCACCTTTTCTCGCCTCGTGCGTAGGACAGGCATGACCCATGCTGTCCGGCGCCCCGCTCTCGTCTGCAATAGCCGAAGCGGGAGCCATGATGAAATCATGCTCGAAACCCTGTCCGGCCGCTGCCGCGACGCCGGCACGCCGCTTGTCGCGACCTTCACCCTGCCCGATGGCCGACTTCCCGATGCCGACGCGCTCGCCAAGGCGGGGATCGACACGCTGCTCGTCTGGACGGGAGACGGGACCATCAACGCCGCTGCGGGCGTCGCGAACGGCTGGGACGGCGCGATCGTGCCGCTGCCCGGGGGGACGCTCAACCTGCTGTCGAAAGCTCTGCACGGGGACCGCGCGCCCGACGAAATACTGTCGGATGCGCTTTCGGGCCGTGCGCGCAGGATTTTCCCGCCGATCATCCGCTGCGAGGCGGGCGATGCCTATATCACCCTCGTCGCCGGGCCGGCGACGCGCTGGGCCGAGGTGCGGGAGACGTTGCGGAGCGACGGGCTGATCGAAGCGAGCCAGGAGGCGCCAGAGGCGCTCGCCGCCATGCTCGAAGCCCCGGGGGTGCGCGTCGCACCGGACGGCGCCGACTATCCGGCGATCGTGCTGACCCCGACACCGCGCGGCATTCGGGCCCACGGCGTCCTGGCCGAATCGGCCGCCGACATCCTGCGGCACGGGCTGGCGTGGCTGGGGGGCGATTTTCGCGACGGGCCCAGCGAAGCGATCGCGACGGCGGCGATGCTGACGCTCGAAAGCTCCGCGCCGATCGCGGTCGAGCTCGACGGGGAAGTTGCCGAACTTCGCGCCTATAGCCAAGTCTGGGGCAATACCAGTACTGTCGCCTTTCTGGCCACCGCATGATAAAGGTCTTTCATATCAGTGACTTGCATTTCGGCCTGGAAGATCCGGCGGCGCTGGCCTGGTTTGGCGATTGCGTCCGCCGCGAAACGCCCGATGCGGTGCTGGTCACCGGCGACCTGACGATGCGCGCCCGGTCGCGCGAATTCGCCGCCGCGTGCGACTGGATAGGCGCCCTCGAAGTGCCGGTGACGGTCGAGGTCGGCAACCACGACCTGCCCTATTTCAATCCCGTCGAACGGTTCCTCCACCCCTATCGCCGCATCGGCCGCATCAAGGACGTGCTCGAGCGCGAACTCGACCTGCCCGGCGTCGCGATCGTGCCGCTGAAGACGACGGC
>CAZSMB010000058.1:0-4036 GCA_964607625.1 uncultured Sphingopyxis sp. | reverse complement strand
AAGGTCCGATCCGCATGATCGGCGCGGGAACGCTGTCGCGGCGCATCCGGTCGACCCCGCCGAGCTTCAACGCGCTGCGCATCGACGTCGCGGCCGGGGCCATCGACGTGACGGTGCGCAACCTGGCCGAAGTGCCGACCCCCGACATGCAGATCTGCGACATCCCGCCCGATGCGATGCCGCCGCGCGCGCCCGGAGAGCCTGTCGCCCCCGTCGGCGCGGTCCCGCCGGTCGATCCACCGGTGCATTGACGCGGCCCGTCTTCCCGTTAGGTTGCAAGAAAAAACGGGATGAGGGTTCATGCTGACAAAAGGCGACGATTATCCACTGCACCAGACGAGCGAGCCGGTGGCCTTTGCGGGCACCGACCGCAATTTCTATGACCGCTATTTCTTCAACGGCTATAGCGCCGACGGGTCGCTGTTTCTGGCCGTGGCGATGGGATTCTATCCACAGCTCGGCATTGTCGATGCCAGCGTCAGCGTCCTTGTCGACGGCGTGCAGCACAATCTTCGCGCGAGCCGGCGGTCGGGCGGCGAGCGGCTCGACCTGTCGGTCGGCCCGATCGCGATCGCCATCGACGCCCCGCTCGAGCGCGTCACGGTGCGGATCGCCGCGAACGATGGACCGCTTGCGGGCGAGCTGACCTTCACGGGGCGCCATTTCCCGATCGAGGAGCCGCGCTTCGTGCGCCGCAACGGCACCCGGATGTTCATGGACTACACCCGGATGACGCAGAATGGCCGCTGGTCGGGCTGGCTTTCGGTCGATGGCGTCCGGATCGACCTGGGCGCCGACTGCGCGGGAACCCGTGATCGGAGCTGGGGCATTCGTCCCGTCGGCGCGAGCGAACCGCAACCGCCGCCCGACGGCAATTTCAACCAATTCTTCTGGCTGTGGACGCCGTGCAATTTCGCCGACCGTTCGCTCTTTTTCCACAGCAACGACGATGGCGACGGCGCCCCGTGGAATCGCCGCGCGGTGGTCGTAGGCGACGGAGGCACCGAGCGCCATTTCGACGGCGCGAGCTTTGCGGCGACGTGGGACGCCGGGACGCGGCGGCTGGCCCGGCTCGATGTCGAGCTGGCCCCCGGCCGGTCGCTGCGGCTGACGCCGTCGGGGCCGGTGTTCGCGATGAGCGGGCTCGGCTATACCCACCCGCAATGGAGCCACGGGCTCGACCACGGCCCCGATCCGGCGGTCGCGCACGACCGGCTGGTCGAGGAAGACCGGCGCTGGGGCAATCCGCTCGCGCTGCATATCCAGGCGCTTGTCACCGCCGAACTGGCGGACGGCGACAGCCTGCACCGCGGCGTCGGGGTGCTCGAGCAATTGTTCGTCGGCCCGCACGCGCCGACCGGGCTCACGGGCCCGATGGACCCCGTGCGATGAGCTTCCCGACGTCGCCGGAGGCGATGACCCCGGCCTGGATCGCCGCGCGGCTGGGCCGGCAGGCCGGCGCGCTGCGCGGCTTTACGACTACCAAGGTCGGAACCGGCCAGATGTGCGACAGCTTTCGCCTGACGCTCGACTGGGTCGACCATGCCGAAGCGCCCGCAAGCGTCGTCGCCAAATGCCCGAGCCACGACGAGGCGAGCCGCAACATCGCGGCGCTGACCGGCACCTATGTCAAGGAAGTGAGCTGGTATCGCGAGCTGGCGGCGGGCAGCGGGGTTGCCGCGCCGCATTGCCACCATGCCGAAATCGCTCCGAACGACGTCGATTTCATCCTGTTGCTCGACGATCTCGCACCCGCGCGCCAGGGCGATCAGCTGGCGGGGCTGGGCCTGGAGGGGCTGGCCCCCTGCATCGAGGCGGCCGCCGGATTGCACGCGCTGTTGTGGAACGATGCACGGCTCGACACGCTGCCGTGGCTGGCGCGCGACAGCGGCGACCTGGTCCGCGCGCTGTTCCCGCAACTCTATCTCGGCTTTCGCGATCGGTACGCCGGCCGGCTGGCGCCCGAGATTCTCGACGTCGGCGCCGGGCTCGTCGACCGGCTCGATGCCTATCTGACCCGCACGCCCGCCGCGCGGACGATCGTGCACGGTGACCTCAGGATCGACAATATTCTTTTTGCCCCCGACGGACGCCGGTGCTGGCTGGTGGACTGGCAGACGCTGGGGCGCGGCAGCGGCGCCGCGGATCTGGCCTATCTGGTGGGCACCAGCATCGCCGACCCGGCCGAACGGGCCGCGGCCGACCGCTCCGCCTTCGATCGCTGGATCGCTGCGCTGCGCGACCGCGGCATCGCGCCCGACGCCGACGCGCTGTGGAGCGATTATCGGGTCGGCGCGCTCAGCGGCTATTTCATGGCGGTTTTCGCGTCGATGAACGTCGAACGCACCGCGCGCGGCGACGAGATGTTCGCGGTGATGGCCGAGCGTCCGGCCCGCCAGGCGCTCGCGCTCGGCAGCCTCGATCTCTTGCCCTGACGCGCCTTGGTCAGGTCCCTAGTTGGCGGGTCTGGTCTCGTCGATCTTGTCGATCCATTCGGGATAGAAGCTCGGCTCGCGCGCCGACCAGCCGGGCGCCGTCGCGGCGGCTTCGCTGATCGACTGGAGCAGCAGCTTGCGCTTGTCCGGATGCAGATGCGGCAGCGACGCCGCGGCGCAAAAGGCGCCCGGCAGCCACGGCCGCGCATGCGCACCGAGCAGTCGTTCGTAAAGGAAACGATAGGCCGCGAAGCCGGGAAGCCGGTCCTGGCCCAGATCGAACGCCGACACGGTGACGAGCGGTGCCATGAAGCCTTCGAGCGCATCGAGGCCGCTGTCGTCGGGGATATGCGAGCGGATGTCGCCCAGCCGCCGATAGATTTTCGCCTGTACGCGGATCGCGGTCTCTTCGACCATGTCGCGCGACCAGCGTGCGATCGCGTCGTCGCGTTCGAGTCCGATATCGAGCGACCGGCGGATATAGCGCTGGGTGGCAGCGGGAAAGCCCGCAAATTCCTTGATTTCCGCGATCGAGAGATCGCCTGCTGCCGGTCCTGAACGCGTCGCCATGGTCATGCTCCCGCACGGCGCCCGGAAAGCCATCCCCCGGAGGCCTGCATCTGCCAATATGCCACCAGATTGGTTAGCGGCTGGTTAACCATGATGTCGGGACGGGTTCAGCAAGCCTGTCGGGCGTTGCGCCGCGCGGGGACCGGGCCTAATCACCGTCTTGAAACCATAAGACACGCGAGAGAGCCATCATGCCCAACGCACCGCAGCCGGTCCTGTCCGCAACCGGCCTGTTCACCCCCGCCGAAACCATCTCGAACGAAGAACTTGTCGCCAGTTTTAACGATTATGTTGCACTGCACAACAAAAAATATGCCGAGGCGATCGCGGCGGGCGACGTCACCGAGCTGACCGAATCGAGCGTCGAATTCATCGAGAAGGCGAGCGGCATCGGATCGCGCCATGTCGTCGACAAGGCGGGAATCCTGGACCCCGACCATATGGCGCCGCGGCTGCCCGAGCGGCCGAACGACGAGCCGTCGATCCTTGCCGAGATCGGCGTCGCGGCGGCGAAGGACGCGCTTGCCCGCGCCGGGCGCGACGCAAGGGATGTCGATGCGGTGCTGTGCGCGGCGTCGAACATGCAGCGCGCCTATCCGGCGATGGCCATCGAGATTCAGGACGCGCTGGGCATCGACGGCTTCGCGTTCGACATGAATGTCGCCTGTTCCTCGGCGACCTTCGGCATCCAGACGGCGGCCGACTATATCCGCGCCGGCCACGCGAAGAGCGTGCTGGTCGTGAATCCCGAAATCTGTTCGGGGCACCTCAACTGGCGCGACCGCGACAGCCATTTCATTTTCGGCGACGTCGCGACGGCGATCCTGGTCGAAGATAAAGGCATCGCGCCGGCGGGGCATTGGGACATATTGGGCACCAGGCTGAAAACCGTCTTTTCGAACAATATCCGCAACAACTTCGGCTTTCTGAACCGCACCCACGGCGCCATCGACCAGTCGGGGCCGAGGACCGACAAGCTGTTCGTCCAGGAAGGGCGCAAGGTGTTCAAGGAAGTCGTGCCGATGGTCGCG
>CAZSMB010000057.1:13336-15775 GCA_964607625.1 uncultured Sphingopyxis sp. | reverse complement strand
GGCACGCAGGAAGACTGGGACATCATCGCCGCCGAGCAAAAGGAGTTCGCTCCCAATAACGGCGCCCGCATCCTTGAGCATCTGAAGCTGCTGGCGGGCGATTACGGCGGTTTTCCGGTCGACCGGCTGACGCATTGCCTGCAAACGGCGACCCGGGCGCACCGCGACGGACGCGACGAGGAATATGTCGTCATGGCGCTGCTCCACGATATCGGGGACACGCTCGGCGCGTTCAACCACCCCGATATTGCCGCCGCGATCCTCAAGCCCTTCCTGTCGGAGGAAAACCACTGGATCGTCCAGCATCACGGAATTTTCCAGGGCCATTATTTCTTCCATTACATCGGGCTCGACCGCGATATGCGGGACCGGTTTTCGGGCCATCCCTATGCCGCGGCCTGCGCGGAATTTTGCGAGAAATACGACCAGCCGGCGTTCGATCCCGATTATGACACGCTGCCGCTCGATGTCTTCGAACCGATGGTGATGCGGCTGTGCGCGCGGCCGAAGCAGAGCATCTACAAAAAGGTCATGACCGAAGAGGCCGCCGAATAAAAGCAGGCCCCGACCGTCATCGGTCGAGGCCCGGCTCCTCAGGAAATCGATGGAACCGCGCAGTCGGGCGCCCGCGTCCGTTTGCGTCAAGCGCCTTTGAAGGCGGCCTTGCGCTTCTGCTGAAACGCCAGGATGCCTTCCATCGCGTCGGCGCTGTTGCCGGCGACGAATTGCCCCATCGCCTCGGCGTCGAGCGTTTCGGAAAAGCTCTGCGTGAGGCCGCCGCGCAATATCTTGCGCATCGTGCCGAGGGCTACAGTGGGGCCGCTCGCGAGCCGGGTCGCCAGCGCGCGGGCTTCGTCCATGAGTGCATCGTCGTCGACGGCCTTGTAGATGAGACCCCAGTCGGCGGCCTGTTCGGCGCCGATCTTTTCGCCCAGCATCATCATCTGCGCAGCGCGGGGCAAGCCGATCAGGCGCGGCAGCAACCAGGACGAGCCGCCATCGGGAACCAGCCCGATATTGACGAAGGCTTGCAGGAAATAGGCGCTCTTGCCCGCAAGCGTGAAATCGCCCGACAGCGCGAAGCTGCATCCCACACCCGCTGCGGGGCCGTTGACCGCCGTGACCACCGGAATGTCGAGATTGGCGAGCGCCAGGAGCATCGGATTATAGTGGTTGCGCAGCGCCTTGCGGCTGTTCGCGCCGCCCCCGACCGCCGAGGCGGTGCGATCGCCGGCCAGGTCGGCGCCCGAACAGAAACCGCGACCTTCCCCGGTAATCAGCAATGCACGCGCGCCGAGCACGCCCATCCAGTCGAGGGCAGCGCGGATGTCGTCGGCCATCGCCGGCGGCATCGAATTGAGCCGTTCGGGGCGGTTGAGCGTGATCGTCGCGACATTGTCGGCGACGTCGAGCTTGATCGTGTCAAAGGTCGGGATGTCGGTCATGGGGAAGGATCCTCTCGCAGGCTGCTTTACCTTTACGTTCACGTAAAGATGTGGCGCATTTGGATCGCAAGTGCAAGAGAGAGAAGGCCGCTGGTCGGCCGGAGCGACGGTGGACATGCCCGACCGCGGACTGTCGAAGCTGACCGAGCGAACCCCCGGTCAAGATCGGGTTCGGCGCAGTTCCGGAATCGAGGGAGGCGCGGTACGCGCATGTCGACGCCTTGGCGATGCGGCTTACGGGCCGGACTCGCCTGCTTTCGCTCTCGTTTGCGCGATCATCCTGACATCCTGCGCGCGGGCGCGGGGCAGGATCAGTATATCGTCGCCTTCGACCACCACGACCAGATCGGACAGGCCGGCAATCGACACGCGTTTGCCGGGCGCGGCGCGGACATAGTTGCCGTGGGTGTCGAGCGCGACGACGTCGCCCAGATGGACGTTGCCATCTTCGTCCCTCGCTCCAAGTTCGTAGAGCGCGGCCCAGCCGCCAACGTCGGACCAGCCGGGATCGACTGGAACGACGATCAACTGCGACGCGCCTTCCATGACCGCGTAATCGATCGAGTTCGACGGACTGGCCAGGAAGTCCGCCGCGTCGGGATAGAGGAGCGTGCCGTCGCCATGCACCTTGGTCATGGCGCGCCGGCAGGCGTCGAGGATATCCGGCTGCTGCCGTGCCAGTTCGGCCAGATAGCGATCGGCGCGCATCAGGAAAATGCCGGCGTTCCAATAGTGACCGCCGGCTTTCAACATGGCTTCGGCCGCGGGCCGCTCGGGCTTTTCGACAAATCGCCGGACGGCACGGACGGCGGGGCGGCCCGGCTGCGCCTCGCCGGCGGCGATGTAGCCATAACCCGTCTCGGGGTAGGAAGGAGCAATGCCGAATGTCGCCAATGCGCCCTCTCGAACGGAGGGAAGGGCTATCTCAATGGCATCGAGAAATCGCGGCACGGCCGTCATCGCGTGATCCGCGGGCATCACCAGAAGGATCGCA
>CAZSMB010000057.1:0-13236 GCA_964607625.1 uncultured Sphingopyxis sp. | reverse complement strand
AAATCGCGGCACGGCCGTCATCGCGTGATCCGCGGGCATCACCAGAAGGATCGCATTCGGATCGGCGGCGAGCGCGGCGAGCGCGATTGCCGGGGCGGTGTTGCGCGCGCCGGGTTCGACGATGATCGTCGCATCCTCAATCCCGGCTGCCGACAGATCGGCCTTCACCCGCTCGACGTGGCTTGCGCCGCACACGATTACCGGCGCCGTGAACCGGGTCCGATCGGCGGTTCGCCCGATCGTCTCGCGGAACATGCTCACATCGCCCGCAAGCGCGTGGAACTGCTTCGGACAATCATCGTTCGACACCGGCCAGAGCCGGGTTCCCGAGCCGCCGGACAGGATGACCGGAACGATCATTGCGGCGCCCCCTTCGTGTCCGGTGTTTTGGGCCAGCACAGCAGAGCACGGGCGTCGGCGGCCAAAGCAATGCGATCCCTGCCGTCCAGGACCACGCACTCGCCCAGCGCAACGACTTCGCCCGATACGCTGCAACCGTTCGAAAGCGGCACTAGCATGGCACGCTCCGCTTCCTGCGGTGCGAATTTATCCGTCTCGGCCCCTGCAAGGTGCAAAAGGCGGAAATGCGGGCCATCGACGAGCAAGCGAGTTTCGTCTTCTTTGACGCAGGTGTCGCGCGCGTCGTGGTGCGGCGCCAAGGTTGCGACGGCGAGCCCGTCATCGAGATGAAGCTCCCGGTCGCGGCCGTAATCATAGAGACGATAGGTCAGGTCGAGATTCTGCTGCACCTCGACGAGGATCAGACCCGGGCCGATTGCATGGATGGTCCCCGCAGGGTTGTAGATAAAATCGCCGGCCGAGGCCGCGCGCCAGTCGATGCGCTTCTCGATCGAGCCGTCACCAGCCGCGCTGCGCAGCGTGCGCGTATCCACCGCTTCAGTCAGGCCGACGCCAATCTCGCCGCCGTCTTTGGCATCGACGACCAGCCAGCATTCGTCCTTGCCGCGCGCGTGGCCGCGCGCTCGCGCCGCCTCGTCGTCGGGGTGGACCTGGATCGACAGCCGCTGCGAGGTGAACAGGAACTTCACCAGCAGCGGCGCAGAGGCTCCCGCCGGATCTTCGAACCAGATCTCGCCGATGCGGCGCCCGCCGAAGTCGCCAAAAGCCGGGGGGATGTCGGTCCTGCCCCACGGCTTTTCGACAATACGGGTTTCCAGCCTGATCATGGTCGCTCCAGCGTGAGTCGTTTTGCCGGGCAAGTTAAACCGGATCGGACGGTCAGGCGACCAGCCGCGTACCCTGCATGGCATGCAGCTGCTGCTGATCGGGCCACAGGCCGCGCGTGTCGTAGACGATCATGTCGCGGCGCTCTTCGAGCGGTATCGATTTGAACAGCTCATGATCGACGAGGACGATCAGGATATCGCAGGACGACAAAGCGCTGTCGAGATCGAGAAGGTCAGCGCCGGTGCCCTCGAATTCGGCGGGCAGGCTGCGCGCGAACGGCTCGACGATGCGTATCTGTTCGCCGAAGCGCCGGGCGAGCGCCGCGGCGACTTCGACCGCAGGACTTTCGCGGAAATCGTCGATATTGGGTTTGAAGGCAAGGCCAAGGCAGGCGACCCGCGCTTCCGGGTGCTGCGACACCAGCATTTCTGCAGCACCGATCACGTGCGCGGTCTTGGCGAGATTGACCTCGCGTGCGGTTCGGATCAGCCGGCTTTGCCCGGGCGCGCCATGAACGAGGAACCACGGATCGACCGCGATGCAGTGGCCGCCGACGCCGGGCCCCGGCTGGAGGATGTTGACGCGCGGGTGACGGTTGGCGAGGCGGATGACCTCCCAGACGTCGACGCCCATTGTCTCCGCCATCATCGACAGCTCGTTGGCAAAGGCGATGTTGACGTCACGGTAGCTGTTCTCGACCAGCTTCACCATTTCGGCGGCGCGGGCCGAGGTGGTGACGCAGGCGCCCCGCACGAACTGGCGATAGAAGGTCATCGCGCGGCGCGCACAGCGCGGCGTGATGCCGCCGATGCAGCGGTCGTTGTCGACGAGCTCGACAAGGATCCGGCCTGGCAGCACGCGTTCGGGGCAATAGGCGATGAAGATGTCGGCGGCGCCGTCGCAGGCACCCGGCACCTTGAGGTCGGGGCGCAACTCGGCGATCAGGGCAGCGACCTTTTCCGTCGTGCCGACCGGCGAGGTCGATTCCAGGATAACCAGGTTGCCGCGTTCGAGCGCCGGCGCGATCGTCCGGGCGGCCGAAAGAACGTGGTTGATGTCGGGGCGATGCTCATCGTCGTGCGGGGTCGGCACGGCGATGACGAACGTGTCGGCGGGGGCGACCTCAAGCGATGCAGTGAGCGCGCCGCGCGAGACGACGCCCTGCACGAGCCCGTCGAGGTCGACTTCCTCGATATGCACCTTGCCGTTGTTGACGGTGTCGACGACCTTCCGGCTGACATCGACGCCGGTGACCCGGCACCCGGAGCGCGCGATGAGTGCTGCGGTCGGCAGTCCGATATAGCCGAGCCCGAGGACGGTGACCTTTTGTTCGGCGTCAATGGGCACGTGCAACAATCTCCGCTATCTGCTTCGCCGCCGTTCCGTCGCCGAAAGGATTGTGGGCGCGGGCCATCGCGGCATAGGCGCTCTCATCGTCCAAAAGGCTGAATATTTCGGTAACGATTCGCGCCTTGTCGGTACCTACGAGCCGGGCGGTGCCCGCGGCAATCCCTTCGGGACGTTCGGTCGTTTCACGCATCACGAGCACCGGCTTGCCGAGTGATGGCGCCTCCTCCTGGACCCCGCCGCTGTCGGTGAGAACGATGTCGCTGAGCGACAGAAGGCGAACGAAGTGCGGATAATCGAGCGGGTCGATCAGTGCCACATTGGCAAGACCGCCGAGAATCGGCTCCATTGCGCTTCTGACGTGCGGGTTGGGATGCACCGGAAAAATCACCGCAACATCGGGCCGCGCCGCGATCGCAGCGATCGCTTCGGCTATCGCCTTCATGCCATCGCCGAAGTTTTCGCGGCGGTGCGAGGTCACAGCGACGATGCGCTTGCCCGAAAAACGCGTTGCGAGCGGATCGAGCCCGGCGGCGAGGGCAGGCTCCTCGGCGATCCGTCCCTGCGTTGCGAGCAGGGCGTCGATCACGGTGTTGCCCGTAATATGAATGGCATCGCCTGCGACATTTTCGGCCCGCAGCGCAGCCGCGGCCGTCTCGGTCGGCGCGAAGTGCAGGTCGGCGACCGCGCCCGCGACCTTGCGGTTCACCTCTTCGGGCCAGGGGTGATAGATGTTGCCGCTGCGCAGCCCGGCCTCGACATGGCCGACCGGGATCTTGCGGAAATAGGCCGCGAGCGTCGCAGCCATCGTCGTCAGCGTGTCGCCGTGAACGAGGATGCGATCGGGACGCTCGGCGTCGAACGTCGCGCCAAGGCCTGTGACGAGGCGCGCGAGCAAGGCATCAAGACTCTGGTTTGCCTGCATGACGTCAAGGTCGATGTCAGGGGTGATCCGGGCAATGCGGAGCACCTGGTCGAGCATCTCGCGATGCTGTGCCGTCACGCAAACTCTGGCTTCGGCGCCCGGTTGGTCGCGCAGGGCATGAACGACCGGGAACATCTTGATCGCTTCGGGCCGCGTACCAAAAACCGTCATTACCTTCATTCGATACATCTCCACCGGGCGGCCCACAGCATCGCGCGTAACTGGCTGCCGGGTAACAGGAAAGTCTTGCGACGCACTTAAGCGGCGACCTCGGGGCCGCAAAAAAGGCGCGTGGGTCCGTATCGCCCTTGCAACGATGCCACCGTCCAAGGCGTATTGCCACCAGCAGGGCGGATGGCTAGGGGGATGGCAAGGTTGCGCCCCATCGGCCATGGACGCCGGAAAATCGACGATCAAGCGACGGCAGCATAATGATTTCCCTCTCCAATTTCTGGAAACGCAAAGCCAGGTCCGCGGCTCCCGCCGCTTCGCACTTCGCCGTGCCCGAGGGGCGGCGGGTCTATGCGATCGGCGACATCCACGGGCGCGACGACCTGTTCGCGCAGATGATCGACCGCATCAGGGCCGATAATGCGGGGCGGACGCCCGCGCAGGTGACGCTTGTTTTGCTCGGCGATCTGGTCGACCGCGGGGCCCAGTCGGCCGCCGTGGTCGAACGCGCAATGAACCTGCGGGCCGAGTTCCCCGACACGCGGCTGCTGATCGGGAACCACGAGGAATGTTTTCTGGCGGCGCTGACCGGCGACGTGAGGCGGGTGCGTTACTTCATGCGGATCGGCGGCGATGCGACGGTGCGCAGCTACTGGCAGGACGACAAGAGCTTTGCCACCGCCACCTTCGAGGATGTCGCGGCGCGCTTGCCTAGTATCGTCCCGGCCGAGCACGTCAATTATCTCGGCATGGGCGAGGATGTCGTCGAGATCGGCGACTATGTTTTCGTCCATGCCGGAATCCGGCCAGGCGTCCCGATCGAGAAGCAGTCGCTGTCGGACCTGCGCTGGATTCGCGATGAATTTCTGGGCGACTCCAGCGACCACGGCAAGATGATCGTGCACGGCCACAGCATCACGAGCGAACCCGATGAGCAGCCGAACCGTATCGGCATCGACGTCGGGGCTTTTCGCAGCGGAACGCTCGCCGCATTGGGGCTTGAGGGAAGCCGGCGCTGGTTCCTCTTTTCGAACCAACAGGCCATCGAAAACGCAGCCTGAGACATATCCGGGGGGAGTATCGACAAAGCCAGGGACCGAATGAAGGCCGGTCCTTCCGTCAATCGGCTGTCGCACATGCGTGCCAGCCTGATTTTCATCGTGGGAGTATTTGACGCGTGAGCAGCAAGGTTTTCATCACCGGCACCGCAGGTTTCATCGGCTATCATCTGGCGCAGTTGCTGCTGGACGAGGGGTTCGAGGTCGTCGGCTATGACGGGATGACCGACTATTACGACCCGCAACTGAAGCGTCGCCGGCACCAGAATCTTTTGCAGAACGCCCGTTTCCGGGCGGTAGAGGCCATGCTCGAGGATCGGCAGGCGTTCGATGCCGCGGTCGATGCGTTCGAACCCGATGTGATCGTACATCTTGCCGGTCAGGCGGGCGTTCGGTACTCGCTCGAAGATCCCGGCTCCTATGTCCAGAGCAATATCGTCGGCACGTTCCACGTCCTGGAAGCCGCCAAGCGCCATGCCGTAAAGCACCTGCTGATCGCCTCGACCTCCTCGGTTTACGGCGCGAACGAGACGATGCCGTTCCGCGAGACCGATAAAGCCGATTTGCAGGTTTCCTTTTACGCCGCGACCAAAAAGGCCACCGAAGCGATGGCGCACAGCCATGCTCATCTGTGGGATATCCCGACCACGATGTTCCGCTTCTTTACGGTATACGGGCCGTGGGGGCGCCCCGACATGGCGCTCTTCAAATTCGTGAGTGCGATCCTCGAGGGGCGACCGATCGATATCTACAACGGCGGGGATCTGTCGCGCGATTTTACGCATGTCGGCGATCTGGTGCGGGCGATCCGCCTGCTCATCGATGCGGTACCGGAGCGGCCGCAGTCGGCGGACGCGATCGAGGAAGGGGATAGTCTTTCGCCGGTCGCGCCCTATCGCGTCGTCAACATTGGCGGCGGCCAGCCTGTGAAGCTGATGGACTTCGTCGAAGCGGTCGAAAAGGCTGTCGGAAAGCCCGCCACGCGCAATATGCTGCCGATGCAGCCGGGCGACGTTGTGGCAACCTGGGCCGATGCCACGTTGTTGGAGCGTTTGACGGGCTTCAAACCAGGCATTTCAATCAACGAAGGCGTCGCGGAATTTGTCGCCTGGTATCGCGACTATTACCGTATCTGACATCGGGACTGGCTGCGCAGGCTCCTGCCGCCGCAATTCGGTCTCCGGCCGTCTCAAAATGGCAGTGCTCGTCCGGTTTGTCGCGCAAGCGGCGGATTCGGGCGGGATTGAAAGGCATTTATTGGCGGGCAACGGCAGCAAACCATCATTTGTTGCAATGCCCGGGGTGGATGATAAGAGCGATCGAATAGGGATGGAGAATCGATTTTGTTAAGGAAATCAGCCGCCTTGGCGGCCGGCCTCATGATTTCGGGCTGCGCGAGCACCAATCTGCCTCAAGGTCCTGAAGCCTATGAGATAATTCCCGCTCCGTCGAGTCAGGCGCCGATGAGCGAATATCGTATCGGCCCCCTGGATGTCCTCAAGATCACCGTCTTTCAGGAACCCGATCTGTCGCTTGAAGAGGTGCCGGTGGATGCCAGCGGCAATATCCTGTTCCCGCTGATCGGCCAGGTTTCGGTGACGGGCAAGACCAGCACCGAGCTTTCGAGCCTGATCGGCGAGCGCCTTGGCGAACGCTATCTCGTCGATCCGCAGGTCTCGACGATTGTCTCCTCTTCGGCGACGCAGAACGTTACCGTGGAAGGCGCGGTCAAAAAGCCGGGTGTCTTCCCGCTGCAGGGCCCGACCACGCTTCTCCAGGCAATGGCGATGGCCGAAGGGCCGACCCAGACGGCGAAGCTGGGCGAGATCATCGTTTTCCGCCGCAAGCAGGATGGCGTCTACGCGGCGCAGTTCAACCTCGACGACATCCGCAAGGGTCGTGCGGACAATCCGGAAATTCTCGGTAGCGATATCGTCGTCGTCGGCAACAGCTTTGCGAAGCAACTGTTCCGCGACTTTATGCAGCTTTCGCCGATTCTCGCGACGGTATTCGTCCGGCTCGACGGCAATTGATCAATATTCTGAACTGGAACGTGTCGAACTATGGATAGTGCCCCCAACCGGATCGCGGCTGGTAACGCAAATGGTCGTATCGCCTCGAGCGACGAGGCCGATTACGGTTCGGACGATGCCGTTTTCACACTGAATTTTGCTGCCATCTGGGCCGCCATCTATCGGTCGCGGTACTGGATCGCCGGGATCGTCGTCGGGTGCCTGCTCGTGGGCATCGTGGTGACACTGTTGTCGACGCCGATTTACCGCGCCGAATCCACCGTCCAGATCGATCAGGAAGCAGCCAAGGTGCTGGGGACCGAGGACACGAATGCGACCGCCGCCATCCAGGATTCGGACCGTTTCCTGAAGACGCAGCTCGACGTGATCCGCAGCCGCTCGCTCGCGCAGATGGTGGGCGAGGATCTGAAGCTGTTCAACAATCCGCAGTTTCTTGAAACGATGCACGTCGACCCCGACCAGGCATCCTCGACCAACCTGCCGCCCGAGGAGGCGCAACGTGAGCTCGTGATGCAGGTGCTCGATGAAAATCTCACGGTATCGCTGCCGATCGACTCGCGTATTGCAACGGTGGCGTTCGACAGTCCCGACCCGGCGCTTGCGGCGCGCATTTCCAACAGTTTTGCGCAGAATTTCATTCGCAATAATCTGCAGCGAAAGTTCGACACCTCGTCCTATGCGCGCGATTTTCTGAAGCAGCAGCTCGACGAGGCCGCGATCCGGCTCGCGGATTCGGAGCGCGAAGCGCTCGACTATGCGCGGCGGACGCGGATTATCGACGCCAGCAACGCGGCGTCGGTCGACGGAAACCAGGCGGCAAATCCCAAGTCGCTCGTCACCGCGACCTTGGTCCGGCTCAACCAGGATTATGCGACCGCGGTCGCGCGGCGGATCGAGGCGCAGGAAAAATGGGAAACCGCGCGCGGTCAGCAGCTGATGACGCTGCCGGAAGTGCTGAACAACGTCGCGATCCAGCAGCTGCTCCAGCAGCGCGCACTGGTTCAGGCGCAGTACGAACTGGAACTGCAACGCCGCAAGGAAGAGTTCCCGACGGTCAAGCAGGCGAAGGCCCGCCTCGACGAGCTCAACCGCCAGGTCGAGGCGATCGCGTCGAGCGTCCGCGAAACGCTGCGCGGCGACTACCGGACGGCGCTTGCGCAAGAGCAGGCGCTGGAATCGCAGATTACCGAACTCAAAAACGAGACGCTGAACGAGCAAGGCGAGTCGGTGCAGCTGGGCATTCTCCAGCGCAAGACCAACAACGATCGCCAACTCTATGACCTGTTGCTCAGCCGCTACAACGAATTGAATGCCGAAGCCGGTGTTCAGGCGAACAATCTGTCGATCGTCGACCGCGCGGAAACGCCGGTGGAGCCGATCAAACCGAGCATTCCGTTCAACATGGCGCTGTCGCTGCTCGCCGGTTTGATGCTGGCCGGGTTGTTCGTCTTCGGCCGCGAACAGCTGTTCAACACGATCCGCACCCCCGACGACATCAACCGCAAGCTGGGTCTGCCGTCGCTGGGCGCCATCCCGAAGCTGCAGGACGACAGCCCGGTCGAAGAGCAGATCCTCGACCCCAAGTCGCTGGTCGCCGAAACCTTCTCGAGCCTTCGCTCGTCGCTGATGCTCGTGACGTCGCACGGCTTGCCGCGCAGCCTGATGTTCACCAGCGCGAGGCAGGGGGAGGGCAAATCCTCGTCCTGTTTCGCGACCGCGGTGGCGTTGAGCCGGATCGGCAAGAAGGTCCTCGTCATCGACCTCGACCTGCGGCGTCCCAATCAGCACAACAAGTTCGGGCTGAAGAACGGCGCCGGCATGTCCGACCTGCTTTCGCACAACAAGACCGCGGCGGAGGTTGTGCAGCCGACGGAAATCGACGGGGTGTTCTTCATCCCCAGCGGCGGCATTCCGCCGAATCCGACCGAATTGCTCGCCGGCGAAGCGGCGCGCAAGGTGCTGGCCGATCTGGAAGCGCAATATGACGTGATGCTGATCGACAGCCCGCCGACCCTGGGGCTGGCCGATGCGGTGGAGATCGCGTCGATGGCGGAAGCCAGCATCTTCGTGATCGAAGCAGCGCAGAGCCAGGCCGGGCATTCGAAGGCCGCGATCCAGCGCCTGGCCCAGGGCGGCGCCCATGTCATCGGCGCGCTGCTGACGAAGTTCGACGTCAAGGAATCGGGATATGGTTATGAATATGCCTATCAATATTCCTACGAATATCGGTGAACGTCAGCGGTGGTCGGTCGGCGTGCGCTCTTCGGGGATTATCTCCGATCAACGTCACGCCCTTGGTCTGATCCAGCGCGAGCCAGAAATCAGGTTCGATCCGATGCGTCCGTGTTCAGGATATCTGGACAAGTGATATGCTGAATATCGCCAAGTTTTTATTCGCGGTTCTTATTTTCTCGATTCCATTCAATGGAATCAAGCCGCTAGTGCCCGCCGGGGAATTTAGCGGCGATGGGTTTTTCTTGGCATCCATTCCATTTAACATAATAATCACCTTGTGCATTATTACTGCAAAGAAAGTCCCGCTCGGTACTTTAAGGCCGATGGCGAGATTTATGGCGATTGTGGCGCTTATTTTCTTTATTACATCCGTGTGGAACATTGCGTCCATACTGAATAATAGCACCTCGTTGCGGAGTGGGATTGGGAAATTTTTTGTTAGCTATGGTTCGTATTTATACTATTCATATACTTTTTTGTTGATCGCGGCTTTAGCCGGTTTCATGGGGCTAGAGCGATTTTTGAGGTTTTCAGCCGTAGCCTTTTTGGTAAGCGGGACGTTTATGGCGATTGTCGCCGCCATAGAGGTGGTTAGTTGGTATGACCCGTCGGTTCAGCAAGGTCTTACGGCTTTTCGTGGATTGTTCGCTGAAATTCCGAGACGGCCGATCTTCCGATTATCCGGCGTGTCGTTCGAACCATCCTTCTTCTCCTTTGCCATGCTGACCGCGATCCCTTGGGTCGTTTTCCATCATGTCCGATATCGTAGTCTCTTCGCGCTGATCATCGCCGTGCTGCTTATGTTCTTCTGTGTGGTCTCTGGCGCGAGAACGGCTTATGTGGGCTTGGCCGGACTGCTGGCGATGGGATTTCTTGCCCGGATCCGTCGGAGCGGCGCCCCATTTTTTACCGCTGCGACCGTGCCGATCGCCATGGTCATGGGCCTGATTATCCCGCTCGTCGCCTATACGATGCTCGACTCGTTTCAGAATATCTCGAACGTCAGTCGCACTTATCTGGCCTCGAGAGCTGTCGTCGTCGGGCTTGAGCATCCTTTTGGCGTCGGATTCGGTCAAACATCCTTTCATATTCTCAAGAAGGCGAGCAGCCTTCTCAGGCTTAGTTGGGAATTGGAGGCATGGTATTTGGGAGACCGGGCGGGTGAGTTGCCTCCGGTTTTTTCATGGTACGGAAGAACTATAGCGGAAATTGGTGTTATTTCTTATATATTATTGGCAATATTGGGCTATAAATTCATGTTTGGATTTACGAAAAAGGGAATGAAGACTCGCTTGAAAAGCTTGGAAGGTGAACTTTTTCGGATGTCTATTTGCTATATAGGAATATTCCTAGCAGGGGCATTTTCCTCCGATAGCTATAAATTCCTTCCATTCTGGTTTTCTTTCTTGACGTGCTCGCTTTTTTTGGCGCGGTATCGTTTGGATGTGCCATCGAAAATTCAATCTTCTCGAAGTCAAATGAGTTTCGCTTAAAAGAAACCGCAACGGCTTCGTCTCCGCATTTTTGCGAACCTCCATCGGGAATGCGAAACGCATGTCAGACGTTTGTTTTCTGGTTCCGGCCTATAATCCCGATCGCGCTGCGATGGACGATACATTGCGGTCGATCGCGGCGCAGGAGGGGTTCGCTTGCCGGACCCTGATCGTCGACGATGGCTCGCGCGAACCCGTGACCGTGGCGGACCGGCCCGGCGTGGAGGTCCTGCGCGTCGAGCCCAACGGCGGCATCACCAACGCCTTGCGCGCCGGGGTCGAGCATATTCTCGCCGATCCGGACATCCGCTACGTCGCGCGGCTCGACATCGGCGATTTCAATCGTCCGCAGCGCATCGAACGGCAGCGTGCGTTCATGGAGGAGCATCCCGATGTCGACCTGCTCGGCGGTCGGTCGAACGTCACGGACATGACGGGACAATCGCTCTTCCGCTACGGCGTGTCGGATCCCGCGGCGCTGGCGCGATCCATCTATCGTGCGACACCCTTCACACATTCGACTTTCTTCATTCGCTGTGATGCGTTGCGCCGGATCGGGAATTACGATCCCGATTTTGTTATGGCGCAGGATTATGAATTGGCGCTCCGTTATCATCGCTTCGGCGCACTGCGCTGCCTCGAGGATATCGTCATCGATTATGTCCGTGACCCGGGCGGTCTCAGCCTTCAACGACGCAAGACTTCTTTGCGCATGCGGATGAAGGCGCAGTGGAAGCATCGACAGCCGCTCAATCCGCACTGGGTGATGGGCATGGTTCGATCGATGCTTCTCTATATGATGCCGGGCGACCTCGCGACCTGGCTCGCGAAGCAGGCCTACTCGTGAAGCACGGCGGCGCTCGGGAAATTCTCGGCACCTATATTTTCTTCGGCATGCGGCTGGCGCTGCCGCTGATCGCGCTGCCGCTCTTTTCGCATATCCTGTCGCCCGGCGACATGGGGGATCTGCTTGCAGCGCAATCGCTCGGCCTGCTCGGCTCGATCTTCATCCAATATGGCTTTCACCAGTCGGCCCCGCGCGAGCTGAGCCTGACGTCGGACCTGGCCGAACACCGGCTGATCGCTTCGCGCGTGGTCCAGTGCCAGTTGGTGAACGGGCTGGTTGCTTCGCTCGTCATCGCACCGGCAATCGTCCACAGCAGCCGCTCCGATTCGGCCCTCGCATTGGCTGTTTCGGCGGTGATCACCGCAATCGGCACCGGCCTTTCGCCCGCCTGGTATTTTCGCGGCACCACCCGAACCGCTCGCGGCATGGCGATCGATTTCGCGGGACAGGGCGTTGCTGTCGTTCTTGTCCTGCTGTCGCTGCTCTTGCCTATGGGGGTCGGCATGATTGCCATCCTCTATGCGACCGGACCGTTGCTGTCGTCGCTCGCCGGCCTGCTCGCCGCGGTGAAGGAGGTGGGCGGCCTGTCGCGCATCCCCCTTCGCGATACGCTGTCGCGACTGCGGTTCGGCCTCGACCTCTTTTACCTGCGCGCCTCGTCGTCCTTGCTGACGACGGGATCGGTTTGGCTTGTGTCGATCATGGCCTCGTCGGCACAGGCCGCCTATTTCGGCATCGCCAGCAAGCTGGTCGGCGCGGCGACGTCGCTGACCCAGCCCGTGATCTTTTCGGTGATGCCGCGCATTGCGAAAGCCGCCAGCGGTTCGACCGACGACGCCTTGGTGCTGGTCCGGAAATATGGCGGACTGTTACTCGCGCAGGGTGCGCTCTGCGCCCTCGCGCTCCAGATCGCCGCGCCGCTCGTTATTTCGCTGCTCTTTTCGGAGAACATGGCCCCCGCGCAGGACTTCGTGCGCATCCTCGGGTGGATTTGCATCCCGATGGCGCTGCGGGAGACCCTTGGTGATTTGACCCTGGTTCCGTTCCATGCGGATCGCAAGGTTTCGCGGTCCATCATCTGGGGCGCCGGCCTCGGGCTTGTTGCGGCCATAGTGGCGATCCCGCAAACCGGCGCCTGGGGCATGGTCATCGCCCGCGGCGTAGCCGAAGCGGCGATGATTCTGCTGATGGCCTATGCTATCCGGTCGGAAATTGTTGTTAAGAGGTAATGCGAATGTCCGCGCTCGCCCGGATTGTGTCGGATATCGACGCCCAGATCGACCGAAACCCGACCTTCATGCGGCGATTGGCTGTCTTCGTCTTTCATCCCGGTTTTCACGTCATTTTTCGAGCGAGGCTGGCGAGGCGGTGTATTCGTATCGTGCCGCTCTGGCCGTTGGGAAAGGTGATCTGGTATCTCAATGTCGTTTTGAACGGCTGCTACATTTCTCCCCGGGCGACAATCGGCCCGGGGCTTCGGCTGCCGCACGCCACGGGCATCGTGATCGGCGACGGATCGGTTATCGGTCGCGACGTGACCATCTACCAGAATGTTACACTCGGCCGAAAAAGTGCCAAGGATGACGCCTATCCGATTATCGGGGATGATTGCATCATTTATGCTGGTGCAGTTGTGGTCGGTGGAATTTCTATCGGTCCCCAAAGCGCGGTTGGAGCAAATTCGATTGTGTTGGAATCTATGTCCGAACAATCAGTTGTGAAGGCAGCGGCATCTCGAATTCAATCCCGATGATCATCTCAATTTAGGATTCTCTCATCCGACCAGAAGAATAGTGCCGTGTCGCCCGTCCCGGATACTGCATGCTGCAACTGTGCAATGGCCTTTAGGATCGCGCACCCGCGCAAACGATCGCGCAACCCGGTTAACCCAGCGCGCCGCGTAACGCCGCCATAGTCTCTGTTCGAAATCGTGCCGCGC
>CAZSMB010000056.1:0-16143 GCA_964607625.1 uncultured Sphingopyxis sp. | reverse complement strand
TCGACCGGATGACGCGCGAGACCGATACGCGCTATCTGATCGTCACGCACAATGCGGTGACGATGGCGCGCATGCACCGGCTGTTCGGCGTCACGATGGTCGAAAAGGGGGTCAGCCGCCTTGTCTCGGTCGACCTCGGCGGTGCGGAGGAATTGCTCGCGGCGGAGTAGGGTTGACTTTCCGTTTTTTGTAGCTACATAAAATGGAGCAGCACAAGGTAATTCTGATCAACATTTCGCATTCGATCTAATCTCAGATTCTATTCTCGTAATTCTTTGATTGCGCTGCTTGACCAACGATGGCCGCCTCTCCGTTTGGTGGCCCGTCCCGGACGAGAGATAGAATATGAAGATTAGCTATGACGAAGCGAAGCGTCTCCGAACTCTTCGGGAACGCGGACTTGATTTTGAAAATGCGCACCGCGTTTTCAGCGGGGACTATCTGGAATTTCTCGACGACAGGCACGATTATGGCGAAAATCGTTATATTGTCTTCGGCGAACTCGACGGACGAGCCGATGCCATCGTCTGGCCCCCCCCGCGCCGGCACGCGCCGCATCATTTCGATGAGACATGTACATGACGAAGAACTCGAAGCCCGCCGAACGGCCCTGGATTGATCCGGACGATGCGCCCGAATGGACGGAGGATCATTTCCGCCGCGCTGCCGTTTACAAGAAGGGGAAGCTGATCAAGTCTGCGGACGGCGCATGGGTCAAACCCGGCCGTCCCAAATCGGCCGACCCCAAACAGCAGGTAACGCTCCGCCTCGATCGCATCGTCCTCGAAAAATTCCGCGCGACGGGAGCGGGCTGGCAGAGTCGTATCAACGCCGAACTGCGCAAGGCGCTCGGTCTCTAACCCGCGCTGCCGACCACCAGCATCGCGGCGAAGACGAGCAGCCCGGCGAAGCGATTGCTGCGGAACTTGGCCAGCGCATCGGCGTGGTTCGCGGCATCGAGCGTCGCCACCTGTCCCGTCAGGTGCACGGCGGCGGGCAGCAGCGCCACGAAGACCAGCGGGTCGGGCCGCACGTGCCACAGCGCCCCGGCCCACAGCGCGAGCGCGAAGGCATAGCAGAGCGCGACCCCGCTGCGGACGTGCGGTCCCAGCGCCCGGGCGGCCGACTTGACGCCGACGAGTGCGTCGTCCTCTATATCCTGGAGCGCATAGATGGTGTCATAGCCGATCACCCAGGCGATGCAGCCGGCGTAGAGCAAGGGCAGGGCAAGCCCCTGCCCGCCGCCGACCGCGATCCAGCCGACGAGCGCGCCCCAGCTGAAGACGAGACCCAGCCACGCCTGCGGCCACCAGGTGATGCGCTTCATAAAGGGATAGGCGGCGACGAGCGCGAGGCTCGCCAGCGCGACGACCTGCGCCGGGCGCGGCAGTTGCAGCAGCACGACCAGCCCGACGAGCGCGAGCAGGCCGGTCCACACAAGCGCCGCCCCGACCGACACCGCACCGCTGGCGACGGGGCGCGACGCGGTGCGCGCGACTTTCGCGTCGAGGTCGCGGTCGACGATGTCGTTATAGACGCAGCCCGCGCCGCGCATCGCGACCGCGCCGAGCAGCATCCAGAAAAAGAGCGTCCAGTGGCTGCGCGCGCCGCCGCCGAGCGCGAGGCCCCAGGCGCAGGGCCAATAGAGCAGCCACCAGCCGATCGGACGATCGAAGCGCGCGAGCAGCGCATAGGGCCGGGCGCGCTCGGGAAGCAGCGCGAGGAAACCCTGGTGCTGGCTGTCGGGCGTATGGGTCGCGGTCATCGCCCGCGCGATAGCAGGGCCGGCACGACGGATAAATGGGCGAATTAGCTGCAGCTGGCCTTCGTACCCGGGCCGTAGACCTTCGACAGGTCGCGGCCCTCGCGGATGTTGAAGGCCGCGGTCGAGCGAATGGTCCGGGGGCCGAGCCAGGCGCCGTAGAGCAGCGGCTGATATTCATAGGCGATCTCGATGAACATGACCGCCGTCCCCGTCGCCGCGGTGACTTCATGGTCTTTCGGTCCCATGCCCTTGAAGCTCGTCCCGGTCTTGCCCTTGCCCTCGGCGCCGTAGCTCGAGGAGACCGGCAGATTTCCGTAGCAGCGCTGCCAGTGAATCCACTGGCCCCCGTCCGAATTGCGTTCGAGGCTCGACAGGATGATCCGGCCGTGCTGGGCGAAGTCGAGCCCCCGGGCCTGTTGATCAACCCCGGTGAAGACCTCGTTGATGTCGAGTTCGCGCACTTGCGGCTGCGCGAGGTTACTGCCGAACGCGATGCGCGACGCGTTGTCGGCGGCGCTGAGGCCGATCTGGCTGATGCGCGTGTTGACCAGCGTCAGATTGGCGATCTCGAGCCCGGCAAAGCCGACGAGCACCAGAAAGGGAATGGCAAAAGCCATCTCGACCAGAACGGCCGCGCGGCTGTCGCGGACCAGCCGGGCGCCGACGGCCCCCGCCCGGATCGGAAACGATCCTAGTCGCATATGACCTCGCTCGTCTCTGTGCTTGTCGTATAGGGCTGGTTGCGCAGCACGGTGGTCGAGGTCAGGGTGACCTCTTGCGACTGGCCGAGCATGCGCCATACGGGCAGCACGCGGTTGATCTTCATCGACGCGGTGTAGAGGACGACGTCCTCGGCCCCGCCGTTGTTGTCCATCCCGCGATCGGTGTCCCAGCTGCCGTTCCCGTTGACGTCCTCGAAGCATTCGCCGCTGTCGTAGGCGCCGTTGCCGTTCTCGTCGGTAAAGGCTTCGGGATCGCCGACCTCGTCATAGCTGTTATACGCCTTGCGCACGAAGGTGACGTTGGCGTCGCGAAAGACATTCCGGACCCGCTCGCGCACGACCGCGTCGAGCGCCGACTGGTCGGCGGCATTGCCTTCGAGCGTCGCATCGCGCGCCGCCTTGCTGACCGCGCCCTGCAGGACCTGGTTGGCGTACATCTGCCACGAATAATCGAAGATCCCCATGAGCAGCAGCAGGAACACCGGGGCGGTCAGCGCGAACTCGACCACCGCGATGCCCCGTTGATGGCGCCGCAACCGGCGAAGGATCGACCGCGCGCGGATCACTGCGACAACCTCAGCTTCGAAATCTGCCGCGCGATCGCCTGGAAATTCTCGTTGAGCGCGGCGGCATCGTCGGCCTGATACGCCTTGCCCGGGCTAGCGCAGTTGGTCAGCGACGTGCTGAGCGAGGTGCCGAAGCTGACGACCCAGACGGTGATATTCTTGTTCTTCGCCGCCGAGCAAAGCTGCTGGAAGCGGTTGTTGTGGCGCGACGTCAGGTCGTTGTCGTCGCTGCCCCCGACGCGGTGCATCAGATATTCATAGCCCTGGAACGACAAATTGCCCATGTTGGGGGCCATCTGGCCGTCGGTCATGAAGACGATGTGGCGACCGATCGGCCGCTTGTTGGGCGCTTCGGCGTTTTCGTCGGCGAACATGCCGTCGGGCGACAGAAGGCGCACACCCCATACCATGCCGGCATCGTGATAGGTGCCGCCGAGCGGCTTCAGCGAGCCGATATAGGTGTCGAAGCTCGACCGGTCGGCCTTGGTCATCGTGGTCAGCTTCATCGCGGGAGCGGGGCAGACGCCCCAGCCGTTCACCCAATATTTCGAATAATTCTGCCAGCTTCCGTTCGAGCTCGTATTCTTCGTGACGTCGCTCGACGACACGGTCTTCGAGCCGCTCGTCGACGGCTGGTACGAGGGATAGCTGGCCCGCGGGAAGGCGATCTCGGGGATCAGCACTTTCCACTTGGTTGCATCGTCGCTCGTCGGGGCGCTGTCGACATCCATGTCGAAGGCGCCGGACGGTGCGCTCTCGTCGTCGTCGAAATCGGTCGTGGCGCGTTCCATCACGCAACCGCCCCAATAGTTGGTCTGCTGCGTCCCCGAATCGCCGACATCGGTAACGATGGCGCTCGTCCCGTCCTTCACCGCACTGACGTCGAACGAACGGTCCTGATAGGTATATTTATTGTCGAACGTCTGCACCGGCGTCTCGGTGACCGTCGTGGTGTGCGTCCGCGTGAAGGTCGCAACCCGACGCTCGAGGCGGCAGACATAGTTCCGCCCGCTCTTTTCCCAGTGATACTGGTAATTGTAATAGGTGTAGGTCTGGTTGGTGTCGTAGGTCGTGATGCGATTGCCGTCGCCGTCGACATATTGGGCGGTCTGGTTCGATTTCGGCGAACCGCTCGTCGAGGGCGTCGTGTCGGCCGGCGGCTCCAGATTTTCGCACTTGGACTGGCTGCTCGCCGAGGCGGTGTCGTAGTTGCTCCAGTTACCATAGGTCGTCGCGCCGTCGGAATAATCATCGTCCTCTTCGGACGAGGCGTTCCCCCACGTCACCTTGAACACCGGCGTACGCGACGGCAGGGTCACGCTGTCCGACAGCCAGTCGGGGTCCTTGGCATAGAGGATCGCGCCGACATTCGCCGACGAGCTGTACGGCACAACGCCGAAGCGGAGACGCCCGTCGCCCATGTCGGCGTTGGTGAGCGTATCGAAAAAGTCCATCGTCGCGTTCTGGAGCGCCGTGATCCGGTTCACCGAGTCGCCCGAGTTCGTGCTGTCCATCGACCCGGTGACGTCGAGGACGAGCATCACGTCGGTGTTCGAGATTTCGAGCTTTGCCGTGCAGTTCACCGCCAGGTCGAAATCGGCGAAGCCGAAAATTTTCATCAGCGAGGTCGGCAGGCTGGCGCTCGCGGTCCCGACGACATCCGAAGTGCCGCTGGCCTGCGACGAAAAACTCACCCCTTCGCTGCCATAGGTCGCCGCAGGAAAGTTGTAGTTAAACATCTTGTCCGCTTCGGCCTCTGCCGCGTCGGTGTAGGTGCCGGCGGCCATCGCGCGGCGCCCCGCGAGCACGCCCGCGTCGCACGCCTGCTGAAGGCGAAGCTGGGTCATATAGGCGCGGCCGATATCGACCGCCGAGCCGACGATGCCGATCAGCGGCACGACCGCGGCCGCGGTCAGCATGAAGGCATTGCCGCGCTGGTCGCGAAGAAGCGTCCTGGCGCCCTGGGCGACGCGGCGAATGATGGTCCCTCGCATGGTCACTAATCCCCTCTACGACCAGGTGCGCGGCCCACACAGATGCGCGTCTGGTACGCTGCACCTACGGGCAAACTGCTTACCAAATGGCTAATCGGGCGCGCGCCGCAGCGACCGAAACGGGCGCATCTGACCCAAAAAGGGACGTTTTCGATTCCCACCGCGCGCTATGGGCGCGCCTGCGCGCTTCTGCTATCGCCCGGCGATGCCCGCGACACCCGCCTGGCCGCCCGCCAGCACGCCCCGCCTGTTCGTCGACCAGCCGCTCGGCCCGGATTCGGCCCCCGCGATCGAAGGCGCCGCCGCGCATTATCTGCTCAACGTGATGCGGACGAAGCCCGGCGATCCGCTGCTGCTGTTCGACAATCGCAGCGGCGAGTGGCTGGCGACCGTCGCCGATACCGGCAAACGATCGCTCGCGCTGCGCATCGATCGGCAGACCCGGCCGCTGGAAAGCGTGCCCGACCTCTGGCTCTGCTTTGCGCCGGTCAAGAAGGCGCGGCTCGACTGGATCATCGAAAAGGCCACCGAGCTTGGGGTGCGACGGCTGCAACCGGTGATCACCGATCGCACGATCGTCGAACGCGTCAAGCGCGAGCGACTGGAGGCGCAAATCGTCGAGGCCTGCGAACAATGCGGTCGCACTGCACTCCCCGAACTCGCCGACCCGGTAAAATTGCCCGCGATGCTGGCGAGCTGGCCGGTGGAACGCGCGCTGCTGTTCGCCGACGAAGCCGGCGGCACTCCGCTCGCGCGCCTCGCCGCCCCGGCCCCGGCTGCGATCCTGACCGGGCCCGAGGGCGGGTTCACCGACCGCGAGCGCGACCTGTTGCTGCAAAGCCCGGCGGTGCGCCGGATGACGCTGGGCCCGCGCATCCTGCGCGCCGAAACGGCGGCGGTCGCCGCCATCGCCGCATGGATGGCCGACCGCGGCGATTGGCAGGCCGGGACCTGAACGCGGGGCCCGCTTAACCCGTCGTTAGCCATATCGGGCGCATAGGGGCCGCATGATAGGGCGGGACCAGAGCCTCTATCGCCGGCGTGGGGGCTGGCGAAAATCGCTGTTGCAGGTGCTGGCGAGCCTCGCCGCGCCGGCGCTGATATGCGCGCCTGCGCCGGCGGCCGCGCAGACCACGACGACCTATAGCAACACAAGCTCGGGCACGATCAATTCCTCGACGCCCTGCTCGTCGCCGCTCGTCCGGACCTTCTCGGTCGGAAGCAGCTTCCTCATCGCCGACGTCGATCTTGGCGTGCTGGCGACGCACAGCTGGCGCGGCGACCTGCGGATCACGCTGCAATCGCCCACGGGAACGCGGGTCCAGCTGGTCAACGGCGACACGTCGAACCTGTCGGGCGACAATTTCAACGTCCGCCTCGACGACGAAGCGGCGCAGACGGTCAACACCGACGGCAACACGACGACCCATTCCACGAGTGCGCCGCCGTATCAGAACCAGTTCAGCCCCAATGCCGCCCTGTCGGCGTTCGACGGGGAGAATGCCGCCGGCACCTGGCGGCTGGAAATCTGCGACCAATATCCGTCGGCGGACAATGGGAATTTCCAGCGGGCCGACCTTTACCTGACCAGCCTCCCGTCCAACTATGCCGACCTGTCGCTGACGAAAAGCGTCAGCAACGCCAGCCCGACCGCCAGCGCAAGCATCAGCTATACGCTGTCCGTGACCAACGCGAGCGGGTCCCCCGTCACCGCCACGGGCGTCGCGGTACGTGACGTCCTGCCGGCAGGCTTTACCTTTGCCAGCGCATCGGGGTTCGGCGCCTACAACAGCGGCACCGGCCTCTGGACCGTCGGCAGCGTGCCGCCCGGAACGACGCACACGCTGACGATCAGCGGCAGCGTCAACGCGACCTCGGGCGCGACCGTCATAAACGACGCGGAGATCATTGCCTCTTCGGCGCCCGATGTGGATTCGACCCCCGACAATGATGCGGCCGGCGAAGACGACCAGGCCAGCGCGAGTTTTACCGTGTCGGGCAGCCGTGTCGCGGGCGTTCCGCCGACCCTGACCTGCCCCGCCGGCACCGCGCTGTGGGACTGGGACAGCATAAGCTGGTCCGCGGGAACGACGAGCGCCAGCACGACGTTGACGGGCATCGGCACGGCGTCGATCGACATTGCGATCAGCGGCGGCAGTTTTCTGAGCAACGCTACCTATGGCGGCCAATCGCCGACGCGCCAGAACGTCGTCACCGGCGGCTATTCGCCCGCGCAATATTCGATCTTCCAGCTCGTCGATTTCACCAGCCGGTCGGGCAGCGTCACGTCGACGATCAGCCTGGCGACGGCGGTCCCCGGCGCGCAGTTCCGCCTGTTCGATATCGATTATGCGTCGGGCCAGTTCGCCGACCGGGTAACGGTGACCGGGCGCCTGGGCGGGGCGACGGTCTATCCGACGCTTACCAACGGAGGCGCGAACTATGTCATCGGGAACAGCGCCTATGGCGACGTCCTGTCGGCCGACGGCGAGGCCGCGGGCAACGTCGTGGTCACCTTTGCCTCCGCGATCGACACGATCGTCATCGATTATGGCAGCCACGGCCTTGCCCCGTCGAACCCCGGGCAGCAGGGGATGGCGCTGCACGATATCAACTTTTGCCGGCCGACGACCACGCTCGCCATCACGAAGACGAGCAGCGTCGTCAGCGACCCGGTCAACGGCACGACCAACCCCAAGGCGATCCCGGGTGCGACCATGCGCTATTGCCTGCTGGTGACGAATACGGGCGCGGCGGCCGCGACGAGCGTCGCGCTCGGCGATACGCTGCCCGCGACGCTCGCGTTCACGCCGGGGTCGCTGCGCAGCGGGCCGAGCTGCGCCGGCGCGACCACGGTGGAGGACGACAACGCCGCCGGGGCCGACGAGAGCGACCCGTTCGGCGCGTCGCGCAGCGGGGCGACGGTGAGTGCGTCGACCGCGACGCTGGCGCCGGCCGCGAGCATGGCGATCACCTTTGACGCCATCGTGAATTAACCGCCAATCCCCCTCTGGTAAGACGGGCGGCGTCCGCCTACATGGCGCCATGAGCACGCGAACGGTTTCGGATCAAAACGATCCCATCATCGAGCACCGCGACCAGCTCGCGGCGCCCATGATCAAGGGCGAAAAGCCGCGCGAGAACTGGCGCATCGGCACCGAGCACGAAAAGTTCGTCTATCGCACCGACGACCATCGCGCGCCCGCCTATGACGAACCCGGCGGCATTCGCGACCTGTTGATGGCGCTGACCCGATTCGGCTGGGAACCGGTGATCGAGGGCGGCCAGGTCATCGCGCTGTCGGGCAGCGACGGCACGATCAGCCTGGAACCAGCGGGCCAGCTCGAACTGTCGGGCGCGCCGCTCGAGAACCTGCACCAGACCTGCGCCGAAACCGGCCGCCACCTGAAGCAGGTGAAAGAGGTGGGCGCCGAACTGGGCCTCGGCTTCCTGGGGCTCGGCATGTGGCCCGACAAGACGCGCGCCGAGCTGCCGATCATGCCCAAGGGCCGCTATGGCATCATGCTCCGCCACATGCCGCGCGTCGGCAGCCTGGGCCTCGACATGATGCTGCGCACCTGCACCATCCAGACTAACCTGGACTATGGGTCCGAGGCCGACATGGTGCAGAAGTTCCGCGTCTCGCTGGCGCTCCAGCCGCTCGCGACCGCGCTGTTCGCTTCGTCGCCTTTTACCGAGGGCAAGCCCAACGGCTACCTGTCCTATCGCAGCCACATCTGGACCGACACCGATCCGGCGCGCACGGGGATGCTGCCCTTCGTGTTCGAGGATGGCTTCGGATACGACCGCTATGTCGACTATATGCTCGACGTGCCGATGTATTTCGTCTTCCGCGACGGCAACTATATCGACGCCGCGGGGCTCAGCTTCCGCGATTTCATGAAGGGCGAGCTGTCGGTTCTGCCCGGCGAGCTGCCGCGCCTGTCCGACTGGACCGACCATCTGTCGACCGCCTTTCCCGAAGTCCGGCTCAAGAGCTTCCTCGAGATGCGGGGGGCCGACGGGGGGCCGTGGAACCGCATCTGCGCGCTGCCCGCGCTATGGGTCGGCCTGCTCTATGACCAGGGCGCCCTCGATGCCGCATGGGACCTGGTCAAGGACTGGTCCATCGCCGAGCAACAGGCGCTGCGCGACGCGGTGCCGCGCGACGGACTGTGCGCCGCCGCACCGGGCGGGGGCACCGTCCGCGATCTGGCCCACCGGGTTCTCGATATCGCCGCGCAGGGCCTCGCCGCGCGCGGCGAGGTCAATTCGATGGGCGACAACGAGGTCGGATTTCTCGAACCGCTGCGCCAGATCGCCAAGAGCGGCAAATCGCCGGCGCACGACCTGCTCGACCGGTACGAAGGCCCCTGGGGCGGCGACCTCTCTCGCCTCTATGACGAGCTGAGTTTCTAGGCGACGGGGCCGACCCGCGGATCGGGTTCGAGGCGAATCACCGGCGTGCTGCGTCCTGTCAGCCGGGCAAAGATGCGCGGGACGAGCGCGTGGTTCTGGGCCCAGGCCCAATAGGCCTGATAGGCGGGATCGCCGAGAAGATGTTTCTCCTCGGTCTTTGCCCGCCAGTAATAGACCCCGCTGACGAGGCCGAGGAGCACGGTGTTGCGGACCGCCTCGACCCAGCCGCCGCTTGTGACGAGGAAAGGCAGCGAGCCGACCCACCAGCTGAGGTTCTTCGACACATAGGCGGGGTGGCGCGTGAAGGCATAGGGACCGTGCGTGATGACGCCGCGGTGGGTCAGATTCGAAAAGCGGATGCCGAACGCCATCGTCGCCCAGGCATAGACCGCGATCAGCAGCACGAGGGTCACGCCCCAGAACGCCATCAGCGTATCGTGCCCCGCGAGCCAATGGCCCCAGTCCGACCCCCCGACCTGATAGTCGAGCGGGCCGCCGTTCATCAGGATGAAGGGCGGGTAGCAGATCAACGCCGCGACCCACGCCATGCCATAGGGGTTGGCGGTGCGGATATGCGCGTCGAGCGGCTTGAGGGTCAATATGTAGCCCACCGTCGCGATATGCACGTCGACGAGGTAGAGCAGGTTGATCGTCCACAGCCCGGTCATATAGGGATTGGCGAGGACCTCGCTCATCTGCACGGTCACGAGCGACGAGAAATTGCCCGGCACGATCGACAGCATGAAAGCGGTGAAGAACCCCTTGACCGCCCAGGCCCGCAGATGGTGCGCGATCACGCGGCGGTCGACGGCCTGCCCCGGCGCGATCAGCCAGCGTCCGAAGGCGTAGCAGCCGTCGCGCGGTTCGACCATGCGGCGATCGAGCCACAGCATGTACGGGACCGAGACGAGCAGCAGCCACGGCGCGGCGTGCGCGAGCAAATTCATCGAAAACGCATAATTGCCCGTCCAATAATAGCGCATCACGCCGTAAGCGAAGGCAATCAGGCCCCAGGTCGCCCACAGGCCGGCAAGCTTCGTAAGGCTGATATCGACGGTCTCGCGCCACGGGCGCCGCAGCGACCAATCGATCCCGGTCGACGGATTGCGGTGAACCTTGTCGACAAGGATCGACCAGAGCACCATCGGGATGCCGCAGGCGAGGACGCTGGCGATCGCCGACACCGGCCCGTTCATCGGGCCGCGATGGCCCCAGTCGACCCCTGCGAATTCGGCAATCCGGGGCGCGTAGCGTGCGATCAGCAGATAGGCGAACAGCCCGATCAGACCGACGATACCGACGCCCGCGCTGACCGCTGAACGCGGCCGCGTTTCGGGTGCGGCGACGTCGTCCGAAGAGGCGGTCGAAGCGATGGAGGGTTGATAGGTCACAGGGTCGATCTAGTCGAAAATGGTAAGCAAGCCGTCAATGATAATAGCATGATTCGGCCCCGCCGATTTTGGCGGAAAAGCCGCCATTTTGGCACTGTTCCACCGTTCATCGCACGATGGTTTCGATTCACCCCGACTCGCCCCGTCAGGATTCGCCTCGCGCTGACACGGCTGTTAAGTGCGCTCCCCAGTCGGGGCGGAGGGCTCCACAGAACATAAGACGGGGTCGTAGCTTGTCTTCGCAATCGACGGGTCTGCGCCATTGGCGCCAGCGCTTCAACGCGCTGTTCCAGGACCATGAAATCTTCATTCGCACGCACGGTCATGTGCGGTTCCTGCGCATCAGCGCGGTCTGGCAAAAGCGCGTGGCGCTGATAGCCGGAATCGTGCTGTTCGCCTGGGCCGCGGTGACCGTCGCGGTTTTCGTCAACCAGCTTCTGACCGCCGGCGAACGCGCCGAGGTCGCGCAAAAGGAAGCCGCCGCCGCGGCCTCCGAAGCGCGGATCGCGAAATATCGCGATCGCGTCGCCGAGATCGCCGCCGACCTCGACGAGCGGCAGGCGCAGCTGGAGGATTGGCAGAAAACCTATTTCGGCGGCGAAACGCCGCCTGCCGCTGCCAGGACGGGGACCGACGGCGACACCCCCGCGGCCGCCAAGCCGGTCGAAACCAGCGCGATCGATCCGCGCCTGCCGCCCGAAGCGCAGGCGCTCGCCCGCATCGAAGCACGGCAGGAATCGCTGGCCTCGCAGCTGCTTGCCGCGGTCGATGCACGCGCGGCCAAGGCCGAGACCGCGGTCGCCAAGCTGGGGCTCGATCCCAAGTCGCTGGTCCGCAAGGCCAGCGTCGGCCAGGGCGGCCCCTTCATTCCGTGGCGCGGACGCACCGGTCGCGCGGGCGCGCTCGGCAAGAGCTTCGCCGCGCTCGAAGGCGCGCTGTTCCGCATGGAGGTGCTCGAACGCACCCTCGTCGCCATTCCGTCAGGGCAGCCGGCGCATGTGATGATGCTGTCGTCGAGCTATGGCTATCGCCGCGACCCGTTCACCGGTCAGAGCGCGATGCATTCGGGACTCGACTTCCCCGGACCGCTCGGCACGCCGATCCTGGCCGCCGCACCGGGCAAGGTCGTCTTCGTCGGTCGCCGGTCGGGCTATGGCAATGTCGTCGAGGTCGATCACGGCCAGGGAATCCTGACCCGCTATGCCCACCTGTCCGGTTTCACGACGAAAGTCGGATCGCAAGTGACGGCAGGGCAGCAGATCGCCAAGATGGGCTCGACCGGCCGTTCGACCGGCAGCCACCTGCATTTCGAAGTCCGTTTGAACGGCGTCGCGGTCAACCCGCGCCGCTTCCTGGAGGCCAAAGCCGATGTTCTCGAAGTCAAAGCCGACGCCCGACAGCGAGTCGGCGCCCTCGCTGCCGCCCGCACAGGTGCCCGCTAAAATGGCGACCGGCGCGCGCCATACGACCTTTTCGATCCTGGGGTCGGACGTGGTCATCACCGGCAACGTGTCGGCCAGCGTCGACCTGCACGTCGACGGCAAGATCGAAGGCGACCTGAAATGCGCCAACCTGGTCCAGGGCGAGGCGAGCGAGATCAAGGGCGCCGTCGTCGCCGACACCGCGAAGCTCGCCGGGCTGCTCGACGGATCGATCGAGGCGAAGACGCTGATCGTCCACGCGAGCGCGCGGATCACCGGAGACGTGACCTATGAAACGATCACGATCGAGAATGGCGGCAAGGTCGACGGCAAGCTGACCCACCGCCGCGCCGGCGCCCCGGGCATGGCCAAGGCTCCGCCGCCACTCGAGGTGGTGGAGAACAAGAGCGCGTCGACCGGGATCTGACGCGACCGGTCAGCGCAGACCGACCAGCAGATATTGTGAGCCGTCATACACTGGCCCCTTGTCCGGCCACATATCCGGCGGCCGGGATTGCACGATATATATTTCTGGCAAGACCTCCGCGATCCCGAAGCCACTCATATTGTCCGGTCTTGGCAGTGGCGCGATCTGCGGCTTCGTGGGGACGGCAAAGCGATATATGCCGTCGAACCCCAGCGCCACCAGCTCGCCGCCATGTCTTGCGAAGCCATAAAAGCCGACGGTCAGCGCCGGCTCGCCGCCAATCATCGGGTCACGCTTGATCCAATCCCACATGTCATCATTGTCGAGGCGCCTGAAATATAGACGCGTGACCCGTGTGTCGCAGACTTCCAGCAGCCGTCCGTTCACGGTCAAATGTAACGAACCGACCGCCGCTACGATGCAATCCGCGCGCCAAGGGCTCGGCGCCAGCGCGAAGACGGAATCGCAATCGGCAGAGAGCGGGCCGGAACAAATCCCCGGCCAGGTCTCGCTGGAAATGACCTGGACCGCCCCGCTGTTCGGGTCGATCCGGCGAATGGCGCCGCCCCACTCACCGGCATCCACCCCCACCCATAGCGCACCGGCGTGGGACAAGAGATGATAGTCAGCGAAATCGGGTTCGATGGCAGGCGCCAATCGAAGTTTGCGCGGCTTGCCTTCTTCGACTTCCAGCAATTGTTCGGGAGTCGAGATATAGATTTTGTCGTCACAAGCGAGTCCGGGAGGCGAGCGATACCGTATCCGCTCAGGGGGGACCTCAAGCGATACAGCCACCCCCACCGCCCACTTCCCGCCCTTCCATTCATCGACCCGAACAACATCTTCATCGAGCTTGACGAGAGCAAAAAATCCTTGGGCGTTCGGAGGCGCACAAAGATCAACGATGTTACCCGGCGCGGCGGCAAGCCTTTCCGCCGTCGCGTGAGTCGGATCAATCGTCCACAGGTCGCTATGACGATCCAGCACGATGAGGCGGTCGCCAAGCCCGATCGCCTTGGTGGCAAAGCGGGTCGCCGGACTTCGATCGACCGCATCGGATGTCATGCAACCGGATAGGGCACCGACGGCCAACAGCATCACCGCAAAGATAAGCAGATACCGCATCAATTCCGCGGCGCCTGCCGCCGGTAGCTGAGCGCCTCCGCCACATGGATGCGTCCGACGCTTTCGGCGCCCGCGAGATCGGCGATCGTGCGCGCGACGCGCAGAATGCGGGTATAGCCGCGCGCCGAGAGGCGCATCGCCTCGGCCGCCTGCGCGAGCAGCTTGCGCCCGGGCTCGTCGGGGGTCGCGACCGCCTCCAGCAGCTCGCCATCGATTTCGGTGTTGGTGCGCGCCTTTTGCCCCGCATAGCGCGCGGTCTGGAGCGCGCGCGCCGCGGCGACGCGCACCGCGACCTCGGCGCTGCCTTCGGCGGGCGGCGGCAGGACGAGGTCGGCGGCGCTCACCGCCTCGACCTCGACATGCAGGTCGATGCGGTCGAGCAGCGGTCCCGACAGCTTCGCCTGATAATCGGCGGCGCAGCGCGGCGCGCGGCTGCACGCGAGCGCCGGATCGCCGAGATGGCCGCAGCGGCACGGGTTCATCGCGGCGATCAGTTGGACGCGCGCCGGGAAGGTGACGTGCGCGTTGGCGCGCGCGACGCTGACCTCCCCGGTTTCGAGCGGCTGGCGCAACGAATCGAGCACCCCGCGCTGAAATTCGGGCAGTTCGTCGAGGAACAGCACGCCGAGGTGCGCGAGGCTGACCTCGCCCGGCCGCACGCGCAGGCCGCCGCCGACGAGCGCGGGCATCGACGCCGAATGATGCGGACTGCGGAACGGACGCGCCCGTACGAGCCGCCCGCCCTCGAGACGCCCGGCGACCGACGCGATCATCGACACTTCGAGCGCTTCGGCCGGGGTCAGGTCGGGAAGGATGCCGGGCAGGCACGCCGCCATCAGCGACTTGCCCGCGCCCGGCGGTCCCGACATCAGCAGATTATGCCCGCCCGCCGCGGCGATTTCGAGCGCGCGCTTCGCGGTTTCCTGTCCCTTGACCTGCGACAGGTCGGCGTCGCGCACCGGCTCTTCGACGGTGCCGGCCTGCGGCGCGGCGAGTAGCGCCGTTCCCTTGAAATGGTTCAGCAGCGAGAGAAGGTCGGGCGCGGCGAGAACCTCGACATTGCCCGCCCACGCCGCCTCCGGCCCCTGGGCGACCGGGCAGACGAGCCCGCGCTCCACGGTCCCCGCGTGCAGCGCGGCGAGGAGGACGCCCGGCGACGGCGCGACGCGGCCGTCGAGGCCGAGTTCGCCGACGACGACATAGGCGGCGAGCGTTTCGGGATCGACGACGCCCATCGCGCCCAGAAGCGCGAGCGCTATCGGCAGGTCGTAGTGCGAACCCTCCTTGGGCAGATCGGCGGGGGAGAGGTTGACCGTGATCCGCTTTGGCGGGAGCGCGAGGCCAATGGCCGAGAGCGCGGCGCGGACGCGTTCGCGGCTTTCGGCGACCGCCTTGTCGGGCAGGCCGACGACCGCGAAGGCGGGCACGCCCGGCGCGATCTGGCACTGCACCTCGACCGCGCGCGCGTCGAGCCCGAGATAGGCGACGGTGGATACGATCGCGACCATGACTTCCCCCCGCGGCGGACCCGTCGGCATTGTGCCCGCTTTGTTCCCCTGCCCTTTTAGGGCAAGGTACGGGGAGGTCGAGTCTTTTTCCCGAAGTTTTCGAAGGTGCCGCGCAGCGTTGCCGTGCGAAGTTGACAACATACCAACTGGTCGGTATGTAGATTCGCATGACGACGAATCGCCCTTCGACCCCCACGGCCTCCCCCGCGAGCGCCGCCGCCCGCGCAGTCCCCCCGGCGGGCGGCGGTAGCGGCCGGCAGCGGGCGGCGCGCGGCAGCGCGCGCGCCAAGCTGATCGCCGCGGCGCATGCCACGGTCCGCCGCAAGGGCTATGCGGCGACGAGCGTCGACGAGATCTGCACCGCCGCCGGGGTGACCAAGGGCGCCTTTTTCCATCATTTCGAATCGAAGGATGCGCTGGCCGTCGCAGCGGCCGAGGGCTGGACCGAACGCGCCCGCCCGATGTTCGAGATGCCGCCGCACACCCGGCTGGAGGACCCGCTCGACCGGCTGCTGGGCCATATCGAATTCCGCCTGTCGATGCTCGAAGGACCGGTCGAGGATTTCACCTGCTTCGTCGGGACGATGGTGCAGGAAGCCTATGCCACCAACGACGCGATCCGCGCGGCGTGCGAAGCCAGCATCACCGCCTATTGCGAGGCGCTGGCGCCCGACATCGAGGCGGCGATCGCGCGCCACGGCATTGCGCACGGCGTCGGCGCGATGAGCCTGGCGCGGCACGTCCAGGCGGTGCTGCAAGGCGCGTTCATCATGGCGAAGACGACGAACGACGCCGACATCGCGCG
>CAZSMB010000055.1:0-16663 GCA_964607625.1 uncultured Sphingopyxis sp. | reverse complement strand
CATATTCCTGTGCCTTTCCGCCTCGCACTGAACAAAATCGCTTCAAACCTCGATCGTACAATTAATGGGTCCTGACCCTAGCGCGGCGGCACGGCTTGCACAAAGCGGCATTGCGTCCCACATGCACCCCATGCTGATCGAAACCGAATCGACGCCCAATCCCGCGACCCTCAAATTCCTGCCCGGCCGGGCGGTGATGGAGACGGGCACCCGCGACTTCGCGAGCCCCGAAGAGGCCGAAGCCTCGCCGCTCGCGACCGCGCTCTTCACCCTCGGCGATGTCACCGGCGTCTTTTTCGGCCGCGACTTCGTTTCGGTGACGATCGCCCCCGGCGCCGAATGGGCCGATGCGAAACCCGATGTGCTCGGCATCGTGATGGATCATTTCCTGGCCGACATGCCGCTGTTCCACCCCGCGCGGGCGGGCTTTGCGGTGCCGGCCGAGGAGGAGGGCGGCTTCGCCGACGACCCTGCCGATGCCGATATCGTCGACCAGATCAAGGACCTCATCGAAACCCGCGTCCGCCCGGCGGTCGCAAACGACGGCGGCGACATCGTCTATCGCGGGTTCGACAAGGGCAATGTCTATCTGAAGATGCAGGGCGCCTGCGCCGGCTGCCCGTCGTCGACCGCGACGCTGAAGAACGGTATCGAGGCGCTGCTCAAACATTATGTTCCCGAAGTGACGGCGGTCCACGCCGTCTGATCCCCGCATCAGCACCAGGAGATTGCCCGATGAGCGAGCCGCTTTCCGACAGCGCCCTCGACCAGCTTTTTCGTACCGCGCGCACCTATAACGGCTATCTCGACAAGCCGGTGAGCGAGGGGCAGCTCCACGCGATCTGGGACCTGATGAAATACGGCCCGACCAGCGCGAACAGCCTGCCGGCCCGCATCGTCTGGTGCGTTTCGGACGCAGCGAAGCAAAAGCTTGCCGCACTGGCGATGCCGGCGAACGGCGAAAAGATCGTGAAGGCGCCGGTAACCGCGATCGTCGCGATGGATGCCGAATTCTTTGAACATCTGCCCGAACTCTTCCCGCACACCGATGCGCGAAGCTGGTTCGCCGGCAATGCGCCGCTCGCGGAGACGACGGCCTTTCGCAACTCGAGCCTGCAAGGGGCCTATTTCATCCTCGCCGCGCGCGCGCTCGGCCTCGACACGGGGCCGATGTCGGGGTTCGACAATGCGGCCGTCGACAAGGCGTTTTTCGCCGACACGCCGCATGTGAAGAGCAATTTCATCTCGACGCTCGGCTATGGCGATCCGGCGAGCATCTTCGATCGCAGCCCGCGTCCCGACTTCGATCGCTTCAACCGCATCGACTGAGCCTGGCGCGCGCCTGTCCATGCGAACCCTGGTCATCGATTCGGCGAGCGAAGCCTGTTCGGTGGCGTTGTTCGATGGCGATGCGCTCGCCGATCATCGGCACGCCGTCATCGGCCGCGGCCATGCCGAACGACTGGTGCCGTTGATTGCCGAACTCGCGGGCGGTGGCCGCGCGGACAGTATCGCGGTGGGTTGCGGTCCCGGCAGTTTTGCGGGGGTTCGCATCGGGGTTGCCGCGGCGCGGGCCCTGGCGCTCGGCTGGGGCGTGCCGGTGCGGGGATTTTCGACGCTGGCCCTGGTTGCCGCAGGGGCGGCGGCGGAATTTGCCGACGCCCTCGGCGGCCTTGTCGCGATGGAGGGGGGGCACGGCCAATGGTTCGTCCAGCCGTTCGACGCCCGCCTGGCGCCGCGCGGCCCGGTGCGCTCGCTGCTCCCGGAAGCCGCGATCGCGGCCGATGACAGGCTGGTCGTCGGCAATCGTGCCGAGGCTTTCGTCGCGCAGCGGGGAAGCGGCCGCGCGCTGGCCATGCTCCCCGATGCGCGGAACTTCGCCGGATTGCCCCCGGCCGTGCTGTTCGACGATCCCAGTCCCATATATGGCCGGGCGCCCGATGCCAAACCGATGGCGGCGCCATGAGCGAATCCGTTCGTCTCGACCGCGCGCGCATCGGCGATGCCGGCGCGGTGATGCGGGTGATGGAGGCCGCGTTCGACCCGGCCTATGGCGAGGCATGGAGCATGGCGCAATTGCTCACCCTTTTTGCGCTGCCCACCGCGCGCGTCTGTCTCGCGCGCGCGGGCGACACGCCGTGCGGCTTTTCGGCGGCCCGGATCGCGGGGCCGGAAAGCGAATTGCTGTTGCTGGCCGTCGACCCCGAATGGCGCGGGCACGGGATCGGGCGCCGCCTGCTCGACGATTGGCAGGCGTGGGCGGCACAGGAGGGTGCGAGCGATTATTTCCTCGAAATGCGGGCCGATAACGACGCCATTCACCTCTATCGAAGCGCCGGTTTCATTCAATGCGGGCGCAGGCCCGACTATTATCGCGGCAAGGACGGTATCGTCCGCGATGCCGTTACGATGCGCCGCGATGCAGCTGGTGAGCAGACCCGATAATCATTGCGATTTTGCTGCCAAAATGGCATCATTGAAGGACAGGAAAGAAATAGGCCTAATATTTCTTGTCTTCTCTTCTGGGTCATATCGATAAGGAACTTCACGGATGTCCGAACAGTCCGAAACCAATGAAATGCTTGTTACTCTGACGGCCGATATCGTCGCCGCCCATGTCAGCAATAACAGCGTCGCCATTTCCGATCTGGCGATATTGATCAATAATGTCCATGGCGCGCTCTCGGCGCTTGGCAACCAGCCGGTCGAGGAAGAAAAGCCGGTCCCGGCGGTTTCGATCCGCGCGTCGGTGAAGCCCGATCACATCGTGTGTCTCGAGGACGGCAAGAAGCTCAAGATGCTGCGCCGACACCTGATGACGCATTATGGCATGACCCCTGACGACTATCGCGCCAAATGGGGCCTGCCCGCCGACTATCCGATGGTCGCGCCCAACTATGCCGAAAGGCGCCGCGCGCTCGCGAAGGAGATCGGCCTCGGTACAAAGGGCCGGGGCGGTGGCCGCAAGCGCAAGAAGGCCTGATCGCAAAGGCGTTTACGACCAGGAAAACGGGGCGGCGCCGGCACGGGGCCGCCCTTGTTCTATCCGCGCGCCCTCCTTATACAGTCGATACAGATAAAGACACGACTGCGTTTCAGCAGGAAAGGCCCGCATGTCCGGAACGATCGATCTTGAAGCCCTGTGCCATGAAAAGGGGCTGCGGATAACCGAACAGCGCCGCATCATCGCGCGCGTCATTTCCGATTCCGAGGATCACCCCGACGTCGAGACCCTGTACGAGCGCGCGTCGGCGATCGACAGCGGCATTTCGATCGCGACCGTCTATCGCACCGTGCGCCTGTTCGAAGAGGCGGGCATTCTCGACCGCCACGATTTCGGCGACGGCCGCTCGCGATACGAAGCCGCGCCCGAGGCGCATCACGATCATCTGATCGACGTCGAGACCGGAAAGGTCGTCGAATTCGTCGACCCCGAACTCGAAGCCTTGCAAAAGGTAATCGCCGAACGGCTCGGCTATCGTCTCGTCGACCACCGCATGGAACTTTATGGTGTCTCCCTCGATCGCAAGCGCGACTGAGCGCGTCCCGGTCACCTGGCGGTCGCTGTTGCGCCTCACCTTGATGGTGCTGGTGCTGCTGTTCCTGATCGTCCCGCATCTTTGCTATCGCGCGGTCGGACGGCCGTCGCCGATGGTCATGGCGTTTCTGAACGCCGCGGGCTGGCTCGCCGGGCTTCGCATCCGCACCCGGGGAACACGGCTCAAGCGCAACGTGCTGTTCGCCGCCAATCATATGAGCTGGCTCGACATATTGGCGCTGGGCGGCGCTGCCCGGTCGGCGTTCGTGTCGCGCGCCGATATCGAGACGGTGCCGCTCGTCGGCTGGCTCGCCGACCAGAACAACACCGTCTATGTCGAGCGCGAGGCGAAGCGCGATATTCACAACCAGGCAAACAGTCTGCGCGGCGCGCTCAAGCGCGGCCAGCCGGTGACGCTGTTTCCCGAAGGGACGACGGGCCCGGGCGACGGACTGTTGCCGTTTCGCGCCGCGCTCTTCGCCGCCGTCACGCCGCCGCCGCCGGGGGTGCGCGTCCAGCCCGTTTTTCTCGATTACGGGGCGGATGCGACCGACATTGCCTGGCAGGATCCCGAATCGGGGCTCGATAATTTCAAACGTCTGATCGCTCGCAAGCGGCCGATCGTGCTGACGATCCATTATCTCGATCCGCTGCCGCACGATGTAACGCACGATCGCAAGGCGATCAGCGAAGCCGCACGCAGCGCGATCGCCGCTGCGTATGGCGCGACGGGCCGCCCTTCCGTCGGTCACGCGCATCGCCTATAGCGCGCCGATGACCTCCGACTCTCCGAAAACATTTCACGTCAAATCCTTCGGCTGCCAGATGAACGTCTATGATGGCGAGCGCATGGCGGAGATGCTGGGCGCGCAAGGCTATGCCCCGGCTGCCGAGGGGGCCGATGCCGACCTCGTCGTGCTCAACACTTGCCACATCCGCGAAAAGGCAGCGGAAAAAGTCTATTCGGACATCGGCCGACTGAGGCGCGAGGACGGCAGTACGCCGACGATCGCGGTCGCGGGATGCGTCGCGCAGGCCGAAGGGGCAGAGATTGCGCGCCGCGCGCCGAGCGTCGATGTCGTCGTCGGGCCGCAGGCCTATCACCGCCTGCCCGACCTGATCGCGCGCGCCGAGCGGGGCGAGAAGGCGGTCGACCTCGACATGCCGGCCGAAAGCAAGTTCGGTGCGCTGCCGACGCGCGCCAGCGGCCAGCGCCCGACCGCGTTCCTGACGGTGCAGGAAGGCTGCGACAAATTCTGCACCTATTGCGTCGTCCCCTACACGCGCGGTGCCGAAATCAGCCGGCCCTTCGCCGATCTGGTCGCCGAAACGCGCGCGCTCGTCGCGGGCGGGGTGCGCGAGATCACGTTGCTGGGCCAGAACGTCAACGCTTGGGACGGCGAAGACGACACGGGGCGGGCGATCGGGCTCGACGGGCTGATCCGCGAACTGGCCAAAGAGGATGGGCTCGAACGCATCCGCTATACCACCAGCCACCCCAACGACATGACCGACGGGCTGATCGCCGCGCATGGCGAGGTCGACAAGCTGATGCCCTTCCTCCACCTGCCGGTGCAGGCGGGCAGCGACCGCATCCTTGCGGCGATGAACCGGAGCCATAGCGTCGACAGCTATCTGCGCGTGATCGAGCGTGTCCGCGCGGCGCGGCCCGACATCGCGATCTCGGGCGATTTCATCGTCGGCTTTCCCGGCGAGACAGACGCCGATTTCGAAGCGACGCTCGATATCGTCCGGGCGACGAATTATGCGATGGCGTACAGCTTCAAATATTCGCGCCGTCCCGGCACGCCGGCCGCGACGATGGAGGGCCAGGTTGCCGAAGCGGTGATGAACGATCGGCTCCAGCGGCTTCAGGCCTTGCTCAACGCCCAGCAACAGGCGTTCAACGAAGCGACCGTCGGCCGCACGACGCGCCTGCTGCTCGAGCGCAAGGGAAAGCACGCGGGCCAGCTGATCGGCAAGTCGCCGTGGCTTCAGTCGGTGCATGTCACCGCGCCCGGGCTCGCGATCGGCGACATGGTCGATGTGCGCGTCACCTCGGCGGGACCGAACAGCCTCGGCGCCGAACCGCTGCTGGAAGCGGTTGCGTGATGCTGGCTGGAGGTTCGTGTGTCCCCGCGAAGGCGGGGACCCACCTCCTTCCGCCGCGTTTCGAAAGCATCGGTGATGGACTCCCGCCTTCGCGGGAGTACACAGTCAGCTATTCAAGCTAGGAGTCCTGCCCACGTGTCCAAACGCCCTCTCGCCGCCGCCGCACCCGCCGAACCCGGCGACCGCGTTCGATTGACGGCCGAGTTCGAACGGACGCAGCTTTTGGGTATTCTATTCGGCGAATTCGACCGCAACCTCGTCGCGATCGAAAACCGGCTCGGCGTCTATATCTCGGCGCGTGGCAACCGGGTGCAGATCGAGGGCGAGGCAGAGGCGGCGGCGCGGGCGCGCGACGTCCTCACCGACCTTTATAGCCGGATCGAACGCGGCGAAGAGGTCGACGCGGGGCTCGTCGATGCGGTGATCGCCATGTCGGCGCAGCCGACGCTCGACGGCATCATCCGGCACGAGGCGAGCGAGACTCCCGCGGTGATGATCCGTACGCGCAAGAAGACGATCGTTCCGCGCGCCCCGTCGCAGGTGCCCTATATGCAGGCGCTCGCGCGCGACGACGTGATTTTCGCGCTCGGCCCCGCGGGGACCGGCAAGACCTATCTGGCGGTGGCGCAGGCAGTCGCGCAGCTGATTACCGGCAGCGTCCAGCGCCTGATCCTCTCGCGCCCCGCGGTCGAGGCGGGCGAGAAGCTGGGCTTCCTGCCCGGCGACATGAAGGAGAAGGTCGATCCCTATCTTCGCCCGCTCTACGATGCGCTGCACGACTGCTTGCCCGCGGAACAGGTCGAGCGGCGCATCGCGAGCGGCGAGATCGAGATCGCACCGCTCGCCTTCATGCGCGGCCGCACGCTCGCCGACGCGTTCATCATCCTCGACGAAGCGCAGAACACGACGATCCCGCAGATGAAGATGTTCCTCACCCGCTTCGGCATGAACAGCCGCATGGTGATCTGCGGCGACCCCAAGCAGGTCGATCTTCCGGCGCCCGCAACCTCGGGCCTTGCCGACGCGGTTGCGCGGCTCGAGGGGGTCGAGGGGATCAGCGTCAGCCGCTTCACCAGCGCCGACGTGGTTCGCCATCCCGTCGTCGGGCGGATCGTCGAAGCCTATGAGGGGCCGGGCGCCTGATTGTCGCGCACCGATAAACGGCGTTCATAAATTTCCCTGGTTTTTCAAAACTTAATTTTGTCCCTGCGAAATTTTTCCGCAGTCATGTCACATTCGCAGGGTCGCATCTCGTCATGTCGGTGCAACCCAAGCCAAGGAGTACAGACATGACCCAGGTAGCCGATCCCTTCGCCGCCGCCCCGCATCTGATGAAGCAGTGGATGGCCACCTCGCTGGCGGTGCAGGACAGCCTCGAAAAGAGCCTGGTCGAACTGGTCAAGATCCGCGCGTCGATCGTCAACGGCTGCGCCAATTGCATCAACATGCACACCGCCGAAGCGCGCGCGGCCGGCGAGACCGAACGACGCATCTACCTGCTTGCCGCGTGGCGCGATGCGCCGTGCTATTCGGCGCGCGAACGGGCCGCGCTCGCGTGGACCGATGCCTTGACGAGCCTGTCGCAGGGTCACACACAGGCGCAGGCAAAGGACGCGCTGGAGGCTCAATTCACCCCGGAGGAACAGGTGAAACTCACGCTGATGATCAACATCATCAACGGCTGGAACCGCATCGCGGTCGGCTTTGGCCTGTGGTACGAAGGCGGCGCGCCGGCCAAGGCGGCGTGATGACGCCACCGGACACCAACGGCGCGGTGGACGCGGCGGCGAGCTTCGATCCGCTGCGTCCGCTGCTCGTCCGCGTCGCTTACCGCATGCTCGGGTCGGTCGCCGATGCCGAGGATGTCGTGCAGGATGCCTTCATCCGGTGGCTCGGCGCCGATCGCGACGCGGTCGAGGTGCCCGAGGCGTGGCTGCGCCGTACCGTGACGCGGCTCTGCCTCGACCAGCTCAAATCGGCGCGGCACCGGCGCGAAACCTACGTCGGGCCGTGGCTTCCGGAGCCGCTGGTCGAGGACGAGGCCGAGGATGATGTCACGCTTCCGCTGATGCTCGCGCTCGAACGACTGTCGCCGCTCGAACGCGCGGCCTTCCTGCTCCACGACGTCTTCGGCGCCGGCTTCGAAGAGGTCGCGGCGACGATCGGCCGCGACGCCGCGGCGGCGCGCCAGCTCGCGTCGCGCGCCCGCGCCCACGTCCGCGAAGCGCGCCCGCGCTATGCGCTCGAAAAGGCGCGGGGACTCGAAATCGCCGACGCCTTCTTCGCCGCATCGCGCAGCGGCGACATGAGCGCGCTCGGCGCCCTGCTCGCCGCGGATGTCGGCATGTGGGCCGACGGCGGCGGCAAGCGCCCGGCGGCGGTCGTCCCGGTGCTCGGGTTCGATACGGTGATGAAGGTCCACCGCAGCCTGGCGGTGCTGTTCGGAAAATATGGGTCGACCTTGCTCCATACCGGCATCATCAACGGCCTGCCGGGCTTCGTGACGCGAGAGGCGGACGGCGAGGTCCAGACGACCGCGCTCGACATAGAGGGAGACCGGATCGTCGCCATCTACGTCGTGCGCAACCCGGACAAGCTTCGTCACCTGCACTGAACGCGCCAGCGCACAGGGCGATTGATCTCGCCATCTGTCGTCGGTATATGATTCGTATATTATTCATATACGGGATATATGCGATGGGACTTGTGAAAATCGACGACGACCTGCACGAAGAGGCGCGCCGCACCAGCACGATCATGTGCCGCTCGATCAACGCGCAGGCCGAATATTGGATGAAGGTCGGCATGCTCGCCGAAGCCAATCCGACGCTGTCGTTCAACGATATCGTCAAAAGCCAGCTCGCCGCGGCCCAGCTCTCGACCGACCTGACGCTCGCCTGACATGGTCAAAACCCCCGACGAACTCGCGCTGATGCGCGTGTCGGGCCGGCTGCTCGCGTCGGTGTTCGGGATGCTCGACGGCATCGATCTCTCCGGACGGTCGACGATGGAGATCAATGATCGTGTCGAACGCTTCATTACCGACGATCTCGCCGCGCGTCCGGCGAGCAAGGGGCAATATGGCTTCCCATATGTCCTGAATTGTTCGATCAACCATGTCGTGTGTCACGGCGTCCCCGATGCCGCGGCGATCCTTTGCGACGGCGATATCGTCAATCTCGACATCACGCTCGAAAAGAATGGCTTCATCGCCGATTCGAGCAAAACCTATCTCGTCGGCGACGTAGCGCCCGCCGCACGGCGGCTGGTTCGCGTCGCGCGCGAGGCGATGTGGAAGGGCATCGGACAGGTGCGCCCCGGCGCCTGCCTCGGCGACATCGGCTTCGCGATCGAACGCCACGCAAAGCGCAACGGCTATTCGGTGGTGCGCGATTTCTGCGGCCACGGCATCGGGCGCGAGATGCATGAAGAACCGCAGGTCCTGAACTTCGGCCGGCCCGGCCGGGGGACGATGCTGCGCGAAGGCATGGTTTTCACCATCGAACCGATGCTCAACCAGGGGACGCGCAAGGTCACGACAGAGCGCGACGGCTGGACCGTCGTCACCGGTGATCGCAAGCTCTCCGCGCAGTTCGAACACACGGTCGCCGTGACGGTGGGAGGGGCCGAGGTGCTGACGCTCCGCCAGGACGAATCGCCGCCCGCATAGAGGACAGGCGGAGACGGGGGATTGCAGCACGCGCATGTCGGTTTTGGGGTGGGGAGCGGGCGTTGCCTATTCGTCATCCCGGCGCAGGCCGGGATCTCGCCGGTGCGTAAATCCGTCAGGGTGAGATCCCGGCCTTCGCCGGGATGACGTTGGCAAGGGACCACAACCGCTCGTGCACAGGCATTCGTCCTCCCGGACTTGATCCGGGATCCATAGCAGCGCCGAAGTCATGGACCCCGGATCAAGTCCGGGGTGACGAGGAAAGGAAGGGTCGCTTTCGGTCGATCCCGGACATCTTCCTCTTGCCGTCCCGCCGATCGCGTTCGATCAAGCCATTTGCCTCCCCTGTATTGGCGGTGTAATACGGCGCAAGGCATGCACGCGTCGAACCATCCGCTCTTTACCACCCCGCCGCCACCGGCCGAGGAAGTGCCGCTGGTTCCGGCGGATGCGCCGCGGCCCGAGCCCCGCTGGCGCAAGCGGCTGCGCTGGGTCGGGCGGGGCTTTGCGGCGTTTTTTCTCCTGTTCCTGCTGCTCGTCGCCTGGCTTGCGATCACCGCGCCGCTGTCGAAATCGCTCGAACCGATCGCGCCGCCGGAGATCACCTTGCTCGCCTCCGACGGCACGCCGATCGCGCGTACCGGGGCGATCGTCGAAAAGCCGGTCGCGGTCGCCAGGCTGCCGAAGCATGTTACCGGCGCATTCCTCGCGATCGAGGATCGCCGCTTTTACAGCCATTGGGGGATCGACCCGCGCAGCATCGGCCGTGCGCTGTGGACCAATATCACCTCGGGCCGCACCGAGGGCGGCAGCACGATTACCCAGCAGCTCGCCAAATTCACCTTCCTGTCGCCGAAGCGCACGCTCGGGCGCAAGGCGCGCGAGGCGCTGATCGCCTTCTGGCTCGAGGCGTGGCTGACCAAGGACGAGATCCTCGAACGCTATCTGTCGAACGCCTATTTCGGCGACAACAGCTATGGCCTGCGCGCCGCTTCGCTCCATTATTTCAACCGCCAGCCCGAAAAACTGACCCCCGCGCAGGCGGCGATGCTCGCGGGGCTGGTAAAGGCGCCCTCGCGCCTCGCCCCGACGCGCAACCCCGACCTCGCGGCAAAGCGCATGCGCCTGGTGCTCGGCGCGATGGCGGAGGAGGGCTATATCACCGCGCAGCAGGCGAAGAGCCTGCGCGCGCCGAAAATCGACGAACGATCGCGCGCCGACCTGCCGACCGGGACCTATTTCGCCGACTGGGCGCTGCCCGAGGCCCGCAAGCTCAGCGACGTCGGCTATGCGCGCCAGACGATCCACACGACGCTCGATTCGCGGCTCCAGGCCGCGGCGCGGCGGGCCGTCGCGCGCGCACCGCTCGGCAAGGCACAGGTCGCTCTGGTCGCGATGCGCCCGAACGGAGAGGTCGTCGCGATGATCGGCGGCAAGGATTATGCGGATAGTCCCTTCAACCGCGCGACGCAGGCGCGGCGCCAGCCCGGTTCGACCTTCAAGCTGTTCGTCTATCTCGCCGCGCTGCGCGCCGGCTGGGACCCGGACGACACGATCGACAACCGCCCGATCGACACGGGCAGCTATCAGCCCAGGAATTCGGGCGGCCATTATTCGCCGACGATCACGCTCGAGCGCGCCTTTGCGACGTCGAGCAATGTCGCCGCGGTGCGGCTGTTCCAGCAGGTCGGCGACGACAAGGTGATCGCGATGGCCCGCCAGCTCGGCGTGACGTCTCCGCTCGCCAGGGGCGATTCGAGCCTCGCACTCGGCACGTCGAGCATGTCGCTTCTCGAGCTCACATCGGCCTATGCTGCGGTCGCGGCCGACAGCTACCCGGTCGAGCCGCGCGCCTTCGAGGCCGAGGAAGCCGGCTGGTTCGCGCGCGTCTTTTCGGGGCCCGACAGCTTTTCGTCGCGCGTCCACGGCGACATGGAACAGATGCTGCGCGCTGCGGTCAACAGCGGCACCGGCCGCGCCGCGATGCTCAGCGTGCCCAATTACGGCAAGACCGGGACGAGCCAGGATAATCGCGACGCGCTGTTCGTCGGCTATGCCGGCGGGCTGGTCGTCGGGGTGTGGGTCGGCAACGACGACAATTCGCCGCTGAAGGGCGTATCGGGCGGCGGCGTCCCCGCGCGCATATGGCGCGACTTCATGACGCAGGCGCTGGGGCAGAAGAGTGCGCCGAAGCGGACCGAGCCGGCCGCCGATCCCGAAGGACCGGTGCAGCCGCTCGACGTCCCCGACATCGGCGACATCCCCGTCGGCGACAAGACGACCGTCGGGGTACAGGACGGCGAGGCGGTGGTGCGAACCGAAATCAACGGAACCCCGATCGACCTGCGCCTGCCGATCGGCGACCGGGCGGCGGCGCCGCAACCCGGCGATGCTCCGGTGCCCGAAACCGCGCAACCCCCGCAGCCGTAGCGGGGCGTTTCGCAATTTCCGCTGTCCTACATTGCACCGGCGCGGTAGCGTCCCGCGCATGACACTGGCCTTTCCCGACCCGGCTTCCTGCGCGCGATTCTTGAGTGAAGTTGCGCAGATTTCCGCCACTTTTCTTCAGAGGCACCGCCCATGCTGAGCGTCGAAACCCACCAGGCTTCGCGCTGGCCCGACGGCTTCGACTGGGACGCCCGCGCCGCCGAAGCGGTCGCCGCGGCCCTTGCGCTCACCCCCTTCGCCGCGCTCGCCGACGCCGCGCCGCTGGTCGAAGTATCGGTCCGCCTGACCGACGATGCCGACGTCCACGCGCTCAACCGCGATTTCCGGGGCAAGGACAAGCCGACCAATGTGTTGTCCTTTCCGCAGGTGCAACGCGACCTGCTCGAAAGCCTCGACAACAGCGACGATGGCGAAATCCTGCTTGGCGACATCGTGCTCGCGCGCGAAACCTGCGCGCGCGAGGCCGAAGAAAAGGGGGTGTCGCTCGACGCCCACGCAACGCACCTGATCGTCCACGGCGCTCTCCACCTCGTCGGTTACGACCATATGGACGATGTCTCGGCAGGCGCGATGGAAGTGCTGGAGGTGAAAGCGCTTGCATCGCTGGGCATCGCCAATCCATATGCGGACGAGGATTAACGAAAGGACGCGCACGTCATCATGCCCGACGACCAGGGGTCTTCGAACCGATCGGAAGAGGACAGTAGGTCCGGCCTGCTGGCCGGCCTCAAGACATTGTTGTTCGGCGGCAATGGCGAGCCGAGCCTGCGCGAACAGATCGAGGATGCGATCGACGAGGCCGAGGAGGACGGCGACGAGCGCCGGGGGCGCAGCATCGTCGGCGACCTGTCGCCCATCGAACGCAAGATGCTGCGCAATCTGTTGCACTTCGGCGAACAGACGGTCGACGACGTCGCGGTCCCGCGCGCCGATATCGTCGCAATCGACGAAAGCGCGCGGTTCGAGGAGATTGTCGCGATCTTTGCAGAGGCGGGACACAGCCGCCTGCCGGTCTATCGCGAAAATCTGGACGAGGTCGTGGGCATGATCCACGTCAAGGACGTGTTCGCGGTGCTGGCCGAAGGTCGCGATCCGCCGCCCTTGCTCGATCTCATCCGCCAGCCCCTTTACGTGCCCCAGTCGATGGGGGTGCTCGATCTGCTCGCCGACATGCGCGCGCAGCGCACCCACCTTGCGATCGTGATCGACGAATATTCGGGAACCGAGGGGCTGGTGACGATCGAGGATCTGGTCGAGGAGATCGTCGGCGAAATCGAGGACGAGCATGACGACGAACCGGTCCTGCTCTTCTCGCTCCGCGACGACGGCTGCTGGGAGGCCGATGCGCGCGCCGAACTCGACGATATCGGCGAGGCGATCGATCCGCGGCTCGCCGACGTCCAGGAAGACGTCGACACGCTCGGCGGACTGGCTGCGGTGCTGGCCAACCATGTGCCGGAGGTGGGGGAGATATTGTTTCACCCCAGCGGCTGGCGCATCGAAGTGACCGAGGCCGACGAAAAACGCGTCCACCATCTCCTCCTGCACCCGCCGGTGGAGGCCGATCTCGAAGCGCCGGCGGATCGCGGCGAGGAATTCTGACGCACCCGCGCCGCGGCCCGCAGTGAACACCCCCCGATTGCCTTTGCCGCGCGATGGGACTAGCGCCGGGGAAATGGACATTTCCGATCTGCGCATCGCGCTGTTCAGCGGCAATTATAATATGACGGTCGATGGCGCGAACAAGGCGCTCAATCGGCTCGTCGGCTATCTGCTGCGGCAGGGTGCGGCGGTGCGCGTCTATTCGCCGACGATCGACGATCCCGATTTCGAACCCACCGGCGACCTCGTCAGCGTGCCCTCGATGCCCATTCCCGGGCGCAGCGAATATCGGATTCCGCTGTCTTTCTCGTCGCGGGTCCGGGACGATATCGTGCAATTCGCTCCGAATATCCTGCACATCTCCAGCCCCGACCGCGTTTCGCGGCAAGCGGCGGCGTGGGCGCGAAGGCGGCACGTGCCCGTCGCCTGTTCGGTCCATACGCGCTTCGAAACCTATTTCCGCTACTATAATCTTTCGTTCCTCGAACCGCTGTGCGTGGCCTGGTTGCGGCGGCTTTATCGCCGCTGCGACGCCCTGATCGCCCCGTCGGAAAGTTTTGCGCAGGTGCTGCGCGAACAGCGCATGAATTACGACATCGGCATCTGGACCCGCGGCGTCGAGCGCGATATTTTTCACTCCGGCCGACGCGACATGGCGTGGCGGCGCGCGCTCGACATCCACGACGAAACCCCCGTGATCGCTTTTTTGGGGCGGCTGGTGATGGAAAAGGGACTCGATGTGTTCGCCGACGCCATCGACGTGTTGCGACGCCGCGGAGTCCCGCACGAGGTGGTGGTGATCGGCGAGGGGCCGGCGGGCGACTGGTTCGAATCGCGACTGCCGCGCGCCAGGTTCGTCGGCTTCCAGGGGGGCGCGGACCTCGCACATGCGCTGGCGTCCTGCGATCTCTTCTTCAATCCGTCGGTCACCGAAACCTTCGGCAACGTGACGCTGGAGGCGATGGCGTGCGGGCTGCCCGTCGTCGCGGCGCGGGCGACGGGGAGCGCCAGCATCGTCAAGCATGGCCAGACGGGTTATCTCGTCGCGCCGGGCGCGATCGGCCTCTTCGCCGACGATCTCGAACGCTATTGCCGCGACGCGTCGTTGCGCGCCGCGCACGGCGCGGCGGCGGAGCAGGAGAGCGGCGCCTATCAATGGGATGCGATCAACCAGTCGGTTGCCGACACCTATTTGCGCCTGATCCGCCAGAAGCGGCGCGTCGGCTGATCCGATGGCGGACCTGTTCGGCAGCGATGCTCCGGTGCAGCCCGATGCCGCCCCGACCGGCGCGGTGCCGCTCGCCGAACGATTGCGTCCAAAGACGCTTACGGAGGTCGTCGGACAGGATCATCTGACCGGTGCCGACGGGACGATCGGCCGCATGGTCGCCGCGGGGCAACTGGCCTCGATCATCCTCTGGGGGCCGCCAGGCACGGGCAAGACGACGATCGCGCGCCTGCTTGCCGAGGCGGTGGGGATGCGGTTCGCACCGCTGTCGGCCGTCTTTTCGGGGGTTGCCGATCTCAAGAAGGCCTTTGCCGATGCCGAGAAGATGGCGGCGGCAGGAAAGCGGACCCTGCTCTTCGTCGACGAGATCCATCGGTTCAATCGCGCCCAGCAGGATGGGTTCCTGCCTTTCGTCGAACGCGGCACGGTGGTGCTCGTCGGCGCGACGACGGAGAATCCCAGCTTTGCGTTGAACGCCGCGCTGCTCAGCCGCGCGCAGGTGCTCGTCCTGCACCGCCTCGACGAAACAGCTCTCGAAACGCTGGTCGCGCGCGCCGAAGCCGAGGTCGGCCGCGCGCTGCCGGTCACCGCCGATGCGCGCACCGCGCTGGTCGCCAGCGCCGATGGCGATGGCCGCTTTCTGCTCAACCAGGTCGAGACATTATTCGCCGCAGCGATCGAGGCGCCGCTCGATGCGTCCGAACTGGCGGCCTTCCTCCATCGCCGCATGCCGGTCTACGACAAGGATCGCGACGGCCACTACAACCTGATTTCGGCGTTGCACAAGGCGATGCGCGGCTCCGACGCGCAGGCATCGCTCTACTGGCTTGCCCGGATGCTCGTGGCGGGCGAGGAACCGCTTTACGTGCTGCGCCGGATCACCCGTTTCGCCAGCGAGGACATCGGGCTCGCCGATCCGCAGGCGCTCGTTCAGTGCCTTGCGGCAAAGGACGCCTATCAGTTCCTGGGGTCGCCCGAGGGCGAACTCGCCATCGTGCAGGCGTGCCTCTATTGCGCGACCGCGCCCAAATCCAATGCAGCCTACGCCGCGCAAAAGGCGGCGTGGACGGCGGCGCGCGAGACCGGGTCGCTGGCCCCGCCGCAGAATATCCTCAACGCGCCGACCAGGCTGATGAAGGATCTCGGCTATGGGCAGGGTTACAGCTACGACCATGACACCCCCGACGGCTTTTCGGGCGACAATTACTGGCCCGACGCGATGGCGCCCGCGACCTTCTATCGTCCTGTCGATCGCGGCTTCGAAAAGCGCATCGCCGAACGGCTCGCGTGGTGGGATGCGCGGCGGCACGGGGACGAGGGGGGCGAATGATGCCGCGGTTCGACGCGTGGGACGATGTCGTCGCGTTCGCCTGCGCGCTGCCCGATGTCGAAATGGCACCTTTTTACGGCACGCCATGCCCAAAGGTGAACGGCAGGGCGTTCGTGTCGCCGGGGCGCGAGGCGGGCAGCTTTCATGTCGGAACGCCGCACGGCGAAAAGGACGTGCTTCTCGAAACCGATCCGGCGACATTCTGGCAGACGCCGCACTATGAAGGCTGGCCGGGGGTGCTGGTCCGCTATGGCGCCGCCGATCCCGTCCGCATCGCCGACGTCATTCGCCGGGCCTGGTGGGATCGCGCCAAAAAGTCGCAGCGCGCCGCCTTCGGCCCGCGGCCCTGAACCCGCGCTAACCCGGGTAGCGTTCGAAGCTCGGCAGGTCGTCCAGCCCTTGCATCCATCCGATGCGTTCGGCGGTCTGGATCTGCACCTGGACCGGAATCAGGTCGGGATCGTCGAGTGTCGCGGTCTGCACGTCGATCTGGCCCGGGAATATCTGGTCGTTGGTATAGAACAGCCCGGTGCCGCAATCGCCGCAGAAATGGCGCCGGCCGTGCTCGGACGAGGCATAGACCTTCGGCGTTCCCTTCACCTCCAGCGCCTCCTGGCGGACAAGGCCCCAGCCGACGAGGGGCGCCCCGGCGTGGCGGCGGCAATCGCTGCAATGGCACAGCGCATGATGCTCGACCGCAACCGGCATCGAATAGTGGATCGCGCCGCAATGGCA
>CAZSMB010000054.1:0-16758 GCA_964607625.1 uncultured Sphingopyxis sp. | reverse complement strand
CTCCTCGAAAGCGAAGCGCCCGAGGCCGAGCGCACCCGGCCCCTGCCGCCGGCGCCTGCCGCGCCCGCTGTGCCGACGGGTGAGCCGACGAACCGCGAGATGGTGCAGGCGGTGCGTGACTGGCTGGGCGAGGCGATCAAGCCGGGCGCCGAGGGGCACGGCAAGTTCCAGGTCGTCGTCGCGATGAACGCGCTCGGCATCGTCATGCGCGACCTCGACGCCGGGGTGCGCGCCGAGGATGCGGCGCTTGCCGACGCGATCCTTGCGGGCACGACGACGCTCGCCGCGCCCGGCTTGCTCGCGAAGCTGCGCCGCGCCGCACTCGACAAATGTGCGATCGACAGCCCGAAATATGCCGCGCTCGCCCGCGCGCGGGACAATTGGGGCGGGTAGGAGCGTTCGCATGGCTCTTTCCGTTCGTGCTGAGCTTGTCGAAGTACCTTCTTCTTTCGGACGATAAGCGAAAGGAAGAACGGCCCTTCGACAGGCTCAGGGCGAACGGGGTGAGGAACGGATCAAAGGGAGAGAAAAATGGACTTTGGGATACCGGCCGACCTGCAGGCCTATCTGGACGAACTGGACGCCTTCATCGAGGCGGAGATCAAGCCGCTCGAAATGGCCGACGACAATATCCGCTTCTTCGACCATCGCCGCGAACATGCGCGCACCGACTGGGACAATCAGGGATTGCCGCGCCACGAGTGGGAACAGCTGCTGAAGCAGGCGACCCGCAAAGCCGATGCTGCTGGCCACTGGCGCTTTTCGGCGCCAAAGAAATATGGCGGCAAGGACGGGTCGAACCTGTGGATGGCGGTGATCCGCGAGCATTTCGCCGCGAAGGGACTGGGCCTGCACAACGACCTGCAGAACGAGCATAGCATCGTCGGCAATTTTCCCTTCGTCGAGATGTTCGAGCAGTTCGCGACCAGCGACGAGCAGAAGGCGGAGTTCATCCTCGGCGGCTTCGAGGGCAAGCGCCGGACGGCGTTCGGCCTGACCGAACCCGAGCATGGCAGCGACGCGACGCATATGGAAACGCGCGCGGTCAGGGAAACCCGCGACGGGGTCGACGGCTGGCGGATCAACGGCGCGAAGATGTGGACGACGGGGATGCACGTCGCGACGCACTGCGCGACCTTTTGCCGTACCAGCGGCGAAGACGGCGATGCCAAAGGCATCACCTGCCTGCTCGTCCCCAACCCGTCGCCGGGCCTCGTCATCGAGGAATATCTGTGGACCTTCAACATGCCGACCGACCATCCGCGCGTCAGCTTCACCGACGTGTGGGTGCCCGACAGCGCGCGGCTGGGCCCGGAGGGCGGCGGCCTGTCGATCGCGCAGAGCTTCGTCCACCAGAACCGTATCCGCCAGGCGGCCTCGTCGCTCGGCGCCGCGGTCTATTGCATCGAAGAGAGCGTGCGCTACGCGCGGGAGCGCAAGCCGTTCGGCGAGGCGCTCGCGAAGAATCAGGCGATCCAGTTCCCGCTCGTCGAACTGGCGACGCAGGCCGAAATGCTCCGCCTCCTGATCCGCAAGACCGCGTGGGATATGGACAATACGCCGCACAAGGAGATCGAGCGCACCCTCTCCGACAAGGTGAGCATGTGCAATTACTGGGCGAACCGCCTCGTCTGCGAGGCCGCCGACCGCGCGATGCAGGTGCATGGCGGCATCGGCTATTCGCGGCACAAGCCGTTCGAGCATATCTATCGCCACCACCGCCGCTACCGGATCACCGAGGGCGCGGAAGAGATCCAGATGCGCAAAGTGGCGGCCTATCTGTTCGGCTATCTGGGGCCGCGCAGGGAGACGCTGGGGAAGATCTGATCTCCGGCGGGCGCCGGCTCCATCGTCATTGCGAGGAGCCGAAGGCGACGCGGCAATCTCCAGCTATCGTCCTGCCCGGTCGATGGCTGAAGATTGCTTCGTCGCTACGCTCCTCGCAATGACGTTTTCCTGCATCACCCCGGCTTCTTGAACCGCAGCGCGAACTGGTCGGTCTTGCCGCGGATCGACGGGTCGAAGACGTTCGCGGTGCGCGGGTCGTCGGGGTTGGCGTAGAGGTCGTTTTCGGCGTCGAGCACGAAGCCCGCCTTGGTCAGCGCGTCGACGACCGCCGCCTTGTCGATCCGGTGCAGGCTGTCCGACAGCGTCGTGCCGCTGCCGCTCGCGGCGGCGTGGTCGACGACGACGAGCGTGCCGCCGGGCTTCAGCGCCGCGAACAGCGCCGCGCTGGCCTTTGCGCCGGTGTCGGCGGGGAAGGGCTTTAGGTACAGGTCGTGGAAATTCTGCACCGTGACGATCGTGTCGAGCGGCACGGGGAAGGCGGGCGCGGCGAAGGGGCCAGCGACCGCATCGACATTGTCATAGGCCGCGGCGACCGTTTGCTGGTCGGTGCCATATTGCGCCTTGAACGCGATGAATTCCTGGGGCTGGAAGGCATAGACATGGCCCTCCGGCCCGACGACGCCGGCCAGGATGCGGGTGACATAGCCGCCGCCCATCACGAAATCGCCGACGCTTTCGCCGCGCGCGACCTGCGCGAAGTCCATCAGGCGCGCCGGCATCCTGGCGGCGTCGCGCGCGCGGTCGGCGTCGGGACGTGTCGGATCGGCAAGGATCGCGGCGTAGTTTACGGCCATTGGCGCGGGCGCGGCCGAAGCGGCGGTCGCTTCGCCTTCGCCGCTGCCGGTCCCGGTGCAGCCGGCGAGCAGCGCGAGCGCCACCCCGGCGGTGAGCGTGATACGGATCATGCGGGTCTCTCCCATCCTGTTGCCGCGCCATCATAGCGCCTTGCCGCGGCGCTGGCGCGACAATTTGCATCGCGCGATTTTGATGATAGGTTTCGCCTTGAAACCAAATACGGGAGAGAGAGATGTACGATCTGGTGATTCGCGGCGGCACCGTCGTCGACGGTTCGGGCAGCGAGCCTTTCGTGGCCGATGTGGCGGTCGAGGGCGATCGCATCGTCGCGATGGGATCGGACATCGGCGCCGGGCGCGAAGAGATCGACGCGGCGGGCAAGATCGTCACCCCGGGCTTCGTCGACGTCCACACCCATTATGACGGGCAGGCGACGTGGGACCAGGAAATGGCGCCGTCGAGCTGGCACGGGGTCACGACCGTCGTCATGGGCAATTGCGGCGTCGGCTTTGCCCCGGCGCGGCCCGACCGCCACGACTGGCTGATCGGCCTGATGGAAGGCGTCGAGGACATCCCGGGCACCGCCCTCGCCGAAGGGATGAGCTGGGAGTGGGAGACCTTCCCCGAATATATGGACGCGCTCGACAAGCTGCCGCGCACGGTCGACGTTGCGTGTCATGTCCCGCACGGCGCGGTGCGTGCCTATGTGCTCGGCGACCGCGAGCAGCCCGGTGCGGTGCCCACCGCCGCGGACATCGCCGAAATGTCGCGGATCGTCGAGGACGGCGTGCGTGCGGGCGCGCTCGGCTTTTCGACCAGTCGCACGGTGATCCACAAGTCGGTTGACGGCGAGGTCGTCCCCGGAACCACCGCGACCGCCGAGGAGCTGATCGAGATCGGCCGGGCGATGGGGCGCGTCGGCTATGGCGTGTTCGAAATGGCGAGCGACCTCAACCGCGAGTGGAACGAGTTCGACTGGATGGGCAAGCTGAGCCGCGAGACGGGGCTGCCGGTGACGTTCGCCGCGCTCCAGTCGATCGCCAAGGAATTGCCGCTCGACGAACAGATTGCGACGATGCGCGCCGAAAATGCGAAAGGCGCGAATATCGTCGCGCAAATCGCGCTGCGCGGCAACGGCATCATCATGGCGTGGCGCGGCACGGTGCATCCGTTCCGGTTCCGGCCGTCGTGGCGTGCGATCGAGAACCTGTCGTGGGACGAACAGAAGGCAAAGCTGCTCGATCCGGCGTTCAAGGCGCAGATGCTGTCCGAGGACAATGATTTCAGCGAGGCGCCCCAAGACATCATGGGACTGCTGATGGTCGTCGCGGGCGGCTGGCCGATGCAGTTCGAGATGGACGAGGATTTCGATTACGAGCCGGGGCCCGAGGCGAGCATCGCCGCGCGCGCCGCTGCGGCGGGGGTCGATCCCGCCGAATATGCCTATGACCTGCTCTGCCGCGACGATGCGGGCGGCTTCGCCTATCTGCCGATCCTCAACTATGCCGACGGCAACCTCGACTTCCTGGAACGGTTGCAGGATGCCGATGACACGGTGAACAGCCTGTCCGACGGCGGCGCGCATTGCGGAACGATCTGCGACGCGGCCTCGCCGACCTTCATGCTCCAGCATTGGGTGCGTGATCGCAAGCGCGGCGGCCGCATTCCGCTGGCGCGCGCGATCAAGCGCCAGTGCCGCGACACGGCGGTGCTCTATGGGCTAGAGGATCGCGGGCTCGTCGCGCCGGGCTATCTCGCCGATTTGAACGTCATCGACATGGACAAGCTGAAGCTCGGCAAGCCGTGGCTGGCGTTCGACCTGCCCGCCGGCGGCAAGCGCCTGCTGCAAAAGGCCGACGGCTATGTCGCGACGGTGAAGTCGGGGCAGGTGACCTTCAAGGGCGGTGAAGGGCAGGGCGTCTATCCCGGCGGCGTCATCCGCGGTCCGCAGCGTGTCGAAATGGCGATGGCGGCCGAATGATGCGCAGCGTCCGGCTCCGCGCCCCCGCTTCGCTCGACAATCTGATTGCCACCGACCTGTCCGACCCCGGCCAGCCGGGGCCGGGCGAGATTCGGGTGCGGCTGTCGGCCTCGTCGCTCAACTATCACGATTATGCGGTGGTCGCGGGAATGATCCCCGCCGCCGACGGGCGCATCCCGATGTCCGACGGCGCCGGGACGGTCGAGGCGGTTGGCGAGGGCGTGACCGGCTTTGCGCCGGGCGACCTCGCGGTGTCGCTCTTCTTTCCCGACTGGATCGACGGCGCGCCGCCGGCGAGCGCCTTTACCCGCGTGCCGGGCGACGGGCTCGACGGCTATGCGCGCGAGGCGGTGGTCGTGCCCGAACATTGGTTCACGCGCGTGCCACAGGGCTATTCGGCGGCCGAGGCGGCGACGCTGACCTGTGCCGGGCTGACCGCGTGGCGTGCGCTGTTCGTCGACGATGACGTGCGCCCCGGCTCGACGGTGCTCGTGCAGGGATCGGGCGGGGTGTCGATCTTTGCGCTGCAATTCGCCAAGGCAGCGGGCGCGCGGGTGATCGCGACAAGCTCGTCGGACGACAAGCTCGCGCGACTGAAGGCGCTCGGCGCCGACGAGCTGATCAATTACAAGGAGGTGCCCGCGTGGGGGGCGCGGGCGATGGACCTGACCGGCGGGCGCGGGGTCGATACCGTCGTCGAAATCGGCGGCGCCGGCACGCTCGACCAGTCGATGATTGCGACGCGGGTCGGCGGCCATGTCGCGCTGATCGGCGTGCTAGCGGGGTTCGCGGGGCCGGTGCAGACGGCGTTGCTGATGGCGAAGAATCTGCGCGTGCAGGGGCTGACCGTCGGCAGCCGGGCGCAGCAGCTCGCCATGATCGCGGGGATCGAGGCGAATGCGATCAAACCGGTTATCAGCGATCATTTCGCGCTCGAAAACCTTGCCGATGCCTTTCGGCATCAGGTCGCGAACAAGCATTTCGGCAAGATCGTGGTCGATATCTAGGGTCAGGACCCTGGCCCTTGTCCTTGCGAGCGACGCGACAATCCGGAGTGGGCTTAAGCGCCCTGGATGCTTGGCTATGCTTGCAATGACGGCGAAGAGAGGGCGTTCGCCGTTCGCTCGACGTCCGCGGCACCGCTATAGGCGTGGAACGACAGCCGCATCACCGTCCCGCGAAAATCGGCCTTGATGCCGTGCGCGTCGAGCGCCGCGGCGACGCGCGGCTGGTCGGCGCCGGTGTCGATACACAAGGTTCCGCCGATGGCGCCGGTCGGCCAGCGCCAGTGCGGGGTTTTCGCTTCCAGTGCGTCGCGCAGCATCGTCTGGAGCGCGATATTGTGCGCGCGGACCCGGTCGATACCGAGCGCGGCGATTTCGGCGAGCCCGGCGCTCGAAAGCACGAAGGGCGCGACATCGGGGGTGCCGCCCCACCACCGCCGCGCGTCGGGGGCATAGCGAAAGTCGGCGATGTCCATCTCGAACGGGTTTTCGTGGCTCCACCAGCCGCGTTCGGCGGGGGCGAGCGCGGTGCGGTCGTGCGGCGCGACCCACAGCCACGCCGCGCCGGGGCCGCCGCACAGCCATTTGACGCTGGTGCCGAGCAGCGCGTCGACGCCCCAGGCGGCGGGCGTGACCGGGACGATGCCGGCCGCCTGCGCGCTATCGACGACGCAGCGCGCGCCCGCGGCGTGCGCGACGGCGGCGATGCCCGTGATGTCCGCGAGCGCGCCGCTGTTCGAGCTGACGTGCATCGCGATCACCAGCGCGACCTCGTCGTCGAGCGCCGCCGCCCAGCTCGCGGGATCGCGGACGTCGGCGTCGGCGGGCAGATAGCGCGCGGTCCAGCCTTCGGCGGCGAGGCCGCCGACGACATAGCCGATCGTCGGAAAGGCGCTCGGCGCGAGCAGGATCGTGCGCCGCGGCGTCGCCGCGCCGAGCGCCGAGAGGTAGCGCGACAGGCCCGCGCTGACGTTGGTCGCGGGGCACAGGTCGCGCGGCTCGACGCCGAGCAGGCCGGCGAGCGCGGTGCGCCAGTCGTCGATCGCCTCCAGCCAGTGCGGCCAGGCCTCGCCCGTCTCGGCCCAGGGCGTCAGCAGCTTGTCGCGCAGCAGCGCCTCGGAAGCGCGCGGCTGGCAGCCGACGCTGTGGCTCTTGAGATAGGTCGCGCCGGGGGGCAGGTGAAAGCGGGCCGCGACCGCTTGCGGCAGCAGCGCGCCCCTCACAGCCCGCTGCCGTGACCGGGCGCGCCGCCGCCGCTGATGCTGTCGCGCCTGACGCCATATTCGGCGCCCCAGCGGTCGGTCATCTCGGCGCGGATATCCCACAGCTCGGGGAAGAAGCGGTGCCGCGCGCCGGCATTCAAGAGCTCGACGGGGCGGCCCTTGAGCGACTTCGACCCCATGCCGATCGAGCGGTGGATCAGCTGGATATGATGCGAGCGGAAGAGCTGGAACAGCTCGTCGAATTCGATCAGCGCCTCGGCGACCATATAGGCGTCGTCGTGCCGGTAGCCGGTGTCGTAGACGTCGGCGACGCTGCGGCCCGCAGACTCGAGATAGGCGGCCTTGTAGCGCGCCCACAGCGGTTGCGGCAGCGTGAGGAGGAGTTGAAAGCCGGGGCTTTCCTGTCCCGAGCCATTGCCGAGCTGGAGGCGAATCGACTGGTAATCGAACGGGCTCATCGTTTCGAGCAGCGCCAGCTGGTCGGTCATCAGCCGCATCAGCCGGTGGACGCGGTCGAACAGCGTCAGCACGCGCATCGTGTCGCGCGCCGCCATATGACCGTCGATCTCGGTCAGGGTGAAGGCGATCAGCTTCATCCACAGCTCCTCGACCTGGTGGACGATCTGGAACTGCAACTCGTCGGGGGTACAGAGGTCGGCGAGCGGCTTCTGGCAACCCAGCAGGCGGTCGACGGCCAGGTAGACGCCGTAATCCTTCATCTCGGGCGTTTCGATACGGCAATGGGTCTCGGTCTTGTCGAGCATGGGGAACTCCCCTTCAAATCTGTGTGGCATGGGCGATCGAAAGGGCGCGCGGGCGCGCCGGATCGTCAGCCGCGCGGGGCGACGCCAGCGGGTGGGCGGCGGGGCGAACCCCACTGGCCGAGCCACAGGACGGCGGCGGCGCTGCTCATGGTGCGAGCAGGTCCGCGGGCAGCGTCGGCTCGCTGAGCATCAGCGAAAAGCGCCGCCAGATTTCGTCGCGGTCGGGTTTGCCGCGTTCGAGATAATCCTTCACCATCGCCTCGCCGATAGCATAGTTGATGACGTAGCTGCGATATTGTTCGGTGAAGGCGATCGATTTTTCGGCGCGCTCGCGCGAAACGAGCTGGTATTTCTGCGTGAGCGCGATCGCGGTCGGCCTGTCGATCTCGCCATCGAGATAGTGCTGCGCGATCGTCAGCCGTGCGCCCTGTAGCGCCTTCATCGCGTCGAGAAGCTGCCAGTAGCGGTCGTCCTTCGGTGTCTCGATCTCGGCGAGCGGCATCAGCACGTCGCGCTCGGTGTCGGGGCGCGTCTTGCCCGGGAAGGCGAGGTCGATGCCGTAGTTGGCGCTGCCCTCGGCGATCAGGCTTTGCGGGCTGTAGAGCGGGTAGACGCTGAATTCGAGCCAGTCGCGCGCCTTTACCAGCTGTTCCTCGATCTTCATGTTGAACAGGTGATGGCCGGGATAGCCTTCGTGGCAGCCGAGATCGAGCGCGCGCGACAGGCGGATCGGCAGGTCGGTGTTGATCTCTATGATGCTCGTATAGGCGCCGACATAATGATTGTAGCCGCTCCAGCTCTTGCCGGTGACGAACTGCATCACGAAATTCTCTCCCTCGGGCATCGCCACCTGCGCCGCGGTGCGGCCGCGACAGCGCGCGATCGCGGCGTCGAACACCGTTTCGAGCCGGTCCTTGGGGATGGTGAAGCGGTCGAGCCAGGCCTCGACGCGGTCGGCGAGCGGGCCGTCGCCGGGCACGAGCGCGGCGATCTTTGCCAGCTCGGCATCATAGCTGGCGAGCGGCTTCAGCTCGGGGCGCACCCCGAACAGGCGTTCGGCCTCTTCGGCAAAGGGAAAGCGCCGGCCCTGCATCATCATCAGCCGCGTCTCGGCGGCGACGAGCTGGGCGCGCAGGAAAGCGGCGCGGCGCCGCTCGATCCGGTCGGCGAGATTCGGCGCCGCGGCGTCGAGGTTGCCGATCAGCCGCCGTGCCTCCGCCTGGAGGACGGGCACGCTGCGCGGCGAGGTCAGCGCGTCGGCGATCAGCTTGGGCGGGCCGTAATAGGCGTCGATATAGCCCTGCTCGTGCGCGCCGGCCTCGAGCGTGAGGATCAGATAGGCGGCGGCGACATCCTTTAACGTATCGTGCGCCGCCGTCGCGGCCGGCGTGTCGACCTTTGGTGCGGTGAGCGGCCAGTCCCGGGGCATGGCAGCGGGCGTCGCCGGCGCGGGGGCGGGCGTCGGGGCGGGATCGGCGGCGGCGGGTGACGCCGCCGCGCGTTCCCTTGCCTTCCGTTCGGCGACATAGCGCCGCATCTCGGGATCGAAGGCATAGCAGCCCGACAGCGTCGCCGCTGCCGCCGTCGCCAGCAGAAGCAGGGCCGCCGCGCGGCGCATCAGGCGGTCGCGCTTCCCTTGGCCTCCGACGTGTCGCGCACGTCGCCGTCAGCACCGATCTCACCATCGGATTCGGTCTCGACCTCATGGTGCCGCGGATGCAGCGGCGCGAACCGCAGCACCGCATAGCCGGTCAGCGCCGCGAGCAGCGATCCCATCAGGATACCGATCTTGGCTTCCTCGACCAGCAGCGGCTTGCCGGGAAAGGCGAGCCCGCCGATGAACAGGCTCATCGTGAAACCGATGCCGCAGAGCACCGCGACGCCATAGATTTGCAGCCAGGTCGCCCCGCGCAGCTTGCCCGCGATGCCCAGCTTCACGGCGAGCCATACGCTGCCGAAGATGCCGATCTGCTTGCCGAGGAACAGGCCGAGCGCGATGCCGAGCGGCAGCGGCGCGAAAATCTGCTCGGCGGTCAGGCCGCCGATGTCGACCCCGGCATTGGCGAAGCCGAACAGCGGCACGATCGCAAAGGCGACCCACGGATGCAGCGCATGTTCGAGCCGATGGAGGGGGGAGGTCGCGCTGTCGGGTGCGCCCGGCGTCTTTTCGAGCGGGATCGTCATCGCCGCGAGGACGCCGGCGATCGTCGCATGGACGCCCGAGAGCAGCATCGCATACCACAGAAGCAGGAACATCAGCAGATAGACGATCAGGCTCTTCAGCCCCATACGGTTGCACAGGAACATGACGGCGAGCATCGCCGCCGCGCCGCCGAGCGCCATCAGGTTGATCTTTGCGGTGTAGAACAGTGCGATGATGACCACCGCGCCCATGTCGTCGACGATCGCGACGGTGACGAGGAACAGCTTGAGCGAGGTCGGCGCGCGCTTGCCGAGCAGCGCGAGGACGCCGATCGCGAACGCGATGTCGGTTGCCGCCGGGATCGCCCAGCCCTGCGCGAGGCCCGGCGTGCTGCCCGCCGACGCCATGTAGAGGATCGCCGGAAGGATCATCCCCGCCGCCGCGGCGATCATCGGCAGCCGTCGCCGGTCCCAGCTGGCAAGACGGCCGTCGATGAACTCGCGCTTGATTTCGAGCCCGACGAGCAGGAAGAAAATCGCCATCAGCCCGTCATTGATCCACAGGTGGACCGTCATCGGACCGAGCTTGTCGGTCAGCACGGGGCCGGTCACCGCATGGATCGCGTCGTGATAGAGGTCGCCGAGCGCGCTGTTCGCGATCACCATCGCCAGCGCCGCCGCGGCGATCAGCAGCATGCCCCCGGCGCTCTCGCTTTCGAGGAAGTCGCGCAGGGCGGAACGGGGCGAACTGAGAGCCATGAAGTCTGTAATCCTGTCATTCTGGTTCTAATTGGTCGCCCTCTTAACGTCCCAACCGGGCTTCGTCACCTTTACAAACGGGTTTCAGCCTTTACCCCTTGGGAAGCAGATGCGGCCGGGGCGGTCGCGGTGGGGAGCGGGGGCGACCGGGTGGATCTCGCAACCGAATGGCTGCCCTGGCTGGTCCAGGGCGCGGGGCATGAGCTGATGCTGTTCGCGGCGATCGGCGTGCTGCTCGTCGGGCTCGACGACCTGCTTCTCGACGCCGTGTGGCTCGCGATGCGGCGCGGGCGGACCCCTGCTGGGACCGCCGCCGTGGCGCCGGTCGCCGGGCGCTTCGCGATCTTCGTTCCCGCCTGGTGCGAAGCGGCGGTCCTGCCGGCGATGCTGCGGCGGACGCTGGCGGCGTGGGACGGCGAGGATTTCCGGCTCTATATCGGCTGCTATCCCAACGATGCCGCGACGCTGTTCGCGGTGTCGCCCGCGGTCGCGCGCGACCCGCGGTTGCGGCTGGTGATCGGGCACAGCGACGGGCCGACGACGAAGGGCGACAATCTCAATCGCCTGTGGGCCGCGCTGGGCGAGGACGAACGCGCCGAGGGACGGCGTTATGCCGCGATCATCCTCCACGATGCCGAGGATCATGTGCATTCCGACGAGCTGGCGCTGTTCCGGGTCGAGCTGGCGCGGCATGCCATGGTCCAGATCCCGGTCATGCCGATCCCGCACGACCGATGGGTCGGCGCGCATTACGGCGACGAGTTCGCCGAGGCGCACGGCAAGGAACTGGTCGTGCGGTCGCGGCTCGGCGTACCGCTTCCCTCCGCGGGGGTCGGCTGTGCGCTGTCGCGCGACGCGCTGACCCTGCTCGCGCTGCATCGTGGCGGCCTGCCGTTCCGCGCCGACAGCCTGACCGAAGATTATGAGGTCGGGATGCTGATCGGCGCCTATGGCCTGAGCGCGACCTTCGTCAGCGCCACCGGCGCGCGCGGCGACCGCATCGCCTCTCGCGGGGAATTCCCGGGGCAGGTCGAACCCGCGGTCCGGCAAAAGGCACGCTGGATCGCCGGGATCGCGCTCGAGGCGTGGGACCATCTCGGCTGGCTCGACCTTGCCGAGCGCGGCGCATCTGCGCGGGGCTGCGCGGCGCGGTGGATGCTGTGGCGCGATCGCCGCGCGCCGCTGGCGGCGCTGGTCGTCCTCGCCTCCTATCTGGCGCTGGTGCTGACCGGCATCGGATGGCTGGGACAGACGCGGCTTGGGTGGCCGGCGCTCCCGATGAGCGACGCGATGCGCCTGCTGCTCGGCGTCGACGCGGCGCTGCTGCTCTGGCGGCTCGGGATGCGCAGCCATTTCACCGCGCGCTGGTACGGGCTGCGCGCAGGGGCGATGGCGATCCCGCGCGCCTTCGTCGCCAATGTGATCGCCATTCTTGCCGCGTGGCGCGCGGTCGGCCTGTACAGTCGGATGCTGCGGTCGGGCGAGGTCGTGTGGGACAAGACCGAGCATGGCGTCGGCGACGTCGAGGCGCGGCCGGTATCAATCATGGTGCCGCTGCCATGATGATACGGGCATCGGGCGCGCGCGCGCATCGCGAGGCGCCGGCGCTGCGCTTCCTGCTTTTCTGCCTCGGCGGCTGGGCGCTGCTGCGGGTGATCGCGACATGGGGGGCGGGCGCGCCGCCGCCGATGCGGCCGCCGGCCGCCTGGGGTTTGCCGCCTGTCGCCGTATCCACGGAGGTCGGCGATGTTCCCATCCTGGCGTCGGCCACGCCCGCGCGCAGGTGGGAGCGGCCTGGCCCGTCGCATCGCAAGGGCGTGCATCGCCCCCCGGTCGCGTCCGACACCGGCGGTAGCGCCCGCCATATGATGCGGCTCGCGCTGCTCGACCGGCTGCTCGCGCCGATCGCCGCGACCCGGCCCGTTGCCGCGCTGCCGCCCTCGTCCGCGCACTGGCGCCTGCCGACACGGGCGGATACGGCAGTGCCCGCGGCAGGTGCGCCTTATTGGATGCGGCGCGACCTTGCCGGATGGCAGGCGTCGGGGTGGGTCTATCTGCGCCCGCGCGGGGGCGGAGCGCCTGACGGGATCGCCGCGGCGGGACAGATCGGCGGCAGCCAGGCGGGGTTGCGCATCGCGCGCGGACTGGCGGCGAACGGGCGGCTGCGCGCCTATGGCCGGGCGACGCTGGCGCTCGGTCGGCCGCGCGAGCGCGACGTCGCCTTTGGCGCCGCCTTTGCTCCCTTCGCCGGCGTGCCGGTCGATGTGGCGATCGAACAGCGCCTCGCTGCCGGGCCGGGCGGGCGCACCGCCCTCGCCGCGATGGTCGCGGGCGGGGTGGGCGGCGTCGCGCTGCCCGCCGGCTTCCGGCTCGAAGCCTATGGCCAGGCCGGCGTCGTCGGGACCCATCGGCGCGACGGGTTCGCCGACGGCGCGGTGGTGGTCGATCGCCGCATCGGCCCGCGCGAGGTGTCGCCGCTGCGCCTTGGGGCGCTGGCCGCTGGGGCGGTGCAGCCGGGCGCCGCGCGCGTCGATGTCGGTCCGCGGCTGACGCTGCGCCTGCCTGATGTCGGGCAGGGCGGCCGGATCGCGCTCGACTGGCGGCAGCGCGTCGCGGGCGATGCGCTGCCCGAAAGCGGGGTCGCGGTCACGCTGGCGGCTGATTTCTGAGTTTCGGCCGGATCCGGCTCGTGCGCGATTCCCCGCCCCGTCAAAATCGTCTAGGGTCGCGCGGAATCGGTGCCGTCCGGGTGCCGCGGATCATCTGGGGCCCATGGATCTTTACCTTCCCGTCGCCAACCTCTCGGTCAATGCGCTGGTCATCGTGCTGCTCGGCGGCGGGGTCGGATTCCTCTCAGGCATGTTCGGCGTCGGCGGCGGATTCCTGACGACGCCGCTGCTGATCTTCTATGGCATCCCGCCGACGGTGGCCGCGGCGTCGGCCGCGACGCAGGTGACCGGGGCGAGCGTGTCGGGCGCGATGGCCTATCTTGAGCGCGACGGGGTCGACTTGCGGATGGGTGCGGTGCTCGTCACCGGCGGCTTGATCGGTTCGCTGATCGGCGCCGGCCTGTTCGAGCTGCTGACCGCGTGGGGCCAGATCGATACGGTGATCTCGATCCTCTACGTCGTGCTGATGGGATCGGTGGGCACGATCATGGGGCGCGAGGCGTGGGGGGCGCTGCGCTCGATGCGCGCGGGGCTGCCGGCACCGGCGCGCAAGCGGCGGCATCACCCGATGGTCGCCAATCTGCCGATGCGCTGGCGCTTCTATCGCTCGGGCCTCTATATTTCGCCGCTCGCGCCGTTGCTGCTCGGCATGGGGGTCGGGGTCATCACGATGCTGCTCGGCGTCGGCGGCGGCTTCATCATGGTGCCGGCGATGGTCTATCTGCTCGGCATGGGGACGCAGGTCGTCGTCGGTACCTCGCTGTTCCAGACGCTGTTCGTGACGATCGCGACGACGATGGTCCATGCGCTGACGACCGGAGCGGTCGACCTGGTGCTCGCGGCGCTGCTGCTCGTCGGCAGCGTGACCGGGGCCCAGATCGGCGCGCGCTTCGCGCAGACGGTGCGGCCCGAATATCTGCGCGCGATCCTGGCGGCGATCGTGCTCCTCGTCGCGCTGCGCATGGCGGTCGGCCTCTTCATCCGGCCCGACGAAATCTTTACGGTGCAATGACGCGCGCGGCGCTCCTGCTGCTCGGGCTGTTCGCGGCGCTGGGCTGGACCCTCGGCGCGCGCGCCGCCGATCCGCGGCTGGTGCCCGACGTGTCGAGCCGGGCGATCGACATCCAGTACAGCTTTACCGGAGAGGAGCTGCTGCTGTTCGGCGCGATCCTCTATCCCGGACAGCGGCTCCCCGACGACCGCGCCGATATCGTCGTCGTGCTGAAAGGGCCGGTGCGGCCGATCATCTTGCGCGAAAAGCGGCGCGTGGCGGGAATGTGGGTCAATGCCGACAGCATCCGCCTGCGCACCTCTCCCGGCTTTTACGCGATCGGATCTTCGCGCCCGATCGACAAGCTGGTCGACGAACGCACCGCGGCGATCTTTGAACTGGGGCTCAGCAACCTGTCGATGTCGCCGACGGGCTTTTCAGAAACCAAGGCGCTGTCGCGCTTTGAAAACGGATTGATCGACCTCTATCGCCGGCAAGGGCTTTTCTATGAGGACCCCAAGGCGGTCGAGATCACCGAAGGGGTGCTCTATCGCGCGCGCATCCCCGTGCCGGCGCGCGTCCCGGTCGGCAATTATCGCGCCGAAACCTATCTGATCAGCAAGGGGCGCGTGATCGCGGTGGCGTCGCGTGACGTCGAGATCCGCAAGGCGGGGTTCGAGCGGTTCGTCGCGCTCGCGGCGCAGCGGCACGGCTTTCTCTATGGCCTGACCGCGGTGCTGTTGTCGGTCGCGCTCGGCTATGCCGCCTCGGCCGTCTTCCGGCGGCGCTAGCGGCCGGAAAATCAGCATAAGCGCTTTCTTTACCAACTGCTGCGATACCGGTTCCCGGGACCACAATAGGCGGGGCGTTTGAATGGATATGCAGGGCAGCGGCCTGGGAGCCGGCGAGGCGATGGCCGCGCAGCACGTGCGGCTGGCGGGGGGCGGAACGGCGGCACCGGTCGCCCCGGTCACCGCGCACCATCGCGACGAACTGCTCGTCGGCGAAGTGATCGACATTTCGGGGTCGGCCTCGCGCATCCTGCTCGATACCGAAGCGCTGCACCGCCTGTCGGCGTCGACCGACGCCGCGGTGGCGATGGCGGGGCAGGTCGGGGCGCAGGTCAAGGTGCGCGTCGGCAACGTCTGGCTGCTCGCCAGCATTCGCGACCAGCAGCTTCACCAGGGCGCCGACGGGCTCATCCTCGCATCGGTCGATTTCCTGGGCGAAGGCGACGAGGAAAAGCTGACCGGTCGCATCCACAATTTCCGCCGCGGCGTGACGCGCTACCCGATCCCCGGGAGCCAAGTCTATGCCGCGACGAGCGCCGACCTCAAGCAAATCTATGCCGCCGACGAACGCGCGCATGTCGAGATCGGGACGGTCTATCCGACCAAGGATATCCGCGGCTCGCTCTATGTCGATGCGATGCTCGGCAAGCATTTCGCCCTGCTCGGATCGACGGGTACGGGCAAGTCGACCAGCGCCGCGCTGATCCTTCACAAGATCTGCGAGCTCGCGCCGCAGGGGCATATCGTGATGGTCGACCCGCACGGCGAATATTCGGCGGCGTTCAAGGGCACCGGCGCGCTGTTCGATGTCGACAATCTCGCCATGCCCTATTGGTTGATGAACTTCGAGGAGCATTGCGAAGTCTTCGTCACCAGCGAAGGGCGCGACCGGCAGGGCGACTGCGACGTGCTCGCCAAATGCCTGCTCCAGGCGCGGCAGAAGAACCGGCTCGCCGAAGGGATGAGCAAGATCACGGTCGATTCGCCGATCCCCTATCTGCTGTCCGACCTGCTTAACATCCTGACCAACGAGATGGGCAAGCTCGACAAGGCGACCTCGTCGGCGCCGTTCATGCGGATCAAGGGCAAGATCGAGGAAATGCGCGCCGACCCGCGTTATAATTTCATGTTCTCGGGCATGCTCGTCGCCGACACGATGGCGAGCTTTCTCGGCAAGATATTCCGCCTGCCGTCGGACGGCCGGCCGATCTCGATCATCGACGTCTCGGGTGTGCCCTCGGACATCACGGGGGTCGTCGTCGCGGTGCTGTCGCGCCTGACCTTCGACTATGCGATCTGGTCGCGCGGCGAGCCGCAGCGCCCGATCCTGCTCGTCTGCGAGGAAGCCCACCGCTACATTCCGTCGAAGGATACGGGGCAGGGCCAGGCGGTGCGCAAGATCCTGGAACGGATCGCCAAGGAAGGCCGTAAATACGGCGTCTCGCTCGGCCTGATCACCCAGCGCCCGTCGGACCTTGCCGAAGGCGTGCTGTCGCAGTGCGGCACGATCATCTCGATGCGCCTCAACAACGAACGCGACCAGCATTTCGTCAAGGCGGCGATGCCCGAAGGCGCGCGCGGTTTCATCGATTCGATCCCGGCGCTGCGCAACCGCGAATGTATCGTCTGCGGCGAGGGCGTTTCGATCCCGATCCGCGTCTATCTCGACACGCTCGAAGAGGATAAACGTCCGGCATCGAGCGACCCGCTCTTCTCGAAACTGTGGCGCGAAACCGGCGGCGAAGTCGAAATCCTCGACCGCGTGGTCAAGCGCTGGCGCAGCCAGGGACG
>CAZSMB010000053.1:0-17033 GCA_964607625.1 uncultured Sphingopyxis sp. | reverse complement strand
GCATTCGGCGTGGGTGACATCGACGGTGAGGCGGTCGGTGACATAGCGTTCGCCGCCCGCACTCGGCCGCGCGCCGGGGTTCGGCTGCAAGATCCGGGTGTCGCCATAGTCGCCGTTATAGTTGAGCAGGCCGGGCGTGATTTCGAGCGTCCAGCCGGGTTCGGTGCCGAGCGCCATGTAGGCGGCGGGCTGGCTTCCCGGCGCCGAAGGCGGCACCGCGGTGCAGGCGGCGAGGGCGCAGGGAAGGGCGAACGCGGGAAGATAGTTGCGCATGGACACTCCTGATCCCGCTCGACGCGAACGGATAGAAGAGGTTGCCTATATCACCAAATGGCCACCCGCTAAACCAAAGGCGTTGCCGTTCAGCGCCGCCGCTGGTTCAACACCTCATAGGCCATCACCGCGCCGGCGACCGCGGCGTTCAGGCTGTCGGCCTTGCCCAACATCGGCATCTTCACGCGCACGTCGGCGGCGGCGGCATAGGCTTCGGGCAGGCCCTGCGATTCATTGCCGACGAGGATGAAGGTCGGCGCGGCATAGCGCGCCGCCTGATAATCCTGTGTATCGTCCCCCAGCCAGGTCGCGACGAGCTGCCCCGGCCCGGCGCGCAGCCACGGCAGGAAATCGTCCCAGCGCGCCTGCACCAGCCGCTGCGTGAAGATCGCCCCCATGCTCGCGCGCACCGCCTCCACGCCATAGGGATCGGTCGATTCATCCAGGAGGATCAGCCCGCCGGCGCCGACCGCGTCGCCCGTGCGCAGCATCGTGCCGAGATTGCCCGGATCGCGCAGCCGCTCGGCCACCAGCCAGATCGGCGCCGCGTCGCGGTCGAGCTCGGCGAGCGTGGTCGTCGGTTCGGCATAGATGCCGACGATCGTCTGCGGATTGTCCTTGCCCGACAGTTTCGACAGGATCGCCGGCGTGGTGTCGACGACCTCGCCCCCGCGCGCCAGCGTCGCCTCGACCATCGCCCCGGCCAGCGGATGCGCCGTGCCCTCCGCCCCAAGGAACAGCCATTGCGGGAGGACACCCGCCTCGCGCGCTTCGGTCGCGATACGCAGCCCTTCGGCGAGGAACAGCCCCTCGGCGCGTCGATGCCGCTTTTCGCGTAGCAGACGCATCCGCTTGACCAGCGGATTGGACAGGCTTTCGATACGGCTGCGACGGCCGGACATGAACTCAATCCTCGCCGAAGCTGTCCTTGACCAGCCCGACCAGTTTCAGCAGCGCGGCATCGGCGCCATCGCCGCTGGTGTGGATGGTGATGCTGTCGCCCTTGGCGGCGCCGAGCATCATCAGGCCCATGATCGACGTGCCGGCGACGCGGCTGCCGCCTTTTTCGACCTCGACCGAAACGCTTTCGGGCAAGCGGCTGACGAAGGTTACGAATTTGGCGCTGGCGCGCGCGTGAAGACCGCGCTGATTGGTGATTTCGACGGTCTCCGACAATTCGCTCAAAGGCCCACTCCCAGCATTTCCGAAGCGACCGATATATATTTCTGGCCTGCTTCGCGCGCCGCGATCACCGCAGGTCGCAATTCCATCGTTTTGCGCGCACTTTCCAGCCGGATCAACATCGGAAGATTGACCCCGGCGATGACCTCGGTCCGCCCGGCTTCGAGCAGGCTGATCGCAAGGTTCGACGGTGTGCCGCCGAACAGGTCGGTCAGCATGATCACGCCGCGTCCTTCATCGACGTCGCGGATCGCGTCGGCGATCTCCTGCCGCCGCATTTCCATATTGTCGTTGGGCCCGATGCAGACCGTGGCCACCGCGCGCTGCGGCCCGACGACATGCTCCATCGCGGTAACCATTTCCACGGCGAGTCGGCCGTGGGTGACGAGAACCATTCCGATAAGCGGCACGCTTTTGTCGCTAGGCATGCAGTCTGTGACCCTCAGTTTTTTCCGCCGGGTGCGGGAGAAGCGGGCGGGGGCTTGCCCTCAAGCCCATCTTGCGGGGCGGAGTCAAGGTTGCGGTGGCTGACGGTCGGCGCATGGCCGGCGTCGCGCAGCGTTCGTGCCACGCGCTCGGCGACATGGACCGACCGATGGCGCCCGCCGGTGCAGCCGAAAGCGACGGTGACATAGCTTTTCCCTTCCGCCCGGTAACGTGGCAGCAGAGCGACGAGCAGCGCCTCGATCTGCGCCACCGTCACCTCATAGGCGGGATCGGCGGCGATATAAGCCGAAACATCGGCGTCGAGTCCCGTTCCGGGACGCAGCGCCTTGTCCCAGTGAGGATTGCGCAGGTAGCGCATGTCGAAGACCAGATCGGCGTGGCGCGGCAGGCCGCGCGCGAAGCCGAAGCTCATCACGTTCAGTGCTGGCTCGTCGCTCTGGGTATCGGCAAAGCGGTGGCGGATTTCCTGCTGCAGGTCGTTGCTGGAATAGTTGGTCGTATCGACGACATGCTCGGCCCAGCGGCGCACCGGCTCCATCATTTCGCGCTCGCGGGCAATGCCGTCGGTCGCCGGACGGTCTTCGGCGAGCGGGTGGCGCCGTCGCGTTTCGGAGAAGCGGCGTTCAAGCTCCGCGCCCGCGCAATCGAGGAACAGCGTTTCGATCTCGCGGCCCCCCGCCTCGCGCAACTGCTTGATCCGCTTGACGAGCAATGCGGGTTTGAAGCCGCGGCTGCGGCTGTCGATGCCGACCGCGAGCGGGCGGTGCGTTTCGCTGCGCTGCGCCGGGGTTTCGATCAGCGGTTCGAGCAGCGAGAGCGGAAGGTTGTCGACAACCTCCCAACCCAGATCCTCCAGCACCTTGAGAACGGTCGACTTGCCCGCCCCGGAGAGGCCGGTAACGAGCAGCAGCCGCGGTTCGCCGGATGCGATCATACCCCGGGCGCCAGCCGCTCGAGCGCGATCATGATCTTGATCGGCGCCGAGGCCTCGAACGCGGAAAGAAGCAGCGCGGGCAGCGGACGTCCCGCAACGGTTTCGACCTGGTTCGCCGGTGGCATCCGGTCGTAACGATCGGTGAGGCGAACCGCGAGCGCGAGCGGGACGGGGGCGGTCCACGGGCGCTCGACGATGCCGATGCCGCGCACTTCGAGCTTTCCCGCCAGCGATTCGGGCGGGCGGCACCACAGCCGGCCGCGCTCGGCCCAGACGTCGCACCGGTCATCGGCGACGAGGCGCGCCCCGCGATCGATCAGGCGCAGCGCGAGGTCCGACTTGCCCTGCCCCGACTGGCCGAGGATCAGGACGCCGCCATTGCCCGCCACGACGCAGCTTGCATGGATGTTGACGATGTCGAAGGCGGTCCGGCTCGGAAGCATCGCGCAGGCTTAGCTATGCGCGTGCAGCGCCGCAAGCGTCCCGGCGCCCGACCCTAAGCGGCGTCAGCATTCTCCGCCGCGGGCAGGGTGATAAGCAGGCTCGCCCCCCGCTTGCCGTCCTCGCGGTCGCCTGCCGCGATCGTCCCGCCGTGACCCTCGACGATGGTTCGCGCGATGGCGAGGCCAAGCCCGCTGTGGCGGCCAAAGGCTTCCCCATCGGGGCGCTCGCTGTGAAAGCGCCGGAAAATCGCTTCGCGCTGCGCGGGCGGGATGCCGGGGCCGTCGTCGTCGACGCGAATGTGAACTTCGTCGCCGAGCCTGGTCGCGGCGATGCAGACGAGGGCGTCGGGGGGGGAGAAGCTGAGGGCATTGTCGATGACATTGTCGATCGCGCGTTCGATGCGGTGGCCGTCGCCCATGACCGTCGCGGTACCTTTTCGCGGGCGTGCGAAGGCGATGCGCGGTTGCGGGGCATCCCCGGACACGCGCGCCGCGCGCGCGGCGAGCATCGATTCGATCATCAGTCCGATGTCGATCGGTTCGAACAGGGTGCGCGACAACTGCGCGTCGATCCGACTGGCGTCGCTGATATCGGTCACGAGCCGGTCGAGCCGCCGGACGTCTTCGTCGGCGATCGCGAGCAGTTGCGCGCGCTGCTCGTCGCTCGTGACGCGCCCCAGACCTTCGATCGCGGAGCGCACCGAAGCAATCGGATTCTTGAGTTCGTGCGTCACGTCGGCAGCGAAATGTTCCCCCGCGTCGATCCGTTCGCGCAGTGCCTGCGTCATGTCGCTGAGCGCGCGCGCGAGCGTGCCGATCTCGTCGCGGCGGCTGGGCAGGCGCGGAACGACGACTTCGCGTGCGCGGCCCAGGCGGACGCGCACCGCGGCCCGCGCTAGCTTACGCAGCGGATGGACGATCGTGCGCGCGAGGAAGAGCGAAAGCAGCACCGAGGCGATCAGCACCATCGCAAGGACCACCGCGAGGCGAAAGCGTTCGGCGCGGACGGTGCGGGTGATGTCGCGCGCATTGAGCGTCATCAGCATCGCTTCGGGCGTTTCGAGGTCGACCACCCGCGTCGCGCTGAGCAGCGGGGTGCGTTCGGGCGCGTACCGGAAGCGCGCGGCTTCGCGGCCGCTGGCCAGTGCTTCGGCGACCTCCGGCCACGCCGACGCGCGATCGACACGCGGTTCCTCGAACTCGGGATAGTTGGGCGCGCCGACGATCCAGTCGATGCCGCGGTCCATCGCGCGCGCGACGTCGCGTTTCCAGGGCTGGAGGTCGGGATCGCGCAGCGTATAGGTCGGCGGCGCGTGCGCGAAGCTGTCGTCGATCTTGCGCCCGCTCGCATCGTAAAAGCGCAGGCGCGATTCGGTGGCGCGGGTGAATTCGCCGATCAGCCGCTGCCGCTGGTCGGGGCGCGCCGCTTCGAGCGCGCTGTCGAGCATTGCAAGCTGGTCCTCCATCACCTCGATGCGCGTGTCGACGAGGCGGGTGCGATAGGTGTCGAGATAGAAGAAGCCGCCGGCGAGCAGCGCGACGGCGAGGATGTTGACCGCCAGAATGCGCGTGGTCAGCGACCAGCGCGCCGACCAGACGAGCGGCGCGTCCTCCTGGTCTGTGGTGCCGGCTTCAACCATCGTCGGAAAAGCGGTAGCCCGCGCCATAGAGGGTCGCGATCGCGTCGAATTCGGGATCGACCTCGCGGAACTTGCGCCGGAGCCGCTTGATGTGGCTGTCGATCGTGCGGTCGTCGATATAGACGTCGTCCTGGTAGGCCGCGTCCATCAGCTGGTTGCGGCTGCGCACGATGCCCGGCCGCGCGGCGAGGGTTTCGAGGATCAGAAATTCGGTGACCGTCAGGGTGACGTCCCGGCCATCCCAGCTTACCTTGTGGCGCGCCGGATCCATCGTCAGCCGCCCGCGGGTTATCGGATCGGCGACCGGTTCGTCCTGGGCGTCGGCCGAATCGCGGTTGAGCTCGACGCGGCGCAGGATCGCGCGGATGCGCGCGATCAGCAGCCGCTGCGAGAACGGCTTCGAGATATAGTCGTCGGCGCCCATCGCAAGGCCCAGCGCCTCGTCGATCTCGTCGTCCTTGCTGGTCAGGAAGATGACCGGAAGCTGGCTCTTCTCGCGCAGGCGGCGCAACAGTTCGAGCCCGTCCATGCGCGGCATCTTGATGTCGAAAACGGCGAGGTCGGGCGGGTTGTCGATCAGCGGCTTCAACGCCGCCTCCCCATCCGAATAGACTCGCGTGACGAAGCCTTCGGCCTGAAGGGCGATCGACAGCGATTGCAGGATGTTGCGGTCGTCGTCGACCAGCGCGATGGTTGCCGTCATGCTCTTTTCGTCTTTAGCGGCTGCGATTGGGCGGCTTGGTGGCAAGGTCGACCGATCCTAACCGATTGGGGTAGGGTCGACAACTCTGTGCAACGCGCAGCGGTTCCGCCCCCGGCATGCGTCGCCGGGTCCGCACGACCGGGCCGTTAATCTTTTGACGCGCGGTCCCATCCTCGCTAACGCGATCCGGATTTCGGAATCGGCGACACCGTCGGCACCCATGCAAATGCGGGCCTGTCCCTTCGTTCGACAGGTTTTGCATAGGTATGCAAAGGGCCCGCGGCGACAGGAAAGGCGAGAGGATGACGAAGATGATGATCGGCAACCAGAGCGTGGACACGCGCGCGGACGTGGCCGAAAATCTGGGCACGGCGCAGCTTGTCGAAGAGGCGGTCCGCCACGGCGAGGGCCTGCTCGCCAAGGACGGTCCGCTCGTCGTCGCGACCGGCAAGCACACCGGGCGCAGCGCCAAGGACAAGTTCATCGTCCAGGACGAGGAAACCGCCGAAACCATCTGGTGGGGCAAGACCAACGTCCCGATGACGCCCGCGCATTTCGCGGCGCTGAAAGAGGAATTCCTCGCGCATCTGGCGAGCCGCGAGCGCCTCTATCGCCAACAGCTCTTCGGCGGCTCGCAGCCGGAATATCGCGTCGGCGTGCAGGTGGTCACCGAATATGCCTGGCATAGCCAGTTCATCCGGACGCTGCTGTGCCGTCCAAGCGCCGCCGAACTCGCGGCGTTCGAGACCGATTACACGATCGTCGACCTGCCCAGCTTTCGCGCCGATCCGGCAAGGCACGGGACGCGCAGCGAGACGGTGATCGCCGTCAATTTCTCCGAAAAGCTCGTGCTGATCGGCGGGACCGCCTATGCCGGCGAGATGAAGAAGTCGGTGTTCGGCATCCTCAACTATCTGCTCCCGGCCCGGGGCGTGATGCCGATGCATTGTTCGGCGAACATCGGCCCCGACGGCGATACCGCGGTCTTCTTCGGCTTGTCGGGCACCGGCAAGACCACATTGTCCGCCGATGCGTCGCGCACGCTGATCGGCGACGACGAACATGGCTGGTCGGACACCGCCGTCTTCAATTTCGAGGGTGGCTGCTACGCGAAGATGATCCGCCTGTCGGAAGACGCCGAACCCGAAATCTATGCGACGACGAAGCGATTCGGGACGGTGCTCGAAAATGTCGTGATCGACCCCGAAACGCGCGAACTCGATCTCGACGACAACAGCCTCGCCGAGAACAGTCGCGGTTCCTATCCGATCGATTTCATCCCGAATGCTTCGGCGCGGAACATGGGTCCGGTGCCGCGCACCGTCATCATGCTGACGGCGGACGCCTATGGGGTGTTGCCGCCGATCGCGAAGCTGACGCCGGAGCAGGCGATGTATCACTTCCTGTCGGGCTATACCGCGCGCGTCGCGGGAACCGAGATCGGCGTGACAGAGCCCGAAGCGACCTTTTCGACCTGTTTCGGCGCGCCCTTCATGCCGCGCCACCCGTCAGTCTATGGCAATCTGCTGAAAGAGCGCATCGCGAAGGGACAGGTCCAGTGCTGGCTCGTCAACACCGGCTGGACCGGCGGCATGGCGACGATGGAGGGCATCAGCCGCATGCCGATCAAGGCGACGCGCGCGTTGCTCAACGCGGCGCTCGACGGCAGCCTTAACGACGCGGAGTTCCGCAAGGACCCGAATTTCGGTTTCGAATATCCGGTCGCGGTGCCAGGGGTCGACAGCGCGATCCTCGATCCCCGCAATGCGTGGGCCGACAAGGCCGCCTATGACCGCACCGCGCAGGTGCTGGTTCGGCAATTCATCGACAATTTCGCGCAATTCGCGGACCATGTCGACGAGGGCGTCCGCCAGGCCGCGCCCCAAACGGCCGTCGCTGCCTAGGGTCCTCCCGGGTGGCGCATTCACCCGGAAGGACCGGACAATGACCACCGACCGCGCCATCCGCCTGTTCGCGGACGACGATGAAATCCGGGCGCTTGGCGAGGGGCTTCTTGCCTGTGCCTTGCCGCGCGAGGCCTGGACGCACGAAGCGCATCTGGCCGCTTGCCTGTGGCTGCTCGCCGAGCGCCCGGATATCGACGTCGATGCTCGGATCGCCGGGCTGATCTGCGCGTTCAACGAAAGCGTCGGCGGGGTGAACGACGACCATAGCGGTTATCACGACAGCATCACCCGCGCCTATGTCGCCGGCGTGCGATTGTTCCTGTCGGAGACGCCGGAAGCGGGGCTGACCGCGCGGGTCAATGCGCTGTTGCGTTCCGAGATGGGCCGCCGCGACTGGCCGCTACGCTTTTACAGCCGCGCGTTGCTGTTCTCGGTGCCGGCGCGGCGGGGGTTCGTAGAGCCCGATTTGATGCCGCTGCCGGCCGGTGCCGAATAATGCTGTGTGCTCCCGCGAAGGCGGGAGCCCATCATCTGCCGGCGCCATTCCAAACCGGCCGGAGATGGGTCCCCGCCTTCGCGGGGACACACAGATCGGTCTATCCCTTCGCCCCCGCAATATATTCGTCGACATTCTTCGCGAGCACGTCGAGCGGGACGTTGCCGCCCTCGACGACGATATTGTCATAGTCGCGCAGATCGTATTTCGGTCCGAGGGCCGCCTGGGCGCGGCCGCGCTGGCGGACGATCTCGCTGTGTCCGACCTTGTAGCCGCACGCCTGCCCCGCCCAGCTGCAATAGCGATCGACTTCGCTCGCGACCTCGAGCGGGTTCGATCCGTTGCGTTCGACGAAAAATTTGACCCCCTCCTCGCGCGTCCAGCGCTTGGCATGGATGCCGGTGTCGACGACGAGGCGGCAGGCGCGGAACGCGAGCGACTGGAGATAGCCGAGGCGCCCGACTTCGAAATCGTCATACAGGCCGAGTTCGTCGACGAGTTGCTCGGCATAGAGCGCCCAGCCTTCGCTATAGGCGTTGAACGCGAGCATCGAACGGATCAATGGCATCTGATTGGCATATTCGCCCTGCCAGACATGACCCGGCAACGCTTCATGCGCGGCGAGGTCGGGGAGCGAATATTTGCTGTGCAGGTCGGTCGTGCGCAGGTTGATCCACATCTTGCCGGGGATCGTTCCGTCGATCGACCCCGCGCCGCCATAGGCGGCGGGCGCGCCGGGTTCCTCGGCGAGCGGCAGGCGCTTCACTTCGACATTGCCCTTTACCAGGGTGCGAAAGGCGCGCGGCAATTCGGCGCGAATCCTGCCCAGCCAGGTCTGGATATAGGCCTTGATCTCTTCGCGCCCCTTGTCGCCCTCCGGAAATTTATAGCGCGGGTCCTTCGCGAGCGCCTGCATCCGGGCGCCGACCGATCCCTGCGTATAGCCCAGCTTTTTCAGGATCGGATCCATCCGCCCGTGGAGTTCGGCAAGCTGGTCGATCCCCATGCGATGCACCTCGTCGGGCGTCATGCGCGTCGTGGTCGAGGCGCGCAGGCCCCACGCATACCATTCGTCGCCGCCGGGGCGCGCCCACAGGCCGGCATCCATCGTCGCCTGCGCGCGCTGGGCCTTCAGGGCCGCGATCTGCCGCTCCAGCGCCGCTGCGACCGGACCTTTCGCGATCGCCGCCGCGCGGGCGTCCCAGTCGCCCGCCAACCCCGCGGCGCGCGCCTTGTCGGCCAGGCTCTCGGCCAGGCTGCCGCCGCGGCGAGCATCGGCGAGCGTCGCCTCCATCTGGGGCAGCGCCTTGTCGATCAGGAAGGCGGGGGCGATCAGCCCCTGGGCACCCGCGGCGCGAAGCCGCTCGGTCTCGCCGTCGAGGACGCCGGGAAAGGCGTTGAGCCGCGCCAGATAGGCTTCGGCATCGGCGCCCGTCTTGACCGGCTGATCGCTGCCGAGCAGGCGCGGCACGTCGAGATAGGCGCCGACATTCTGGATCACGACATAGGGCGTGTTGCGCCAGCCGCCGACCGCGACATCGCCATAGGGCAGCGCAAAGCCGTCGAGCGCAGTGGCATAGGCGCTGTCGATCACCGCAAGGCTGGTGCGCGTTGCATGGTCGAGCCCCGCGGTGTCGACGGCGCGGACGCGCGCCAGATCGGCCTTGAGCGTATCGGCGAGCGCCGCAATTCCGGCAGGAGACCGGTCGGACAGTTCGCCGCGCATCGCGGCGCGTGCGCCCGTGTCGATGCCGAGCGCGGTCGCACCCTCGGGCGAGTGGTCGAGAAGATTGTCGGCAATGCTGTCGAGCAGGGCGGCCGCGGTTCCGGTTTCGCCGCCGGTTCCGGGAGGGGGCGGCGGGATCACCGCCATGTCGTCGGGGATGCCGCCGCCGCACGCGGCGAGCGTCAGGCCCGCGGCGCCGGTGCCGAGCGTCGCGAGCGTCTGGCGGCGGCTGAGGCGGGTGGACATTGGTGCGGACATGCGAAAGCTCCCCTTGCGACCTTGGTTTCGGTTGAAACAAGTCTTGGAGGGCAAGCGCGCCGGGGTCAATGGAAAGGGGCCACGGAACAAAAGCGTGGCCCCTCCCTGGCTTAGGGTCGATACCGGCCGGGTTCAGTCGGTCAGGTCGGCCGGCACCTTGCCGCCGTTCGCTGCGAGTTCGCGCATCACCGCCTTGTGCAGCCAGATGTTCATCTCGGCGCTGCCGTTAAGCTCGCCGGTATAGCCGAGTTCCTGGGCCAGTTCCTTGCGGTTGGCGAGGCTGGGGTCGATGTCGAGTAGCTTCATCAGGTCGACGATCGAGGTACGCCAGTTAAGCGGCTGGCCCGCCTTCGCGGCTTCGGCGGCGAGGATCGCCTCGACATCGACCTCGCTGATCGGAGCGGGGGCCGCGGGCTGGGGCGCGGCCGGTGCGGCGGCCGGCGTTGCGGGGGCGGCGGGAGCGGCCTCGGCGGCCTCTGCCTTCTTGCCGAAAATCGCGTCCTTGATCTTGCTGAAAATACCCATGTCATATGCTCCCACTGGAATATGCGGTCCGGTCCCGGCCGCGGACGGCCGCAATACCGCACCTTCGATCTAGCCACGGCAGGATGACAGCGAAATGAATGGCTCGTTCTCCGCCCCTCGGCTGCTATACCTACCCGCAACCGCGCCTTTCGATCCGCGCCGTAGTGGGAGAATTTGCATGAACCTGACCGACATCCTGCAACAGGCGGGCGGCATCGAATCGATGGCGCAGGAACTTGGTGTCTCGCCCGCGATGGCGCAGCAGGGCGCCGACGCTTTGCTGCCCGCGATCCTGGGCGGGTTCCAGAAGCAGGCGCAGGGTGGCGGCGCCGACGGTTTGGGCGGCCTGATCGCCGGGCTGGGCGGCGGCGGCCTGCTCGACGCCGTGCTCGGGCCGCAACCGACGCCGGTCGGGCAGGGCAATGAGGTGCTCGGCCAGATATTCGGGTCGAAGGACGTCAGCCGCACCGTCGCGAGCCACGCGGCCTCACAGACGGGACTCGACAGCACGCTGCTCAAGAAGATGCTGCCGATGCTCGCGATGATCGTCGCGGGCTATATGGCGAAACAGGGCGGCGGACAGGCTGGCGGCAGTGGCGGGGGACTGGGCGGGATGCTCGGCAATGTCCTCGGCGGCGTGATGGGCGGCGGCGCGGCGGCGGGCGGGCTTGGCGGCCTTGGCGGGCTGGGATCGCTGCTCGATCGCAACGGGGACGGCAATCCGCTCGACGACATACTCGGCATGGCGGGCAAGCTCGGCCGCTAGACGCCCCGATCGTTCGGGAAATCTCGGGGCGCACTGGATTTTGCGCACGGCGGCGGTAACAAGGGGGCGATGAGCAAGAGCGACGATCCGACCCTCCGCCCCGCGACGAAACTGGTGCAGGGGGGGCGACGGGCCGAGTGGACAGGCGACTCGCGGCTCGGCGGCGGAGTCGTCAACCCGCCCGTGTGGCGGGCTTCGACCGTTCTTTATGACTCGATCGCCGACATGAAGGCGCGAGGCCACGCGACCCACGACAAGCTCTATTACGGTCGGCGCGGAACCCCGACGGTGTGGGCGCTCTGCGATGCGCTGACCGGTATGGAGCCGGGGGCGGAAGGGACATTGCTCTATCCCTCGGGGGTCGCGGCGATCACCTCTGCGCTGCTCGCGCTGCTCGCGCCCGGCGACCACCTGCTGATGGTCGACACCGCCTATGAGCCGACGCGGCAGTTCTGCGGCGGGATGCTGGGGCGTTTCGGGGTCGAGACGAGCTATTACGATCCGCTGATCGGCGCTGGCATCGCCGAGCTGATTCGCCCCGAAACGAAGCTGATCTTCCTCGAATCGCCGGGCAGCCTGACCTTCGAGGTTCAGGACGTGCCCGCGATCACGCGGGTCGCGCGCGAGCGCGGGGTCGTGACGATGCTCGACAATACCTGGGCGACGCCCTTGCTCTTCCCGGCGCTGGCGCACGGGATCGACGTGACGATGATGAGCCTGACCAAATATGTCGGCGGTCATTCGGACGCGATGATGGGCTCGCTCACCGCGACGCCGGCGCTCTGGCCGCGGCTGCGCAAGGCGACCTATCAGCTTGGCCAGTCGGTCACCGCCGACGAGTGCGCGCTGATGCTGCGCGGGCTGAGGACGCTCGACGTGCGGCTGGCGAGGCATGGCGAAAATGCGCTGGCGGTCGCCGAATGGCTGGCCGCGCGCGGCGACGTGGGGCGCGTGTTGCATCCGGCCCTGCCGGCCGATGCCGGACATGCGCTCTGGGCGCGCGACTTTTCGGGCGCCAGCGGCCTGTTCGGCTTCACGCTGAGGGCGGCGGACGATGCGGCGCGCGGGCGCTTCATCGACGCGCTTGAGCATTTCGGCCTGGGGTTCAGCTGGGGCGGCTACGAAAGCCTGGCGGTTCCCGCCGACCCCGCGACGATCCGCACCGCAACCGAGTGGCGCGACCCCGACGCCCTCGTCCGCCTGTCGATCGGACTGGAGGACCCGGCCGACCTGATCGCCGACCTCGAGCGCGGCTTTGCGGCGATGGGGGGCGGCGCATGATCGACGAACTGCTCGTCCGTATGGGCTTCCCGCGCATCGCCGATGCGCAGCTGGCCGAAATCGGCATTGCGGCGATGGTCGGGGGCGCGGCACTGCTTGCGGGCTGGTTCGTCCGGCGCAAGATCGGGCCGCGGATCGCCGGCTGGCTGCATGGCCGCGATATCCAGGCGCCGGGGCCGCTGACCGAAAGGGCGCCCGCCCTGCTGGGCTGGGCGACCGCCCTGCTATGCGCGTCGATCGGCTGGGGCGCCTGGCCCTGGGACCCTTATGCCGGCCTCTTGCTCGGGGCGATCGTCGCGCTGACCGCGGCCGCGGCGGTGCGCAATGTCGTTCTGGGTGTCGGACTCGGCGCGGTGCCGGCCCTTCTCATCGCTGCCGCAGCCTTCGTCGCGCTGCTGTCGCATGCGGTCGGCGGATTGACGCTCTTGCAGGCGCGGCTGGACAGCGTCGGATTTTCCGCGGGGAAATTCCATTTCTCGCTGCTGACGCTGATCAACGTCGCGCTGACCCTTCTGATCCTGTTCCTGCTGGTGCGGATCGGCAACCGCATCGTCCGCCGCGTCGTGCGCGGCGGCAAGGATCTCGATCCGACGCAGCAATTGCTGGTCGAAAAGATCGCGGGCGTCGTGATCGTCGTCGCCGCCTTTTTCGTCGGCATCGACCTCCTCGGCATCGACCTGACCGCCTTTGCGGTCTTTTCGGGCGCCCTGGGGCTGGCGGTCGGATTCGGCCTGCAAAAGACCTTTGGCAACCTGATCGCGGGAATCATCCTGTTGATGGATCGCTCGATCAAGCCCGGCGACGTGATCGTCGTCGCCGACTCGGTCGGGCGGGTGAACAAGATCGGGGTGCGCGCGGTGTCGGTCATCACGCGCGACGGCAAGGAACATCTGGTCCCGAACGAACTGTTGATGACCGAGCGGGTGGAGAATTGGAGCTATTCAAGCCGCGAGGTGCGCGTACGCATGGCGATCGGGGTGAGCTATGACGCCGACCTGCGGCTGGCGCAGCAATTGATGCTCGATGCCGCGGCCGAATCGCCGCGCGTACTGACGTCGCCGGCACCCGTTTGCTGGATCACCGGTTTCGGCGACAGCAGCGTCGACCATGAACTGCGTATCTGGATCACCGATCCCGAAGGCGGGCTCGGCAATGTACAGGGCGATGTGTTCCTGCGTATCTGGGACAAATTCAAGGAATCGGGAATCGAAATCCCGTACCCGCAGCGCGACGTGCATGTTCGCACGCTGCCCGAGGGGGCGCAAAAGAAAGCGCCCGCCGCGGCAAAGCCGAAGCGGGCGCCCAAAACATCCTGACCGGGATAAGGGCTCAGAATCCCTTTGCCTTGGCGCGTTCGATGCCTTCGACGATGATGCGCTTGGCTTCGTCGACGTCGCCCCAGCCGTCCAGCTTCACCCATTTGCCGGGCTCGAGATCCTTGTAGTGGGCAAAGAAATGCTCGATCTGCTGGAGCACGATCGGCGGCATGTCCTGATAGCTTGCGACATCCTTGTAATAGGGGAAGGTCGAGTTCACCGGGACGCAGAGCAGCTTCTCGTCGCCGCCGGCATTGTCCTCCATCCGGAGCACGCCGATCGGACGGCATTTGACCACGGCGCCGGCGACCACCGACGAACGCGCGACGACCAGCGCATCGAGCGGGTCGCCATCGTCGCCGAGGGTATGGGGGATGAAGCCGTAATTGGCGGGATAGCGCATCGGCGTGTGCAGGAATCGATCGACGAACAGCGCCCCGGATGCCTTGTCGAACTCATATTTCACCGGCTCGCCGCCAATCGGCACCTCGATCAGCACGTTCAGGCTGTCGGGCGGGCTGTCGCCGGCGGGGATGAGGTCGATGCGCATGGGAGAGAATTCCTTCGTTCTTTAATTCGCGGCGCCCCTTAGCCTGCTGCGCCGCACAAAGTCGAGAGCCCCGCGGCGCTTTTTGCGCGCGCGGGGCTCGAACATGCAGCTGTTTGGTGGCGAATCAGAGCGCGCGTTCAGGCTTGAACAGGCGCTCGAACCAGTCGGGGCCGGTGCCGCTCTTTTCGAGCCACGGCCAGCGCAGACCGCCGTGATAGTCGATCTCGACGGTGCGATAGCGGCCGCCGCGTTCGACAAGCAGCCGGATTGGGGCCTTCGCGTCGGCCGCCGCCGCCTTGATGGCCGTCTCGATCCGCTCCTTGCTATAGGCGACGCCGTCGACCGCAACGATCTTCGTCCCGTTGACGATGTCGGCGCGAAAGGCCGGGCCGTCCCACAGGATGCTTCCGGCGATGCCGTCCTTGTCGATCGTCATCCCGAGCGAATGGGTGAGGTCGTAACTTTTGGAGAGTGCCATGCGCGCCTTGTCATAGGCGTTGGGCGTGTCGCGCCAGACGAGCGCATAGCCGGCCTTCTCGATCCCGCCGACGGGCGCTGCGGCGCCCGGCCGTTGCAGACGCTCGCGCAGGAAGCCCGCCCAGTCATAAGGGTAGATCTTGTTGAGGGCGGCGGCGACATCGTCGAATTCATAGGTGACTTCGCCCCAGTCGCCCTCGCGCCCGCCGAAAAACAGCTTGGCGAAATCGTCGAGGCTTTTCCGGTTGTTGGTCGCGTTGCGGATCAGCATGTCGGCCTCCAGCCAGACGAGCGATCCTTCGTTGTAATAATCCTCGGTGCGCGACCAGCTCGGGAATGGCTTGGGTTTGCGCGCCGCAATCACCGGATCGAGCGTCGTATCCTCGACCGAGCGCCAACTGCGCCCCGGCTGGACGCTGTACCAGGCGGCGCTCGTCGCCCATTGCGCGAGCGCGAAATCCTTTGACTGCATGCCCGACCGCGCGGCGAGCACGATATCCCAATAGCTCGTCTGCCCTTCATATACCCAAAGGAGGTTGTCCTGCATCGGGGTGCGGTAATCGGGGGTCCACAGCTTCCCCGGGCGGCGGTACTTGCCGTTCCAGCTGTGGGTCAGTTCGTGCGGCAACAGCCCGCGCAGCACCTCGCCATCGTTCCACTCGGTGAAATAATTGGGCTTGCTGCTGTTCTCGCTGCTGCGATGATGTTCGAGCCCGATGCCGCCGAGTTCGTCGGTCAGCGCGAGCAGAAACTCGTAATGGTCGAAATGGCGCGTGCCGAACAGCGCGACCGCCTCTGCCACCAGCGCCGCGTGATGCGCGATCTGGTCGGGCTTCGCCTCCAGATATTGCGCTTCGTCGGCGACGACGTTCAGCGTGACATTGTGCCCCAGGTCCCATTTGCGGAAATATTTGCCCGCGAACATCGGGCTGTCGACCAGCGTTTCATAGCTCGTCGGCGCATAGCTGTAGCGGTTGCCGGCGACCTTCAACCCGTCGAGCGCCGCGGCGCCGGTCCATCCCTGCGGCAGGGTGACGTCGAGCTGCACCGGAATCTGCCGCGTGAAGGTGCCCGCCGGATAAAGGCTGACCTGTTCCCATTGCAGGTTCATCATCGCCGGCGTGACGACGACGCGGCCCTCGCTCGAACGGGTCGGCGACAGGAAATCGAACGCGACATCGACGCTCTTTGCGCCCTCCGGCACGTCGATGTCGAAGGCATAGACGTCGGTCGGCTGGCGCGTCCACGCCAGCGTCTTGCCGCCGGCGCTCGCCTTGAAGCCCGCAAGTTCGGCGATCGCGCCGCGCGGCGCATGTTTGCCCGGCAGCCACTGGGGGTAGAGCAGGGTCAGCTTGCCGCCCTTCGCGACCGGGATCGTCTGGCGCACGTGAAAGATGCCGCGCGCCACGTCGGTCGCATCGACCTTCAGCACCATCGTGCCGGGATAGGGCTTGTCGGCGGGCAGCGGCACGACATGGGGCTGAACCGTCAGGCCGGGAGCGCTGTTGCCGGTCTGCGCGTCGGTGGTGGCGGGAGTGAGGGCGAAGGGCGCGGCGAGAAGGGCCGCTGCGACGAACGGTGCTGTTTTCATGGCGGCCGTTACTGCCTTGAAACGGGGCGAAGGTCCAGCATCGCAATGCCTTCTCCCCTTGGGAGAAGGATATGCAGCCTTGCCGCTGCAAGCGGTTAGGCGAAGTTGGATGAGGGTTTCCAACGAGACTGGCGGCCGCGCCGTCCGCCCCCCCTCACCCAGCTGCGACTAGCCAGCCAGCTGGCAAGTCTTCGCAACCCTCTCCCGACGGGAGAGGGAGTGGCTTTGCCTTTGCCGCAAAAAGCATTAGACGCCGCCGCCATGAGCAAGGACAAGCCCGCCAGAATCCCGACGCCGCAGGCTGTGCGCGGCACGCAGGACATGCTCGGCGATTTCGCCGATCGGTTCGCACACGTCGTCGATACGTTCGAGCGCGTGCGCCGCCTCTATGGCTTCAAGCGCGTCGAGGTGCCGGTGATCGAACCGACCGCGGTGTTCGCGCGCTCGCTGGGCGAAACCACCGATGTCGTGTCGAAGGAAATGTACAGCTTCGAGGATCGCGGCGGCGAATCGATCAC
>CAZSMB010000052.1:0-17993 GCA_964607625.1 uncultured Sphingopyxis sp. | reverse complement strand
GCGAGCGGCACGACCACGATCGAGAGCAAGACCAATTTCCTCGGGGCCGGGCCGGTCGGGACAGTGCTCGTCGGGGAAGCGACGCCGGTCAAGATCGGCAAGCGACTGTCGGTCTGGCAGACGCGCATCCGCACCGAGGATGGCACCGAGGTCGCGCTCGTCACGCAAACGCAGATGGTGCTTTGGCCAGCCTGAGCGCCGAGGCGATCGTCTGCGCGGTGCGCGCGCATGGCGAACATGGCGCGATTTTGCGCGCCCTGACGCGCGAGGCAGGGCTCGTCGTGGGCTATGTCCGCGGCGGGCGATCGCGGCGGCTGCGGCCGATCCTGATGCCCGGCAATGCGGTGGCGCTCGAATTGCGGGCGCGGACTGAGGACCAACTCGGCGGCGCGACAGTGGAATTGATAGCGAGTCGCGCCCCGCTGCTCGCCGAACCGCTTCCCGCTGCCGCGATCGAGTGGGTCGCGACCCTGACCGCCGCGACCCTGCCCGAAGGCCAGCCCTATCCGGCGCTTTTCGACGCGCTCGGCGCCGTGCTCGACGCCGTTGCGGTCGCACCGGCGGCGCGGCAGTGGGCGGCGGCCCTGTCGCGCTACGAGCTGTTGCTGCTCGCCGAGCTGGGCTTTGGCCTCAATCTCGACGAATGCGTCGCGACCGGACGCGGCGAGGGGCTGGCGTTCGTCAGCCCGAAGTCCGGCGGGGCCGTCAGTGCGGCGGCGGCGGTGGGGTATGAAGCGCGATTGCTGCGCCTGCCGCCCTTCCTGCGCGGGCAGAACGCCGAACCGTCGATGCCCGACATCCTCGATGCGCTGGCGTTGACCGGCCACTTCCTCGACCGCGACATTCTCAATGGACGCAATCGGGACTTGCTCGCGGTGAGGGAAAGATTGATCGCTCGCCTGGGCAGGGCGGTTGCGTGACGCGCGGGCGCTGTTTAAGCGGCTCGCGAGACACGAAAGGGTGAAGCGTTGAATATCCTGTTGCTCGCCGGCGACGGCATCGGTCCCGAGATCATGGTGGAGGCGGAAAAGGTGCTGGCTGCGCTGGCGCTTCCGGTGACCATCGACCGCGCGCTGGTTGGCGGCGCGGCCCTCGAAGCGACGGGACACCCGCTGCCGCCCGAGACGCTGGCGAAGGCGAAGGCGGCCGATGCGCTCTTGTTCGGGGCGGTCGGCGATCCGCGCTTCGATGACGTCGATCGGAACCTGCGTCCCGAACAGGCGATATTGGGGCTGCGATCGGAGCTCGGTCTGTTCGCGAACCTGCGGCCCGCAAAGATGTTCGCGGGGCTCGAAGACAGTTCGGCTTTGCGTCCCGAGGTCGCTTCGGCGATCGACCTGCTGATCGTGCGCGAACTCAACGGCGACGTCTATTTCGGCGAAAAGGGCATGCGGACCACCGCCGGCGGCGAGCGCGAGGGCTATGACATCATGGCGTATAGCGAGAGCGAGGTGCGGCGCATCGCCCACGTCGCCTTTCGCGCGGCGCGGGGACGGCGGGGGCGGCTCTGCTCGGTCGACAAGGCGAATGTGCTCGAAACGTCGCAATTGTGGCGCGACGTGCTGATCGAGGTCTCGCGCGATTATCCGGACATCGAACTCACCCATATGTATGTCGACAATGCCGCGATGCAGCTCGTGCGCAATCCCGGGCAGTTCGACGTCGTCGTCACCGGCAATCTGTTCGGCGATATCCTGTCCGACCAGGCGTCGATGTGCGTCGGCTCGATCGGGCTTCTCGCGTCGGCCTCGCTCAGCGAAGGGACGCGGGGGCTCTATGAACCGATCCACGGCAGCGCGCCCGACATCGCGGGAAGGGGGATCGCCAACCCGCTCGCGATGATCCTGTCGCTTGCGATGCTGCTGCGCCACTCGGGTGGCGACGAGGCGAACGCCGCACGGATCGAGGCCGCGGTGGCAAAGGTGCTGGCCGACGGCGGCCGCGGCGCCGACCTAGGCGGAACGATGGGCACCAGCGCGCTCGGCGATGCCGTCGTGGCGGCTTTGAACGGACAAGGCAGATGAAGAAACATACGGGCTTCGATCGCAACACGACGCGTCGCTGGCATCCCGCCACGCAGGCGGTGCGCGGCGGAACGTGGCGCAGCGAGCATGGCGAGACGTCGGAAGCGCTGTTCCTGACCTCGGGCTATACATATGACAGCGCCGAAGAGGTCGCGGCGCGCTTTGCCGGCGAAGCCGAGGGCATGACCTATTCGCGGCTCCAGAACCCGACCGTGGCGATGCTCGAAGAGCGGATCGCGCTGATGGAAGGCGCCGAGGCATGCCGCGTTCAGGCCACCGGCATGGCCGCGATGACAACCGCCTTGTTGTGCCAATTGTCGCAGGGCGACCATGTCGTCGCGGCGAAGGCGGCGTTCGGATCGTGCCGCTGGCTCGTCGACCAGCTCTGCCCCCGCTTCGGGATCGAAACCACCGTGGTCGACGGGCGCGACAACGACGCCTGGGAACGGGCGATCCGGCCCAATACCAAGGTCTTCTTCTTCGAAACCCCGGCCAATCCGACGCTCGATATCGTCGATCTGGAGCATGTCTGCGGCCTTGCCAGGGCGCACGGTATCACGACCGTGGTCGACAATGCCTTCGCGACGAGCGTGCTCCAGCGGCCGATGGATTTCGGTGCCGATGTCGTCGCCTATTCGGCGACCAAGCTGATGGATGGGCAGGGCCGCGTGCTCGCCGGGGCCGTTTGCGGGACCGACACGTTCATCAATGACGTGCTGCTGCCCTTTCAGCGCAACACCGGTCCGAACCTGTCGCCGTTCAACGCGTGGGTCGTGCTGAAGGGACTCGAAACGCTCGACCTGCGCGCGCGGCGCCAGTCGGACAATGCGCTCGCGGTCGGCAAGGCGGTGGAACGCCGGGTGCCGCGCATCCTGCATCCCGGTCTTGCTAGCCATCCTCAGCATAATCTGGCGATGCGCCAGATGGAGGCGTGCGGGCCGATCTTCGCCTTCATCCTCGAAGACCGCGCGCAGGCAATGGCGTTCCTCAACGCGCTCGAACTCGTCGACATCAGCAACAATATCGGCGATTCGCGCAGCCTGTGCTGTCACCCGGCATCGACGACCCATTATAGCGTCAGCGCCGAGGCGCGGGCCGACATGGGCGTCGAAGAGGGAATGCTGCGGATCAACATCGGGCTAGAGGATCCCCGCGACCTGATCGCCGACCTCGACCAGGCATTGACCAAGATAGGGCTATAGGCGACGCTATGTCCGCGATGATCGACTCCTTCTTCCCCTTTGCGGCCACCACCGGGCCGATCACGGTGCGGGTTTCGGTCAGCTACCTGCCCGAACAGTCGCACCCCGCGCTCGGACGCTGGTTCTGGGCGTATCACGTCCGGATCGAGAATGAGGGCGACGTCAGTGCCCAGCTCATCAGCCGCCATTGGCGGATCAGCGACGGGCAGGGACAGGTCAGCGAGGTCGAGGGCGAGGGCGTTGTCGGCGAACAGCCGCTGATCGCGCCCGGCGGCGCCTTCGACTATGTATCGGGTTGTCCGCTGCCGACCCCGGAGGGATCGATGGTGGGCAGCTACATGATGGAACTCGGCGACGGGTCGCAGGTGCTGGTCGCGATCCCGCAATTCCCGCTCGTCGCACCCGCGACCGCGTCATGAAGCGCACCCACCTGCCACTGAACGCGCTGCGCGTTTTCGACGCCGCCGCCCGGCATCTGAGCTTCACGCGCGCCGCCGACGAGCTGGCGGTGACGCCCGCGGCGGTGGGACAGCAGATACGGGCGCTCGAGGATATGCTGGGCGTCGTCCTGTTTCGCCGTACGCCAAAGGGGCTCGAACTCACCGGAGAGGCGATGGCGGGGCTCGATGCGCTGCGCCACGGCTTCCTGCAGTTCGAAGAGTCGGTTCGGGCCATGCAGGCGGGGCAATCGTCGCAATCGCTGACGATCGCCGCGCCGCGCGATCTCACCGCCAAATGGCTCGCACCGCGGCTCGCGCGCTATAGCCAGCAGGCCCCCGATGTGCGTTTCACGCTGGTATCCTCCGATGGTGGGATCGACTTCACCGAAGCCAATCTCGACATCGCGATTTTCTGGACCGACGGTGCGGGCGAGCATGAAGGGGTCCCGCTCGCCGATCCGCGGATGGTCACCGTCGCGGGTCCCGCGAGCGAGAGCGACACGCGCATCGCCTGGCCGGGTTGCCCGGTCGAGGACGGCGAGCCCGCGCTGCGCCTGGGCGATGCCGGCCTTGCGATCGACGCGGCCGCGAACGGTCTCGGCCGCGCCTGCGTTCCGGCGATGCTCGCTGAAGCCGACATCGCCGCCGGCCGTGTGCGCGCCCTCGACGAGCCTTTCGCCGCCAAGCGCGGCTATTGGCTCGTCGCACCGCTGCCCCAATGGCGACAGGCGAAGGTGAAGGCGCTCGTCGCGGCCCTGACGAGCTAGGATCGGCTCTTCGCGGCTAGCGCCAGCAGGCGCGCGACGAGGCCGGTTATCGTTTCGGCCGCGGCATCGCCGTCGGGATTGTTCCAGCTCGCGGTGACGACGAACCATTTGCCGTCGCTTTTGCGCTGTCCGAGCAGGCTCATCGACAGCACGCCCAGTTCGGATCCGCCCTTGTAGCCCAGGTAGCGCCAGTCGGCCGCCGCTGCGGGCCCGACCCCGCTGTTGATCGCCATCGCCGCCATCGCTTGCGGTGATCCGTGCCCCTTCAGGTCGATCATCGCCCGCGCGACGTCTGTGGGGCTAGCAAACCATTCCAGACTGTCGATGAAGCGAGGCTTGCCGCCAAAACTCGCCCCGTCGACGTTGGCGAGGATCAGCCGATCGCGATTATCGGCCAGCACCCGCCGCTGGGCGGAGTCATCGGCGGCCAGGAACGCCTCGCGCTGCGTCGCGAAGTTATCGCCCTTGAGCGCAAAGGCCTCGACCGTGGTCAGGAACGGGATGTTGCGCGACGGATCGCTGTTTCCAGCAGCGCGCATCCGCGCTTCGATCCGCTCGCGCCCGAGCAGGTGGATCAGCGTGTCGGCGGCGCCATTGTCGCTGACCGAAATCATCCAGTTCGCGAGCGTCTGAAGCGTAACCGGCGTGTCCTGCGGCCATCCCGCGGTCGCGGCGGAAGAGAAGCTGAGATGCGACAGCGGCACGACATCGTCCCAGCGGCGCTCGCCCGCAGCAACCTGGGCAGCGAGTTCGTCGAGGACATAGAGCTTGAAGGTCGATCCCACCGCGAACTGTTCGTCCTGATGCGCTCCGGCGACCGGGCGGATCGCGGCTCCGTCGATTTCCGCGACGAGGAAGCCCGTATTGCCGGGCAGCGCCGCCAACTCGGCGGCCGCGGCTTCGAAGCTGTCGTTCGCCATTTCGAAATTCTGGATGCGCAGACCGTCGACCCGCTGGTCGGGACCGCTTTCGACGCTGAGGGCGACCGTGCCGACCGCCTTTTCGAACCGCAAGGCCACCGTCCCGCGCCGGTCGCCCAGCGGGTTCATCGATTCGACGGCGACCGGCTGGCCATATTGGGCGATCAGATTGGCGGCCAACGTCTTGAACTGCGCTTCGGGGACCGCCTGCTCGAAGGTCGGTGCGAAATAGTCGGCGTAGACGAGGCGTCCGGCGAACAGGTCGACGAGTTGCCCCGCGCGGCGATCGAACGCCGTTTCGCCTGCCGGTGCAGCCTTGTCCGCCTGCTGCGCGAACGCCGCGGCGGTTGGCTGGGACAGGGCGGCGGCGGTCAGGCCAAGCGCGATCAGAATGCGGGACATCAATTTTCTCCTTCGAACGAGGGCGGGGCGTCGAGCCGTGCAATCTGGTCGCGCAGCCGGGCGGCCGCCCGGTGGTTGAGCCACCAGATACCGGCGAAGATCAGCAGTGTCGGGACGGCGACGACCAATGTCGCGACGATCGGACCGAACCGCGCGGGCGTCGCCGTCCCGGCCAGGAAGACGAGCAAACCCGGAAGCATGGGTGCGATATACCAGCCGCCGACGCGCGCCAGCATATGCTCTTCGGCGACCAGGCGGCTTCGGTAAAAGGCACGGACGTCGGCCGCTTCGGCTTCCGGGTCCGGACGGGACGTGCGGCGGGCAAGCTGCCAGCCGACGAACAGCGCGCCGGCGATGACCAGTACGCTGCCTGTCTTGAGCAATGTTCCGGGCAGGAAGACGGCATAGAGGGCGAAGACGATCACCACGAACGCCGCCGCGCCATATTCGCGGCGGTTGCGGCGAGCGACGACATCGCCAAAAGTGGCGGCTCGACGCTTGACCTCTTCGAGCGGTAACGGAGCGAGCGAGGCCTCTCCGCTTTGCCACAGCCTGGCCAACGGGTCGTCGGGTGCGGTCATGCAATGTCTCCTTCGTGGGCGAAGCGGCGCGTCAGCCGGGCCTTGAAGCGGTGGATTTTGGCTGCGACGACGTCGGGCGAGACGCCGGTAACGTCGGCGATTTCCGCGCCCGCGACGCCCTCGAGATAGAGCAGCAATATCTGGCGATCGGGCGGATCGAGCCGATCGACGATCGCCAATATCAGCGCCATCGCCTGGTCGCTCTCGGCCGCCTCGAAAGGCGAGGGGGCATCGTCGGCGAGTTCGATCTCGTCGAGGCTGGTCCAGCCCGCTGCGTTGCGACGGCGATGCGCCAGCATGTGCGACGTCGCGCGGTTGTGCGCCACGCGCCACACCCAGGTGCTCAGCGCGCAGCGGCCGTCGAAGCGGGCAAGGCTCTGCCAAAGCGCAACCTGTACGTCCTGCTCGAGGTCGCGGCGCAGATCGGGGTCGGCCTCATAGCCGCGCGCCATGCGGGCAAGTGCGGGGCCAAAGCGCGCGATCGCTTCGGAAAAGACCCGATCCTGTTCGCATTCGTCCACGGCGCGCTCCGGAATTTCGTGTCGCATATCCCTTTAGTCGGCGGCGACGCGAATTTCTGACGCAGGACCTGAAAATTTTTCCTCAGGCGTCGATTGCCGCCTCGTCGAGGCTCGCCGCGTTCGCCTGGATGAACTGAAAGCGATGTTCGGGGTGCTTGCCCATCAAACGGTCGACCAGGTCCTTGACCAGGTGCCGTTCTTCATATTCCTGCGGCAGGGTGACGCGAAGCAACGAGCGCGTCGCCGGGTCCATCGTCGTTTCCTTCAGCTGGTTCGGGTTCATCTCGCCCAGGCCCTTGAAACGGCCGACATCCACCTTCTTGCCTTTGAACAGGCTCGCTTCCAGCTCGGCGCGATGCGCGTCGTCGCGGGCATAGGCCGACGTGGCGCCGGCGGTCAGGCGATAGAGCGGCGGTTGCGCCAGATAGACGTGGCCGTTTCGCACGATGTCGGGCATTTCCTGGAAAAAGAACGTCATCAACAGCGTCGCGATATGCGCACCGTCGACGTCGGCGTCGGTCATGATCACGATCTTTTCGTAGCGCAGCCGATCGGCGTCGCAGTCCTTGCGCATTCCGCAGCCCAATGCGAGCGCGAGGTCGGCGATCTCCTGATTGGCGCGGATCTTGTCCGCGCTGGCGCTCGCGACGTTCAGGATCTTGCCGCGGATCGGCAGGATCGCCTGCGTCTTGCGATCGCGCGCCTGCTTGGCGCTGCCGCCCGCGCTGTCGCCTTCGACGATAAATAATTCCGTGCCTTCGGGGCCGTCGTTCGCACAGTCGGTGAGCTTCCCGGGAAGGCGCAGCTTGCGCGCGCTCGTCGCGGTCTTGCGCTTCACTTCGCGCTCGGCCTTGCGTTTGAGCCGCTCTTCCATCCGTTCGAGGATCAGTCCAAGCAGCGCCCGGCCGCGGTCCATATTGTCCGACAGGAAATGATCGAAATGGTCGCGCACCGCATTCTCGGTGAGCCGCGCCGCCTCCGGGCTCGATAGCCGGTCCTTGGTCTGGCTCTGAAACTGCGGATCGCGGATGAAGACCGACAGCATCATCTCGCCGCCGTTGAACACGTCGTCGGCGGTAATCTGCGCCGCTTTCTTTTGCCCGATCAACTCGCCGAACGCGCGCAGTCCCTTGGTCAACGCGGCGCGCAAGCCCGCCTCGTGGGTGCCGCCCGCCGGCGTCGGGATGGTGTTGCAGTACCAGCTATACGATCCGTCGGACCACAAGGGCCAGGCGATCGCCCATTCGGCGCGCCCCTGTTCGTCGGGAAATTCCTGCCGTCCGACGAAGGGCTCTGCGGTCGCGCATTCCCGGCTGCCGATCTGTTCCTTCAGATGGTCGGCAAGCCCGCCGGGAAACTGGAAAACCGCTTCGGTCGGGGTGTCGTCGCCGATCAGCTCCGCGGCGCATTTCCACCGGATTTCCACGCCTGCGAACAAATAAGCTTTCGAGCGGGCAAGGCGATAGAGGCGCTGCGGCTTGAAGCGGCCATGCTCGCCGAATATTTCCGGATCGGGAATGAAGGAAACGCTGGTGCCGCGCCGATTGGGGGTGGGTCCGAGTTCCTCCAGCTTGCTGATCGGCACGCCGCGCGCAAACCGCTGGCGATAGAGTTGCTTGCTCCGCGCCACCTCGATCTCGGTCTCGACCGAGAGCGCGTTGACGACACTGACCCCGACCCCGTGAAGACCACCCGAGGTCGCATAGGCCTTGCCTTCGAACTTGCCCCCCGAATGGAGCATCGTCAGGATGACTTCGAGTGCCGACTTGTCGGGAAATTTCGGATGCGGGTCCACCGGCATCCCGCGACCATTGTCGATAACGGTCAGCCGGTTGGCGGCGTCGAGTTCGATTTCGATCCGCGTCGCATGGCCCGCCACGGCTTCGTCCATGCTGTTGTCGATCACCTCAGCGGCGAGGTGGTGGAGCGCGCGTTCGTCGGTGCCGCCGATATACATGCCGGGACGGCGGCGGACGGGTTCGAGCCCTTCCAGCACCTCGATCTGCGAGGCGTTGTAGCTTTCGGTCGCGGGGGCGGAGCTGTCGAACAAATCGTGACTCATGCCCTGGCTATAGGGGGCGCGAAACCCCGCTGGCAAGCACGGTTTTCGGCGCGCTCGATCCAGCAAGCCGCACGCTCGGTTCGTCGCATTTTCGTCATTAATCGGAACTCCCCACGCGGACGGGGGGTTGGGGAGGCGACTGCAAAGTCACTCAAATATTTGGAGTAATAACATATGAAGTTCGCAACTCTCCTCACCGCCGTGGCCGCCGGAGCGATCGCCGTTCCCGCCGCGGCCCAGGACCGCGATCCCGCGGAGGATTTCAACGGCCCCTACATCAGCGTTGTCGGCGGCGGTTCGCTGCAGCCGAGCGACGGCGACGAAACCTTGCTGTTCGACACCGACCTCGACGGCAATTACGGCGACACCGTGCGTACCACCACGGGCGCCGATGCCTTTTCGCCGGGCTTCTGCGGCGGGCGCGCCACCAGTTCGCAGCCCACGAGCGGTTGCCGCAACGATTCCGACGGCGCCGAATATTTCGCGCGCATCGGTACCGATCATCGCATGGGCAATTTCGTTGTCGGCGCCCTGATCGAAGGCGGCCGCAGCGAAGCGAAGGACAGCGTTACCGGCTTTTCGACGACGCCCGCCTATTACACGCTGACCCGCCGCGGTGAATATCAGGGCGGCGTGCGGCTGCGCGCCGGCTACACGCCCGGTGGCGGCGCGCTGTTCTATGTCACCGGTGGCGGTGCCTATGCGCGGATGAAGAACAGCTTCACGACCAGCAACGGCGCCAACAGCTTCACCGATACGGGCAAGACCAACGCCTGGGGTTACAGCGTCGGTGGCGGTGCGGAGATCATGATGACGAACAACCTGTCGTTCGGTCTCGAATATCTCTACACCGACCTCAAGGACAACGACTATCGGGTCGAAGTGGGTCAGGGCACCGCCCCCGACACCAATCCGTTCCTGCTCGATGCGGGAGGAACGAACATCATCCGCAGCTCGAACGACTTCCGCACCCACAGCGTGCGCGGAACGCTCAGCTATCGTTTCTGATTTCCAGAGGCGAACGGGAAGGGCGCCGGCTTCACGACGAAGCCGGCGCCCTTTTTCATGCGGCGGCGGCGGGCGCCGGGAAAATCGCGAAATTGCCGTTGGCGCTCGCCACCAGCTGGTCGTCTTGGAAAAGACGCGCGTCGATGTTGGCGATCCGCTTGCCGCGGTGCAACACCTGCGCGTCGCACGTCAACCGGCCTTCACGCACACCGACGTGATAGTTGAACTTGATCTCCAGCGTCGCGCACCAGAAATGGTCGTCGAGTTCGCTGGTCAGCGCGCCGCCCATCGCCGTGTCGGCGAGCGAATAGGCGACGCCGCCGTGCGCGACGCCCTGCGGATTGAAATGGCGCGCGCGGTCGATATCGATCGCCATGCGGCACTTGCCGCCGCCCCTCTCGACCATTTCGAAGCCGAGAAAACGGGCGAATTCGAATTCCTGCCCGAACGGCCTCACCGGACGCGCGGACCGCCGAACGGCGGCGGCGGCGGCGGACGACGCGTTCCGCGCGGCAACTGCGCCTGATAGGCGCGCCCGCAATGCTCGACGCAATAGGGGAAGCCGGGGTTCACGGCCTGGCCGCAGAAATGGAAATCGGGCTCGCCCGGATGCCCCATCGGCCAGCGGCAGATGCGGTCGTTGAGGTCGAGGAGGCTCGTCTTGTCGGCGATCTCGGGGCTCGGCTTTGCGGGCACGAGCCGGCGGGGCGGAGCGGGCGGGATCGGAGCCTGCTGGTCGCCGGGGCCTTGCCGGATGAAACCGCCCGGCCCGATCGACACGATTCGCGGTGCGTCGGGCTTGGGCGGGGTGTCGCCGCCGGCCGCCGGCGCCGCCGCTGCGGCCTTCGGTTCGGGTTTCGGGGCGGCGGGCGCCGCGGGGCGGGGAGCGGCCGGCGCGGCGGCACGCGGCGCCGGGGCGGGAGCCGCCGGCTTCGGGGCCGCGGGCGCCTTCGCCGGCTTCGCGGGCTTGTCGGTGGCCTTGACCGGCGACGGGCGCGATTTCAGCCCCAGGCGATGCGCCTTGCCGATCACCGCATTGCGGCTCACACCGCCGAGTTCGTCGGCGATCTGGCTGGCGGTCAGCCCTTTTTCCCACATGCTGCGCAGTTGCTCGATGCGCTCGTCAGTCCATGACATGCTATACTTCCTCGTTCCTCTTGCGCCGCGGGCGACGCGGCGGCCGTTCGGCGGGGACATCGATCCCCGCGCGGGCGCGGCCCAGCTTGCGGTAAAGTCGGGGAGGCGATAGGCGAGATCGCCATGAACGACCAGCCCCAAATTTCGCGCCCCGACTCGGACGATCGCAACGCGGTTCCGGCCTTTGCCGAACCCGGCGTCCCGCATATCCGCACCCTGAACCTGCCCGGCTTGCAGGCCCTCTATGTCAAGGAGGTCCGGCGGTTTTTCAAGGTGCAGCTCCAAACAATCTGGGCGCCCGCCGTCACCACGCTTCTGTTTCTCGTCATTTTCACCGTCGCACTGGGCGGCGCGGGCCGCACGGTGATCGGCGTGCCCTTTGCCGATTTCATCGCGCCGGGACTCATCATGATGGCGATGCTGCAAAACAGCTTTGCCAACGCCAGCTTCTCTTTGCTGGTGGGAAAGATCCAGGGCACGATCGTCGACTATCTGATGCCGCCGCTCGCGGTCGGCGAGTTGATGATCGCGCTGATCGGCGCGGCGGTGACGCGCGCCGTATTCGTCGGGCTCGCGCTGTGGTTCGCCATGCTGCTGTGGCCGGGGGTGCATGTGATGCCGCAGCACGGCTGGGCGGTCGTGGCATTCGGACTGCTCGGGGCGACGATGATCGGTTTTCTCGGCCTGATTACCTCGGTCTGGGCCGAAAAGTTCGATCATGCGGCTGCAGTAACAAATTTCGTCGTCACCCCGCTCGCGCTTCTGTCGGGGACCTTCTACTCGGTCGATCGCCTCGCGCCCTGGTTCCAGTCGGTCGCCCACATGAACCCCGTCTATTACGCGATCATGGGCTTTCGCTATGGCTTCATCGGCACCGTCGACTCGACGATCGCCAATCCGGTGGCGATCGCGGTGCTCGCTCTGCTGGGGGTGAACATCCTGCTCGGCCTGATCACCTATCGCCTGCTCGCGACGGGCTGGAAGTTAAAGGCCTGACGCCGCCGCCGGCTCAATGCCGGTGGATCGGGCGGACGCGATAGCGCCCCTTGTCCAGGCCGTCGAACATCGCGTCGATCTGGGGATGGTCGACCGGCCCCTGATCGGGGTCGGCGATCAAATTCTGCTGGCTGACATAGGCGATGTAAGAGGATTCGTCGTTTTCGGCGAGCAAGTGATAATAGGGTTGCTCCTTGGCCGGGCGGATCGCCTCCGGAATCGCCTGATACCATTCCTCGCTGTTGGCGAAGACCGGGTCGATGTCGAACACGACACCGCGAAAGTCGAACATGCGGTGACGCACGATGTCGCCGGGCGCGAAGCGCGCACGTTCGATCAGCGGCGCGGCGATCGGATCGATTTCATGTTCATAACCGGATGGATCTTTTGCTATCATGGGCTCAATCTATGCCCGCCGGTCGATCTTTCAAGCTCTATCGACCTGCGGCGCGGCCGTGTCGAAGGAAGGTGTGACGTCGATCACCGCACGATTTCGAGCCGCGAATAGGCGGGTTCGCGACTTCCGTTTCGTTATCAACACGAGCAACAGGGGAAAGACGCAAAATGACCGAGACACCATCCATCAAACCGGTCCCGCCGCGCCAGCCGAGCCGGGCCGTCATCCAGCGCGCCAGGGACATGCTGTTGAAACCCAAGGAAAGCTGGGCGGCGATCGAGGGCGAGGCAGAGACGGTGCAATCGCTCTATGTCCCCTATGTCCTCGTCCTTGCGGCGATCGGGCCGCTTGCCAGCCTGATCGGCGGCCAGGTTTTCGGATATCGCGCGCTCAGTTTCAGCTACCATCCGCCGCTGGCGGGAGCGATCGTTACCGCGCTGCTGTCCTACGGCCTGACCCTCGTCGGGGTCTATATCGTCGCGCTCGTCATCGATGCGCTCGCGCCGACCTTCGACGGCCAGAAGAATCGCATCCAGGCGCTCAAGGTCGCGGTCTATTCGGCCACGGCGGGCTGGGTCGCGGGGATATTCTCGCTCGTTCCCGGCCTGGCGTTACTCGGACTGCTCGCGGGTCTCTACAGCCTGTACCTGCTGTACCTGGGCCTTCCCCGGCTGATGAAGGCGCCCGAAGACAAGGCAATCGTCTATACGATCGTCGTCGTCGTCGTGACGGCGGTGTGCATTTTCGTGGTCAGCGGCATCCTCGCGGCGATTTCGATCGGCGGGAATCCGGCCTTCTCCGGCGGGCTGTAACGGAAGGCATCGGGCCGGATCAGGGACGAGCATATCCATCGGGGGGTCTGCGCCTCCCTGCTGCGCCGTTCCGCCAGCCTCTTCCCACCTGCGGCGCCACCTGCTAGGCGCCCGCGCCATGTCCAGCACTCGCCCCGACCGCCGCACCTTCGCCATCATCTCGCACCCCGACGCGGGCAAGACGACGCTGACCGAGAAGCTGCTCGTTGCGGGCGGCGCGATCCACATGGCGGGCGAGGTCAAGGCGCGCGGGCAGGCACGGCGCGCGCGGTCGGACTGGATGAAGATCGAACAGCAGCGCGGCATTTCGGTCACCTCGTCGGTGATGACGTTCGAGCATGCGGGCCTCGTCTTCAACCTGCTCGACACCCCGGGCCACGAGGATTTCAGCGAAGACACCTATCGCACGCTGACCGCGGTCGACAGCGCGGTGATGGTGATCGACGCCGCCAAGGGCATCGAACCGCAGACGTTGAAGCTGTTCGAAGTGTGCCGCCTGCGCTCGGTGCCGATCATCACCTTCATCAACAAGGTCGACCGCGAGGGGCAATCTCCGTTCGAACTGCTCGACGAAGTGGCCGACCGGCTAGCACTCGACGTCGCGCCGATGAACTGGCCGGTCGGGATGGGGGGCACTTTTTCGGGGCTTTACGACCTCGTCGAACCGTCGCTCGCGGTCCCCGGCCAGGAAGCGTCGCGGGCGTTCGAGGGGGAACGGATCGCGCTGAGCGGTCATGACGACCCCAAGCTGGCGGCCGCGGTCGATGCCCGCGCGCTCGATCAGTTCAACGAGGAAATAGAGCTTGCCTCGGCGGGCTATGCACCCTTCGATGCCGGCGCCTACCGCGGCGGCGACCTGACGCCGGTCTATTTCGGCTCGGCGCTCAAGGAATTCGGGGTCGTCGAACTGCTCGCGGGGCTCGCCGCGCACGCGCCTGGCCCGCAGCCCCAACCCGCCGAGCCGGCGCCGGTCGAACCCGACGATGCCGCCGTCACCGGTTTCGTTTTCAAGGTGCAGGCCAACATGAATCCCGCGCACCGCGACCGCATCGCATTCATGCGGCTATGTTCGGGCAAGTTCGAGCGCGGGATGCGCCTTACCCAGGGGGGAACGGGCAAGGCGATCGCCATCAGCCGTCCGATGCTCTTCCTCGCCCAGGACCGCGAAATGGCGGAGGAAGCGTGGCCGGGGGACATCATCGGCATTCCGAACCACGGCACCTTGCGCGTCGGCGACACGCTGTCCGAACGCAGCGACGTGACCATAACCGGGCTTCCCAACTTCGCCCCGGAAATCCTGCGCCGCGTCGCGCTGGTCGACCCGACCAAGACCAAGCAGCTGCGCAAGGCGCTCGACGACATGGCCGAAGAGGGGATCATCCAGGTGTTCTACCCCGAAATCGGCGCCAACATGATCGTCGGCGTCGTGGGGCAACTTCAGCTCGACGTCCTCATCAGCCGACTTGCGGCCGAATATAAGGTCGAAGCCAAGCTCGAAGCGAGCCCGTGGGATACCGCGCGCTGGATCGCGAGCGACGATGCGGCCGCTCTCAAGCAATTTCAGTCGGACAACCGGGGCGCCGCCGCCACCGATCGCGATGGCGCGCCGGTGTTCATGGCGAAGGATGCGTGGGAGGTTGGCTATGTCACCCAGCGCAATCCGTCGATCCGCTTCACCGCGACGAAGGAACGGGTGTTCGCGCCGGCGGGATAGGGTCCGGACAAGACCCTGGCCCCTAAAGCAAACTCAGCAGGTCCGCCGGTACAGCTGCGTCCGGCGCGTCGTCTTCCTCGCCCTCGAATTTGCTGAGCGTGATGCCGAGCAGGCGAATGCCCTGCTCGACCGGCAGGAGCGGCGCAAGGATCGCTTCGCCGGCCGCCAGCAGGGCCGCCCCGTCCGCGATCGGGGCCGCCACCGATCTTGCCCGCGTGATCGTGCGGAAATCCGCGTAGCGCAGCTTCAGCGTTACGGTGCGGCCCCGGGCGTTCTTCTTTGCGGCGCGATCCCATACGACGGTGCAGACATGCGCAAGCGCTTCGCGAATTTCGGTGTCGGCGACGAGGTCGTTGAAAAAGGTCCGCTCGCCGCCGAGCGATTTCAGCGGCCGGTTCGACTTGACGCGGCGGTGATCGATCCCGCGCGCGAGATTGTGGAGCCATTCGGCGCTGTTGCCGAAATGCGTCGCAAGCCACGCCATGTCCTTCGCGGCGAGATCGGCGCCGGAATAAATGCCAAGCCCTTCCATCTTCGCCGCCGTGACGGGGCCGATGCCATGGAAGCGGCGGATCGACAGAGTCTGGACGAAGGCGGCTCCTTTACGCGGCGGGACGATGGTTAGCCCATCGGGCTTGTTCTGGTCGGAGGCCAGCTTTGCGATGAATTTATTGTACGACACCCCGGCAGAGGCGGTGAGACCCGTTTCGTCGAGGATGCGGCGCCGGATGGCCCTTGCCGCGGCCGTGGCGCTGCCCATGCCGGCCTTGTCGCGCGTGACGTCGAGATAGGCTTCGTCGAGCGACAGCGGTTCGACCTCGTCGGCATAGTCGCGAAAGATGGCGCGGATCTGCTGCGATATCTCGCGGTAGACTTCGAAACGCGGGGGCACGAAAATCAACTCGGGGCATTGACGCTTCGCCGTGACGCTCGGCATCGCCGACCGCACCCCGTATTTGCGCGCCTCATAGGAGGCGGCGGCGACGACGCCGCGGCGCGAAGAGCCGCCAACTGCGACCGGCTTACCTCGCAGGCTCCGATCGTCGCGCTGTTCGACCGACGCGTAAAAGGCGTCCATGTCGACGTGGATGATCTTGCGGACGGGGGCGTCCGGTTGGGCGCTATCGATTGAGTCCAACTGATCCACGCCGCGAAAATAGCATGTTGCCACGATGTTCTCAATTGCCAGTGCGCGTATCGCTTGACGCTGGCGCGTCAAAATGGCAATCGCCGCCAGCCTTGGATAAGCGGGTATAGCATAGTGGTAATGCTCTAGCCTTCCAAGCTAGCTAGGCGGGTTCGATTCCCGCTACCCGCTCCAAGGCTCTTTCCGAGGACGTCCGGAAACATCCAAAAAACGGCTGATTTATGTCGATTTTTATGCGTCCCTGTTAATGCGGACGTATCTCCACGTCCGCCGGTGCCGTTCGGCCTTTGCCGGCCAAATCTCTTCAAACACGGTTCGGATCATCAAGCCGCTGATGTCGTTCGCCCAAACGTCGCTCGTGCGCGAGAGCAAATATGCGGGTCCGCATCGCACGGCGGTATGGGAACTCGAATCAGCCGGAAATCCCGGCTGACCTCAGGCCTTCTGCCGGTGGTCGAGGATATAGGGACATGTAAAAAATGGAGGAGAGTGAGGGATTCGAACCCTCGGTACCCTTGCGGGCACTTCGCATTTCGAGTGCGACGCTTTCGACCACTCAGCCAACTCTCCTCGCTGAGGCAGGGGCCAACTAGCGACGCGCGCGCGATCTTGCAACCCTCTCGTCACAATTTTCGCGCCGTCCCGCGAACGGGCTGGCGAGCGGGGTGGGGGCCTGCTAGCCCACTATCATAAGTGATAGAATTCGGGAGCAGGCCATGCCTTTGTCGGGTGTGAGGGTAATCGATTTCGGGCGCTATATCGCCGGGCCATATTGCGCCGCGTTGCTGGCCGATTATGGCGCCGACGTGATCCGGGTCGAGGCACCCGGGGGCAATGACGACCGCTATACGGTCCCGGTGGCCGATGACGGGTCGGGGGCGATGTTCCTGCAGATGAACCGGAACAAGCGCTGCCTGACGCTGAAGCCCGGATCACCCGAGGGGCGAAAGATCGTACGGCGCCTGGTCGAGACCGCCGACGTCGTCGTCGCGAACCTCCCCCACGAGGCACTGGTCAAGCTGGGGCTCGACCATGACAGCCTCGCCGCGATCAACCCGCGCATCATCCTGGCGACGGCTTCGGCCTTCGGGCGCGACGGACCGCTCGCCGCACGGGTCGGCTTCGACGCGGTGGGGCAGGCGATGTCGGGTACGGTCCACCTGACCGGGACGCCCGGGCAACCCTATCGCGCCCAGGTCAATTACGTCGACTTCGGGACCGCGCTTCATTGCGCGTTCGGGGTGATGCTGGCGCTGCGCGAACGCGAATCGACGGGGAAGGGGCAATGCGTCTCGGGGTCGCTGTTCGGGACGGCGCTCGCCATGTCGAATGCGCTGACCATCGATCATGCCCTCAACGGCGTCGAGCGCCACCCGATCGGCAACCGCAGCTTCAGCTCGGCGCCCACCGACCTGTTTCGCACCCGCGATGGCTGGATCGTGACGCAGATCGTCGGCGCCCCGATCTTCCGCCGCTGGGCCGCGTTGGTCGGACATGCCGGACTGGTCGACGATCCGCGCTTTGCCAGCGACATCGCGCGCGGCGACAATGGCGCCGAACTGAGCGCGATCATGCAGCAATGGTGCATTACGCGGACCAACGACGAAGCGGTCGACGAGCTGGCCGCGGCGCGCGTCCCCGCGGCGCCGGTTGTGCGCCCCGCCGAGGCGCTGTCGCACCCGCAGGTCGCGGCGATGGGGCTCGTCGAAGAGGTCGAATATCCCGGTACGCCGTGCGCGGCGCCGGTGATCCGCGCCCCGATCTCGCTCTCCGCCAGCCCCAAGGCGGCCGTGCAGCCTGCGCCGCGCGCTGGCGAGCACAGCGACGCGATCCTGCGCGAAATCGGCTATGACGACGCGGCTA
>CAZSMB010000051.1:13414-18243 GCA_964607625.1 uncultured Sphingopyxis sp. | reverse complement strand
CTCCCCTGAAGGGGAGGGGCTCAAGAAAAGAGCCCGGACAATGACGACAGCAGCGAAATCGGATCTCTGGGTGCGGCTCGCCTCGGCGATCATCCTGTTCGCGATCGCGGGCGCCGCGCTGTGGTTCGGCGGCATCGCCTTCGGCCTGCTGCTGCTCGTCGGCGGGGCGCTCGTCCTCGTCGAATGGTTCCAGCTCGTGAAGGCGATGACGCTCGGCGGCGCCGCCAAGACCGCGCTCCACATCCTCGGCCCGATCCTTGTGCTCGGCGCGGTCGCAGGGCTGTGGTTCATTCGCGACCGTCTTGGCATGACCGCGGCGCTGTGGGTGTTCGGCATGGTCTGGGCGACCGACATCGGCGCCTATTTCGCCGGCCGCGCCTTCGGCGGCACACGGCTTGCCCCCAGTATCAGCCCTTCGAAAACCTGGTCGGGATTGATCGGCGGGATGATCGCGGCCCTGATCGCGAGCGCGACGATCGGGGATCGCGCCGATATCGTCGGCGTTCCGCTGTGGATCGGCCTGTTTATGGGACTGCTCGCGCAGCTCGGCGATTTGGGCGAAAGCTGGATGAAGCGGCGCGCGGGCGTCAAGGATTCTGGCAAGCTGATCCCGGGGCATGGCGGCGTTTTCGATCGCGTGGACGGGCTGTTGCCCGTCGCGCTGTTGCTCGGGGCGCTCGCGGCAATCGGCCAGCTGGCGGTGCGGGCGGCCGGCTGACATGACGCGGCGCCTTTCGCTTTTCGGTGCCACGGGTTCGGTCGGGCGCTCGACGCTCGACCTTGTCCGACGCGACGGCACGGGGTGGCGGGTGGCTGTCCTGACTGCGAACAGCGACGTGGGCGAGCTAGCGAGGCTTGCGCGCGAATTTCATCCCGACGTGGCGGTGATCGCCGATGCCGCACGGCACGGCGACCTCGCCGACGCCCTGGCCGGCACGGGGATCGAAGCTGCGGCCGGCGCCGAGGCGCTGGTCGAGGCGGCACAGCGCCCCACCGACCTCGTGATGGCCGCGATCGTCGGCTGCGCGGGGCTCGCCCCGACCATGGCAGCCCTCGCAGCGGGGCACGATGTCGCTCTGGCGAACAAGGAGTCGTTGGTATCGGCGGGTGAATTGATGACCGCTGCGGCGCGTACCTCCGGTGCGACGATCCTGCCCGTCGATTCCGAACATAATGCGATTTTCCAATGCCTGATGGGGGGACGCATCGACGATGTGCGGCGCATCGTCCTGACCGCGAGCGGCGGCCCCTTCCGGACGATGAGCGCAAGCGAAATGGCGCATGTTACGCCGGCGCAGGCGGTCGCACATCCCAACTGGTCGATGGGTGCCAAGATCAGTGTCGATTCGGCGACGATGATGAACAAGGGGCTCGAGTTGATCGAGGCGCATCACCTGTTCCCCGTCGGGCTCGACCGTATCGAGATCCTTGTCCATCCGCAGTCGGTGATCCATTCGATGGTCGAGTTCGTCGACTGCTCGACACTGGCGCAGCTCGGTTCGCCCGATATGCGCATCCCGATCGCCAGCGCGCTCGCCTGGCCACATCGCATGGCGACGCCGTGCGCCCCACTCGATCTCGCGACGGTCGGTCGGCTCGATTTCGAGGCCCCCGACGAAGAGCGCTTCCCCGCGACCGCGCTCTGTCGCGCCGCGATCGCCGAGGGTGGCGCGCGTCCGGCCCAGCTCAATGCCGCGAACGAGATCGCGGTCGCCGCCTTCCTGTCGGGGCGCATTGCCTTCCCTGCGATCGTCGATACGGTACGACGGGTAATCGATGCGGAGGCCCCGGCCCGACCGGCTTCGCTTCAGGACATATTCAGTGTCGATGCCGCATCGCGCGCGGCTGCGCAGACTTTTGTGGACCAACTCGTACATGCTTGAAGCTCCCGGTATTCCCTTCACTATCCTCGCCTTCATCGTGGTGCTGGGGCCGCTCGTGTTCGTGCACGAATATGGGCATTATATCGTCGGCCGCTGGTGCGGGGTGAAGGCCGATGCCTTCTCGATCGGCTTCGGACGCAAGCTCGTCGGCTGGACCGACAAGCGCGGTACCGAATGGAAGATCGGCTGGCTGCCGCTGGGCGGCTATGTCCAGTTCGCCGGGGACCGCGATGCGGTCAGCCAGCCCGATGCCGAATGGCAAAGCCTGCCCGACACCGAACGCTCGCACACCTTTCCCGCGCAGCCGGTGTGGAAGCGTGCGGCGATCGTCGTCGCCGGCCCGCTCACCAATTTCCTGTTCGCGATCCTGATATTGGCCGGGTTCGCATGGATCAGCGGAACTCCGAACACGCCACCGGTCGCGGGTGCGGTGATAGAGGGAAGCGCCGCCGCGGCCGCCGGGATCGAGCCGGGGGACCGGATCGTCTCCGTTGACGGGCGCGGGATGGACGTCTTCATGGATATTCCGATGGCGGTCGCACATCGCCCGGGGGAAGCGATGGACGTCGTTGTCGAACGCGGCGGTGCCGAACAGACGCTGCGCCTGACGCCGCGCCTCGCCGAGGAACGCGATCGCTTCGGCAATGTCTTCAAGCGCGGCGTGATCGGCATCGCCGCCGGCAAGCCGGTGTTCGAGCGCGTTCCGCTCTGGGAGGCGCCGCTCGTCGGCCTCAAGCAGACGGGGCAGATCGTCCGGCAGACGGGCGAAGTGCTCGCGCAGATCGTTACCGGTCGCCGCTCGATCAAGGATGTCAGCGGCCCGCTCAACATGGCACGGATATCTGGTGAGGCGGCGGTGATGGGCCCGGCGTCGCTGATCTTCCTCATCGCGCTGATCTCCATCAATCTGGGGTTCATCAACCTGTTGCCATTGCCGATGCTCGATGGCGGTCATTTGCTTTTCTATGGATATGAGGCGATCAGGCGGCGTCCGGCGCCGCCACAGGCTCAGGAATGGGCGTTTCGATTCGGGTTTGCGGCGGTCGTAACGCTGATGCTGGTCGTGACTTTCAACGATTTGGGCTCATTCGGCCTGTGGGACCGGATCGCCCGCTTGATTGGATAGCCGGACTCGGGCAGGGAGAGCGCGCTCGGACTTACGGGGGTTCGGGCGCTGGGAATGAATTTTTGCGGGATGAACAGCGTGGTTTCACACAAATTTACGGCGCGAGTGCAGCTGTCGGCGCTCCTCCTTGCGGGCACGACGCTGGCTGGGCCTGCCCTTGCGCAGGAGGCCGCGCCCCCCCCGACCGTCCCTACGGTCCCCGTTCCGACGACCGAGGCGGTGCCGACCGCCTCGACGGTCAAGTCGATCAACGTGACCGGGAACCAGCGGCTCGAATCCCAGACGATCCTCTCGTATCTGCGGCTGCGCGTCGGGCAGGAATATGACCGTGCGACGCTGGATCAGGCGCTGAAGGATCTCGCTTCGACCGAGTTATTCCAGGATTATCAGATCACCGACGATGATGGCGCGCTGACGATCCAGGTCGTCGAGAACCCGGTGATCAACCGCGTCATTCTGGAGGGCAACAAGCGGCTCAAGGAAGACAAGATCCGGCCCGAGATCAAGCTCGCCCCGCGCCAGATCTTCACCCGGTCGAAGGTGCGCGCCGATGTCGCGCGCATCATCGAACTCTACAAGCGGCAGGGCCGCTTCGCCGCGACCGTCGATCCTAAGATGGTCCAGCTCGACCAGAACCGCGTCGATGTCGTCTTTGAAATCACCGAAGGGCCAAAGTCCAAGGTTCGCCAGATCAACATCATCGGCAACGAGAAGTTCAGCGACGGTGACCTGAAGGACGAGATGGCGACCCGCACGACGGGCGGCCTGCTGTCGTTCCTGTCGTCGAACACGACCTACGATCCCGACCGTCTTGCCTACGACCAGCAGAAGCTGCGCCTCTTCTACCTGCAGAACGGCTATGCCGACTTCCGCGTCATTTCGGCGGTTGCCGAGCTGACGAGCAACAAACAGGACTTCATCATCACCTATGTCGTCGAGGAGGGCGAACGCTACAAGTTCGGCGACGTGAAGATCGAGAGCAGTCTGCGCGATTTCAAGCCCGAGACGATGCAGCGGCTGCTACCGATGAAGACCGGCGACTGGTATAACGCCAAGCAGGTCGAGGATACGGTCGAGAGTCTGAGCGAAACCGCGGGGCTGTTCGGCTATGCCTTTGCCGACATCAATCCCGAGTTCCATCGGAATGCCGAAGACCGGACGATGGACATCACGTTCAACGTCGGCGAAAGTCCGCGTACCTATGTCGAGCGGATCGACGTCAACGGCAACACGCTGACGCAGGACAAGGTTTTGCGCAGGGAATTCCGCCTGAACGAAGGCGATGCGTTCAACAGCTTTGCGCTCAAACGCACCGAGAACCGCATCAACAGCCTTGGCTATTTCCAGGATAATCTGGAGATCGAGCGCAAGGAAGGCAGCACGCCCGATCGCATCATCCTCGAAACCAATGTGGAAGAAAAACCGACGGGCGAACTGTCGCTGTCGGCAGGCTTCTCGTCGATCGAAAGCTTCCTCGTCCAGGCATCGGTGCGCCAACGCAACTTCCGCGGCCTGGGGCAGCAGCTTCAGGCTTCGGTCAACTATTCGAGCTATTCCAAGTCGGTCGAACTCGGCTTTACCGAACCCTATCTGTTCGACCGGAACATCTCGCTCGGCGGCAGCATCTATCGGCGCGACCTCAACTCGTTCAACTTCATCAACAACGATCGCCAGACGACCTTCGAGCAGACGACCACCGGTTTCCAGGTCAATGTGGGCGTACCGCTGACCGAATATATGTCGGTTTTCGGGCGCTACAGCCTGAACTACGACGATGTGACGCTGGACAAGAGCCTCTATTATTTCGGCGACGATTGCGA
>CAZSMB010000051.1:8707-13314 GCA_964607625.1 uncultured Sphingopyxis sp. | reverse complement strand
TGGCTGCCGCGCGTCTCGGTCGGCGTCGGGGTCAACTGGAACTCCCCCTTCGGTCCCTTCCGGATCGACTTCGCTTACGCCCTTCGCAAAGAAGAGGGCGATGATACCAAACGCTTCTCATTCAACGTAGGAACCCAATTCTGATGAAGAAAATTTTCACTGCCTCGGCGCTGGCAGTCGCCAGCCTGTCGATCTCGCCCATGTTCGCCGCTCCGGCTGCCGCCCAGGCGCGCGCGGTCGCGGTTGCCGACGTCCGCGCCGCAGCGGCGCAGTCGAACGCGTTCAAGACCGCGTCGCAGCAGATCCAGACGACCTACAAGGCCCAGATCGACCAGCAGGAAACCCGCGGTCAGACTCTCCAGGCCGAACTGAACGTCCTCGTCGCCAAATATAACGAAGAGGCGAAGAAAACCCCGCAGAACCAAGCGGCTCTTCAGGCCGCGGCCAAGGCGGTGCAGGACAAGCGCCAGTCGGCGGCCGCCGAACTCAACAAGATCGGCGAGCCCGTCGATCTCGCGATCGCCTATGTCGAGGACCAGATCAGCGTTCGCATGAACGAGGCGATCAAGGCCGCGATGACCACCAAGAAAGTCGACCTGTTGCTCCAGCCCGACGCGGTGCTGGCGCGCGAGAACAACGCCGATATCACGGCCGCGGTGGTCGCCGAGCTCAACCGCATCCTGCCGAGCGTGTCGACCGCGGTGCCGGCCGGTTACAAGCCGGGCCAGCTGGTCCAGGAAAAGAACCAGCAGATGATGGACGCGGCGCGGGCGCAGCAGGGCGCGGCCGCTCCGGCTCCCGCCAGCGGCAATCAGCCCACCACGCGCTGATCCGATGACGGACGGAGACGGGAAAGGCGAGGTCCTGGGACCGGTGGACATCCGCCGGATCCTTGACCTGCTGCCGCATCGTTATCCGATGCTGCTCGTCGACCGGGTGGAATCGATGGTGAAGGACACCTCGATCCATGCGGTCAAGGCAGTGGCGATGAACGAGCCCTTCTTTCAGGGTCATTTTCCGGGCCGGCCGATCATGCCCGGCGTCCTCATCGTCGAGGCGCTGGCGCAGGCCGGCGGGGTGCTGGCGATCGAATCGCTGGGACTCGCGGGGACGGGCAAGCTCGTCTATTTCATGGGCATCGACGGCGTGAAATTTCGCAAGCCCGTCGAACCCGGACATCTGCTCGACCTCCACGTCACCATCCTTCAGGCAAAGCGGACCATCTGCAAGTTTGAAGGCCGTGCGATGCTCGGCGACCAACTCGCGACCGAATGCCAGTTCACCGCGATGATTGCAGACCCGCCGGCCGACTGAAGGCGATGGCTCTTCCTTCGTTATCCCGACCTTGGTCCGGGGTGACGAAGCAGGGGAGTTGCATTTTTTGTCATTGGCCCTTAAAGGCCGCCGCTTCGCGGCCCCTTGACGGGGATGCACGGACTCACGCTGCTGGTCGGTAACCAGCGGCACAGGAGCTACAGAGATGAAAAAAGACATTCACCCCGCCTATCACATGATCACGGTCAAGATGACCGATGGCACCGAATATCAGACGCGCTCGACCTGGGGCAGCGAAGGCGACACGCTGACGCTCGAAATCGATCCCACCGCGCACCCGGCATGGACCGGCGGCAATCAGCGCCTGCTCGATCAGGGTGGCCAGGTCGCGAAGTTCAACAAGCGCTTCGGCGGCCTTACCCTCAAGCGTTGAAGGCTGGCTCCGGCAAACGGAGCTATCCCAGTACGTTCGCAAGCGCGCTTTGCCAGCCGGCAAGGCGCGTTTTGCGTTCCTGCGCGCCCAATGCCGGGGTGAAGCGCGTCGTGCGCCCGCGCATGGCCGCGGCGGCGGCGGCAAGGTCGGGATAAAAGCCGGCGCCAGTCGCCGCGAGCATCGCCGCGCCGAGCGCCGTGCTTTCGACGAAATCGGGCCGCTCCACGATCAGGTCGAGCATGTTTGCCAGATCCTGTGCCATCCAGTCATTTGCCGCCATGCCGCCGTCGATGCGCAATTCGGCCCAGTCCACGCCGTCGGCGGCAAAGGCGGCCTTCAGGTCGTGCGCCTGATACGCCTGCGCTTCCAGCGCGGCGCGCGCGACATGCGCCTTGCCGCTCGCAAAGCTGAGGCCCGTCAGCGCGGCCAGCGCATCGGGCCGCCAGTGCGGTGCGCCGAGACCCGACAGCGCGGGCACCAGATAGACGCCGCCATTGTCCGGGACCGACCGCGCCAACCCCTCGCTCTCGCCGGCGTTCGCCAGCAGGCCCAACCCGTCGCGTAGCCATTTGATCAGGCTTCCCGCGACAAAGACGGACCCCTCGAGCGCGTAGAGACGCCTGTCGCCTTCCTGTACGAGGATCGTCGAGAGCAGGCGGTTTGCGGATGTCGCGCGCTTGGCGCCGCTTGCCGACAGGATGAAGGCGCCGGTGCCGAAGGTCGCCTTGGTCTGTCCGGGGTCAAGACAGGCCTGCCCGATGGTCGCCGCCTGCTGGTCGCCCGCCATCCCCGCGATGGCGATCGGCGCCCCGAACAGGTCGGGGTGGGTCGTCCCGACACGCTCGGTACAACTCGCGATTTCGGGAAGGAGGCGCATCGGCACATCCAAAAGCTCGCACAGCCCCGCGTCCCACGCCCCGCGTTCGATATCCATCAGCAGCGTGCGCGAGGCGTTCGTGGCATCGGATACATGGACCCCGCCGGTCAATCGGTGGACGAGGTAGGATTCGATCGTTCCCACTGCCAGCCTGTCGCCGGCATCGCGAAGCTGGGGCCAGTTCTCGAGCGCCCAGCCGATCTTCGTGCCCGAAAAATAGGGGTCGAGCAGCAGGCCGCTTTTTTCCTGTACCGCGGCTTCGTGGCCCGCTTCCTTCAGCCTGCGGCATTCGGTTGCGGTTCTGCGGTCCTGCCAGACGATCGCGGGGGCCAGCGGGTCTCCCGTGTTTCGGTCCCAGAATATAATGGTTTCCCGCTGGTTGGTGATGCCGATCGACGCAACCTGCCCGGGGCCGCCGGCCTTGTCGACCATCGCCCGGGTGCAGGCCAGTGTCGCCGCCCAGATTTCCGCGGCGTCATGTTCGACCAGGCCCGGTCCGGGATAATATTGCCGGAATTCGCGTTGCGCGCTGCCCAGCGGAGTGCCGTCGGCCGCGAACAGCATCGTTCGGGTCGATGTTGTGCCTTCGTCGATAACAAGGATCTTTTCGGCCACGACGCTCTCCTCTCCCGCTCCGTCGAAGCACGAACGGGGAAGGGGGGCAATCCCGCACCGCGCAAGATTCTTGCAATTGCGCGCAAGCCATGCCATATGATTGTGCAGCGCAGCATGGCGGCTTGGAGCCGCGCGATACCGGCAGCGTGATTTTCCCGCCCGCAAACGGGCCGGACGAGCCGGTTGCGCTAAGTCCCTTGAGGCACCCTTTCACGCGGGTCGTTTCGAACCCGCCCATCGTGCGCGTTCGCCCCGCGGCCGCGTTCACGACGATTTTTGTGAGTTATACCAGATGGAATTCAAAGACTTTGGCCTCCACGCCGACATCGAGCGTGCGCTGACGGCCAAGCGCTACACCCAGCCGACCCCGATCCAGCAACAGGCGATCCCGGTCCTTATGGAAGGCCGCGACCTGTGCGGCATCGCGCAGACCGGTACCGGCAAGACAGCGGCCTTTTCGCTGCCGTCTCTCGACTATATGCTGAATAACCCGAAGCCGCGCAGCCCGCGCGGCTGCCGGATGCTGGTGCTGTCGCCGACGCGCGAACTGGCCGCACAGATTGCGCAGAGCTGCCGCGATTACGGCCGCTTCGCGAAATTCAGCGTGATGACCGTTTTTGGCGGCGTACCCATCAACAAGCAGATTCGCGAGCTTGGACAGGGCGTCGACATCCTCGTCGCAACCCCGGGCCGCCTGCTCGACCTGATCGATCAGCGTGCGCTTCGCCTCGACGACGTCGAGATTTTCGTGCTCGACGAGGCCGATCAGATGATGGACATGGGCTTCATCCACTCGCTGCGCCGGGTGGCGAAGCTGCTTCCCCGGCAGCGGCAGAATCTCTTTTTCTCGGCGACGATGCCCAAGGAAATTGCGGCGCTTGCGCAGCAATTCCTGCACGATCCCGTCACGGTTTCGGTCACGCCGCAGGCGACGACCGCCGAAAAGATCCGCCAGCAGGTGACCTTCGTCGAACAGAAGGAAAAGCAGGCGCTGCTCCACCATGTCCTTCGTATCGAGGATATCGACCGGGCGCTGATCTTCACGCGCACCAAACACGGCGCCGACCGGGTCGTCCGCCACCTGAAGGGTGCCGGCATCGATGCCTTTGCGATCCACGGCAACAAGAGCCAGGCACAGCGGACCACCGCGCTCCAGGCGTTTCGGTCGGGACAGGTAAAGCTGCTCGTTGCGACCGATATTGCCGCGCGCGGCATCGACGTGTCGGGGGTCAGCCACGTGATCAACTTCGAGATCCCGAACGTTCCGGAACAATATGTTCACCGTATCGGCCGCACCGCGCGCGCCGGGGCGGAAGGCATCGCGATCAGTTTCGTCGCCCCCGACGAACGTCCTTATCTGCGCGACATCGAACGTGTCACCCGCACCAAGGCCGAACCGGTCAAGCT
>CAZSMB010000051.1:5119-8607 GCA_964607625.1 uncultured Sphingopyxis sp. | reverse complement strand
CCGGGTCGGGGGGAGACCGCAATGATAGACGATGACGAATATGAAGCGCCGCCGCCGCGGCGTCCGCTGTTGCGTCGCAAGCGGGTTCTGATTCCGCTTGGGGTCGTGCTGGCGATCCTCGTCGCCTTCCTGCTGCTGCGCACACCCGATACCGATCGCGATGCGATGATTGCCAAATATGGCGGTCCCGACGCCGCCTTCGCTGCCGGACCGGCGGGGCAGCGGATCCACTACCGCGACCAGGGCAAGGCCGACGGTCCGGCGATGATCCTGCTTCATGGCTCGAACGCCAGTCTCCAGACGTGGGAACCGCTGGTGAACCGGCTCGGCGGCGACTATCGCATCGTGACGCTCGACCTGCCCGGCCACGGGCTTACGGGGGGCACGCCCGACAAGGATTATGGCGCGAGCGGCATGATCGCGGCAGTCGACGTCGTCGCTGCGAAGCTGGGTCTGGATCATTTCATCCTTGGCGGCAATTCGATGGGGGGCTGGGTCGCGTGGCGCTACGCGCTGGCCGAGCCCGACCGCGTCGATGCCCTGCTGCTCCTCGATGCCGCGGGCATGCCGCTGCGAAAAGGCGAAGCGCCGCCGCCCTCGAACGTCGGCTTCCGCTTGCTCAAATATCCCTTCGGGCGATGGCTCGCCGGCCAGATCACGCCGCGCGGGCTGGTCGAGAAATCGCTGCGCGGTTCGGTTGCCAATCAGGCGATCGTCGACGACGCGATGATCGACCGTTACTGGGAACTACTGCGCTTTCCGGGCAATCGCGAAGCGACCGCGCTGCGCGCGACGCTCGACCGCGAACCCGCGATGGCCGACCGCATCGGCGACATCGAGGCGCCGACGCTGATCCTGTTCGGCAAGGCGGATCGCCTGATCAACCCCAGCGCGGCGCAGACCTTCCACGAACGCATCGCCGGCTCAAAGGTCGTCCTGCTCGACGGGGTCGGTCATTTGCCGATGGAGGAGGCGCCCGATGCGACCGCCGCGGCGATCGCCGATTTCCTCAAGCCGCAGCCTGATTCGCCGCCGGCTGGTCCAGAAACGCCGTAATCCGCGCCGCGACCTTTGCCGCGTGGGTGAAGGGGAAGAGGTGCGATCCCTGCATTGTTTCGAGCACCGCGCCGTCGATCAGGTCGGCGATCGCCTGTCCGTGCGCGGCGGGAACGACCCCGTCGCGCCGGCCCGTCAGGATCAGCGTCGGCAGGTTCCGGAGCGACGGCAGCATCGCCGCGCTCGTCCAGCCCGCCATGGCCGTCGCCTGATAGGCAAGGCCGAGCGGGGTGGCGGTCGGCAGCCTGAGCCCGCTCGCCAGCATGTCATCGTCCAGCATCGCGGCCCAGCCGATACCCGGCGCATTGACCGTGGGCGTCGTGGCCATCAACACCATGCGGCGGATGCGGTCGCGAAACTGCACCGCGACCTGCTGCGCGAGCGCGCCGCCCCAGCTGAACCCCGCGATGTCGAGGGTGCGCTGGCCGAAGCGATCGGCGATGTCCATGACGATCGCGGCCATCGTCGGCGCGCCATAGGGCATCAGCGCGTCGGGCGATCCCCCGACGCCGGGCATATCGAGCGTCCACACCTCGCGCCCGTGCAACTGCGCGAGGAGCGGCGCGGCTGCGGCGATATCGGCGCCGATCCCGTTCAGGAACAGCAAGGGCGTGCCCTCCGCCCCGACACGCCAGCGTGCGATGCGCAGCGCCAGCCCATAGGCATGTTCCATTCCGATGTCGGGGTTGCCGCCTATCCTGCCCATGGCGAGCGCCTTGGCACAAAGTCGTGACGGGCGAAAGTCCGCGGCGCGCTTATGTCGCGGCCCGGGATTCTTGTTCCGCACGCCTTGCCTGCTCATATCGCAGGCAGTCGAAAATCTTCGCCCCGGCAAGAAAGACCGACCCGCTGCACGCGACAAGCAGCAATTTTCCGCCAAAACCGGGAAATTCGTGGAGATAGGCCGTCCCGCGCGCCATTGCCCCGACGGCGAGTGCATAGATGATCAGGCAGGCTTCGAAGCGCGTCTTGATGACGAAGAGACGTCCGATTTTCTTTAGCATCGCCATACACCCCGCAAGAGCCGTGCCAGCGGCGAAAAACCGGGACTCCCGGTTTCGCACCTATGGTAAACTGTAAGTTAATCCGACAGATAAGGGAAGGGAAGGGCGACAAGGCGCGATGGTCTTGGGATGGGAAGCGGACTATCCCCCAATCCGTCATCCCGGCGCAGGCCGGGATCTCGCCGGTGCGGAAAACCACCGGGATGACAATGGGGTTAAAGGCCCGCACCCCGCCGAAAGCCGCCGTCAAACCAGGTCGCTCAGCCCCAGCACGTCCAGCAACGCCGAGCGCGCGCGCCGGACGTCGGCGACGAGTGCGGTCGATGCCAGATCGCCCGGCGCGATCGCTTCGGGCCAGTGCTTCTCGATAACATCTGCGATCGTGTCGAGCCTGGCAGCGTCGGCGATGAAGCGCGGGTCGACCGTCGCCGGATCCGCAACGACGCGCAGTCGCAGGCAGGCGGGGCCGCCGCCATTCGCCATCGACTGGCGCACGTCGACGGGAAGAAGGCGGCGGATCGGGCCGTTGCCCGCGACATGCGCTTCGAGCCACGTCCACACGCTCGGCGTCTCGCGCGCTTCGGTCGGTACGACGAGCCCCATGCCGCCGTCGCCGGGCAGGCTGACGAGCTGGGCGTTGAACAGATAGGATTTGATCGCGTCGGGCAGGCTGACGGCGCTCGCGGGGACCTCGACGATCTCGACCTCGGGGAAGGCGGCGCGGATCCGGGCGTGGGCATCCTCGCGGTCCTCGAACGCGGTTTCGTGGGTGAACAGCACACGCTCGTTCGCGACCGCGACGACATCGTTGTGAAAGGCGCCGCCCTGGATCGCGGTGTCCGACTGGCGGAGGAACAGCGTCTTGGCCGGGTCGAGCCGGTGGTGGCGCGCGATCGCCTTCGACGCGTCGAGATGCTGGCGGGCCGGGAAGCGGCCTCCACCGACCCCATAGACGAAGATTTCGACCCCCGGCGCATCGTGCCCGGCGCACAGCCGCATATGGTTCGCCGCGCCCTCGTCGCCGAAGGGGGCGGGAACGGGGGCGTGCACGGCGAAGCCGGGATCGGAGAAAGCGAGCCTGAGTTGGGCAAGCGTGCCCTGCCACTCGTGGCTGCGGTGCGGCATCGTCATCAGGTTCGCGACGGTCAGGTGGCATGTGCCGTCGCTGCTGTCGGGCGCGGGAGAGACGGTTGCGGCATTGGCCGCCCACATCGACGAAGCCGACCAGGCCTGCGCGCGCAGGTGCGGCTCGGCAGCTTCGAGGGTCGTGCCAAGGGCAGCGAGCCACGCCGCGTCGGGCCGGTCGAGCGGGACGAAGAAACCCTGGGCGAGGCCGAGCGCCAGATTGTGGCGCATCTTCTCGACGCCCTGGAGCGCCGCGGCGCGCGGCTGCGACACGTCGCCCGCGTGGCTCGACGAGGCGATATT
>CAZSMB010000051.1:0-5019 GCA_964607625.1 uncultured Sphingopyxis sp. | reverse complement strand
GCGCCGCGGCGCGCGGCTGCGACACGTCGCCCGCGTGGCTCGACGAGGCGATATTACCGCGGCTCAGCCCCGCATAATTGTGCGTCGGGCCGATAATCCCGTCGAAGTTGATTTCGGTGAGCATATATTCTGTCCCATAATTTCCCCCTCCTCTTCAGAGGAGGGGCAGCGAGACTTGCGAGCTTGCTCGCTAGTCGCAGCGGGGTGGTGCGCCTTCACCGGCGTCCGCTACCCCAAACCCCTCCTCTGAAGAGGAGGGGCTTTCTTCCGTCCTATCGCCCGATCCAGCTGATCTCGTCGCCGGCGGTCACGCCCAGCAACCCGGCGCTCTTTGCGTCGATGGTGCCGTCCGCGCCCACCTTGCCATAGCAGCATCGGAATCCGTCGAGCCGGCCCGTGGCGATCAACGCGTCGTCGCCGCCGTCGGCTATCCCCGTCAACTCGAAATGCTGCGCGTCGCGAATGCTTGCGACCTGGTCGGTGCGCGCGGTCATCGTCGGGCCGCCGTCGAAGATGTCGATATAGTTTTCAAAGGCAAAGCCCTCGTTTTCGAGCATCCGCATCGCTGCGCGGCCGCTGGGGTGCGGAACGCCGATGACGCTGCGCGCCGTGTCGGGCAGCATCGCGACATAGACCGGATGCTTGGGCATCAGGTCGGCGATGAACTGGTTGCCGTGGACCGCGTTGAACTGGTCGGCTTCCTGAAAGCTCATGCCGAAGAACTTGCCGGCGACGCCGTCCCAGAAGGGCGAGCCCCCCGCCTCGTCGATCACGCCGCGCAGTTCGGCGAGGATGCGGTCGGCGAAGCGCGCGCGGTGGCGGGCGATGAACAGATAGCGCGACCGCGCGAGCAGCAGGCCCAGCCCGCCGGCGCGCGCCGCGGGGTGGAGGAAGAGCCCGCCGACCTCGCTCGCGCCGTTCAGATCGTTGCTGAGCATCAGGATCTGGGCGTGAAAGGTGCGTCCCAATTGCTCGCTATGCTTGCTGTCGGTGCCGATGCGATAGGAATAGAAGGGCCAGCGCTGGCCGACTTGCCCGAAAATCTGGCAGGTGCCGCGCACCTCGTTCGTTTCGCTGTCGGCAAGGACCATCAGATACAGCTCGTCGGCGGGATATTCCTTGTCCGACGCAAAGCTCGCCTCGGCGCGCTCGAGCTTGCCGCTCAGCGCCTTCTTGTCGGGGGGCAGGTTGGTGAAGCCGCCTCCCGTCAGCTTCGCCATTTCGTAAATGCTCTGGAGATCGCCCGGCTTCGCCGCCCGGATCACATAGCTCACACAGTCCCCCGTTCCGCTAGTCTTAAAAGGGTGAGCGCCGACAGCCGCGCGCGTTCGGGCAGGCTGTCGGTGATCAGAAATTCGTCCGACGAATGGATCGCGCCGCCGCGCGGTCCCATCGTATCGACGACGGGTACGCCGCACGCCGCGATATTGTTGCCGTCGCACACCCCGCCGGTCGCCTTCCACGCGATGTCGATGCCGAGGGCGCTGCCGCAATCGCGCACCAGCTCGAACAATCGCGTCGCCGCCGCGTCGAGCGGTTTGGGCGGGCGGTTGAAGCCGCCGTGGAGGTGGCAGTGGACGTCGTGGTCGCGTTCGATGTTGGCGATAGTGTCGCGTAGCGCCGCTTCGGCGGCGGCGGCGGCATCGGGCGTTGCGGGGCGCATGTTGACGCGCAGGATCGCCTGGTCGGGGACGACGTTATTCGGTCCGCCGCCGTCGATTTTGGCAGGATTTACTTTTAAATCCAAAGACTTGAGTCCATTCAGGCGCAGCGCGAGATCGGCGGCGGCGACGAGCGCGTTGCGCCCTTCCTCCGGGTTGCGACCGGCGTGCGCCGAGCGACCGTGAATCAGCACCGAAAAGTTTCCGCTTCCCGGCCGCGCGCCCGCGAGCGTGCCGTCGGGGAGCGCGGGTTCGTAGGTCAGCGCCGCGACCTTGCCCTTTGCGAGCCGCGCGATCAGCCCCGCCGAGGCATGGCTGCCCGTTTCCTCGTCGCTGTTGATCATCACGTCATAGCCGACGCGCGTCGCGAGAGGCGAGGCTTCGAGCGCCGACAATGCCGCGAGGATCACCGCGAGTCCGCCCTTCATGTCGGCGGTTCCGGGGCCGTTGAGCACGCCCTCTTCGAGCCAGCGCAGCGACTGAAAGGGGTGATCGGCGGCGAACACCGTGTCCATATGGCCGGTCAGCAGGAGTTGCACGGGGGCTTCGGGGCGAACGCTGAGGTGCAGATGCGCGCCGCGCTCGATGGTCTGGACATGGCCCGCCGCATCGACGCTTTCGACCGGATCGGGCGCAACCAGGCGGACCTCTCCGGGCAGCGCCGAATAGGCGTCGGCGAGCAGGCCGGCGACGGTTTTGAGGCCGGGCAGGTTGCCCGTGCCGCTGTTCACCGCCGCCCATGTTTCGACCTGAGCGAGCATCGGCGCATCGGCCGCACGCTCGAGCGCCGCGGTTTCACTGGACGTCAGAATGGTCATGGACCGCGTATAGCCAGACGCGGCGGGGTTTGGCGACCCCTTGCGGCGCGGCAGCTTCGGGGGAGGGCGAGACCGACGAGGTTCGCCGCGGTGCCGGCCATCCGGCCCGCGCCGCGTCCGGCGGTGGCGCCGGTTACCCGATCGCGGCGAGCATCGCTTCCAGCGTCGGCCGCAGCCGCCGTATCTCGTCGCGATGCGCCGAAGACAGCGCCGCGAGGACGTCGTGCGCCCGGCCCGTCAGGTAAAGCAATGCGCGCCGGCGATCGTCGGGCGCGGCGGCGCGCTCGATCAGGCCGAGCCGTTCGAGCCGGTCGATCAGGCCGGTCGCGCTGTGCGGTTTCAACAACAGGCGGTCGGCGACATGGCCGACGGTCGGCGCCCCCGGTGCGGCACGAATCGCGAGCAGGGCCTGATGCTGCTGCGGCGTCAGGCCCTGTTCGGCCGCCCGCGCCTCGCTGAATGCCTGGAACTGCCGCAGCGCATGGCGGAAATCGGCGAGCGCGGCGTAATCGGCGTCGGTCGGCGCAGGGGCGGGTGCAGGCATCGAAAACAGCTCCGTTGATTTATATCGTATTGCGATATAATGGCGCGAACGCCCGTTCAACCTTGCGATGGATTCCCGATGACCGCCACCCCCGACCGCGCATCCCGGCTGGCGGATCACAGCGCCGATCGGCGCATGCTTCTGCTCGCTGCCCTGGCGTTGATCGTCGGGGCGGGCGGTGCGGTTGGCGCCTGGCTGTTGCTGGCGCTGATTGCGATCGCGACGAATCTGTTCTGGTTCGGCCGCTTGTCCACCGCGCATGTTGCGATCACAGAGGCGTCGGTCGGGCTGGCGGTGATCGTCATTCCGGTGATCGGCAGCCTGATCGTCGGGGTGATGGCGCGCTTTGGATCGGACAAGATACGCGGCCACGGCATTCCCGAAGCGATCGAGGCGATCCTCTATAACCAGAGCCGTTTGTCGCCGAAAGTGGCGATATTGAAACCGATATCGGCGGCGATTTCGATTGGCAGCGGCGGGCCGTTCGGTGCCGAAGGCCCGATTATAATGACCGGCGGAGCGATCGGATCGCTCTTTGCACAGCGTTTCCATCTGAGCTCGGCGGAACGCAAGACGCTGCTTGTCGCGGGGGCGGCCGCGGGGATGACCGCGATTTTCGGCACGCCGCTGGCCGCCATTCTGCTGGCCCTTGAAATATTGCTGTTCGAATGGAAGCCCCGCAGCTTCGTCCCCGTCGCGGTTGCGGTCCTGACGGCGACGGCGTGCCGGCCCTCACTGGTCGGCACCGGTCCGATGTTTCCGGTGGCGATTTCGCTGCCCGCGACCGGCCCCGCGATTCTCTCTGCCGCCGCGCTCGGGGTCGCGGTCGGCCTGTTCGCCAGCCTCCTGTCCGTCCTGCTCTATCGTATCGAGGATTTTTTCCACCGCCTCCCGGTGCATTGGATGTGGTGGCCAGCGCTGGGGGCGATCGTCGTCGGAGCCGGCGGCCTGATCGATGCCCATGTGCTCGGCGCCGGCTATGCGAGCATCCGGGCGCTGCTCGACGGCGCGCTCGCCCTGCGCGTTGTCCTGGCCCTTATCGTCGTGAAGGCGGTCGTCTGGCTGGTCGCCCTGGGGTCGGGCACGTCGGGCGGTATTCTGGCGCCGCTGCTGATTCTCGGCGGTGCGGCGGGCGCGCTGGCCGGCCGGCTGTGGCTGGGCACCCCTGGCCTGTGGGCTCTCGTCGGGATGGCGGGCATCTTGAGCGGGGCGATGCGCGCGCCGTTGACCGGCGCCCTGTTCGCCGCCGAGGTTACGGGGGTTTTCGACGCCTTGCCGTTGACCGTCGCGAGCGCGGGGGCGGCCTATGCGGTCAGCGTGCTCGTCATCCGCCGGTCGATTCTGACCGAAAAGATCGCCCGGCGCGGACGGCATATCCGACAGGAATATATTGTCGATCCGATGGAGCTCTTGCAGGCGCGCGATCTGATGACCTCCGATCCCGCCACCTTGCCCGGATCGATGACCGTTCGCGAGGCGCTCGACTATTTTGCCGGCGACGCCGCACACCGCAGCTATCCCGTCGTCGACGAGCGGCAGCGTCTGATCGGCCTCGTGTCGCGCGCCGATGTCCTCGGCTGGCGTGTCGCGGACATGCCCGGCGATTGCCGTCTGTCCGACAGGATATCCGACGTCGGTCAGCCGGTCGCCCCACCCGATGCCCCGGCGGGCGATGTTGCCGACATGATGGTCGAATCGGGCGTGGGGCGCATTCCCGTCGTCGATCCCGCAACGCGGCGGGTGGTCGGCATGCTGACGCGGCACGACCTGTTGAAAATGCGGGACCACCGGCGCCGCGCGGAAATCGACCGCACCCGCTTGGGGGACGACGAGCCCAGCTTTCCTTAAGACACACTGCTGCGGAAGTCTTTGGGTTAACGAAAGATTCGCTCCTTGGCTTATATGTTTCCGGCTCTAAAGAGGCGGGGTAATAGAGCCAATTCGATGACAGCAGCCTTCATCCTGGGCATCAATTTGTTCATTGCCGTCATCTTCG
>CAZSMB010000050.1:0-18599 GCA_964607625.1 uncultured Sphingopyxis sp. | reverse complement strand
AATGACGGGTGCATGCAGGCGATCGATGTCTGGAAGGTTGGTAGCGGAGGAGGGACTTGAACCCCCGACACGCGGATTATGATTCCGCTGCTCTAACCAGCTGAGCTACTCCGCCCCGAAAGGCCGCCCGTGCGGGCGAGCAGCGCCTATAGGCAGGGCTGCGGCGCGGGTCAATATCCTGTGCGCGCGCCGCGAAATTTCCGTTCGAACGCCAGCTCCCACGGTCCTCCGCGATAATGATGGGCGGCCAGGCCGACGATCCGGAGCGGGCGGGGACGGAAGGATTCTGCAAGTTCGGAGAGCAAGGCCTGCGCGCGCGCGGGTTCGACCTTGTTCTGCACCGTGATGTGCAGCCGGGGTGTCCCGCGGTCCTGCGCGGTGAGCAAGCCGGCAAAGCGGTCGGCGATCCGCGCTCGCACCGCCAGCAGCCCGGCGCTTTCGACGCGAAACGCGACGCCGCGGCCGAGCGAATAGACCTCGCGCAGCACGGCATCGGGCGGCGGCGTGTCGGCAACGATCGCCCGGACAAGCTGCGCCAGTCCATCGAGCGACGACGGCGGCAGCTGGTGAAACAGGGTGATATGCGCCGACAGGAGATTGCGCTCGGGCGGGAAATGCGCGGTGCGCAGCGCATCGAAATGGCGCTGGTCGGCCGCACCCATCGTTCCAGTGACGACGATGGGCGCGGCGCCAGCGACGCGGTTGGGAGGGGGGATGACCGCGCCGGCTATTTCAGTGCCCCTGCCGAAACCCGCAAGCGGATCGATGGGCGTCGGGGACGGGCGGACAGATGGCGCCGCGGCGTCGATAAGGCCAATCGATAATTTGCCTTACAATGATCGATTGTTTCGGTCACGCCGCCTGGTGGTCCCAAAAGGCGCGCAGCGCCTCCGCGACATCGCGCGGCCGCTCGGCAATCGCCCAATGGCCAGCCCCCTCGACGACCGTCAGCGGCACCTGTTGCCGACTGGCAAAGCGCGTTGCGACCGACAGGTCGACATAGGGATCGCCCGCGCCCCAGATCAGCGCGCCGCGTCGCGGCAACCGCGCCAGATCGCACGCCCAGTCGCGCGAAAAGTCCAGGCCATGCGCCGATCGATAGAGCCTCAGGATCGCGCGGCGCTTGTCCTTGTGCGCCCATTGGCGGCCTTCTTCGGCGGCGATACCGGCGGGCACACCCTGCGCCGACAATCCTTTGGCGAGCGACGCGGGCCGACTGAGCGCCATGAAGAGTTCGCCGATGATCGGCCTGTTCCAGATGTGCGCGATACGATGGCCGCGATAGTCGGGATCGATCACGGCGTTCGAAACCGTCCAGCTGCGGATCAGGTCGGGGCGCAGCATCGCGACCCGCTGCGCGATGAGCGCGCCCCAGTCGTGCCCGACGATGTCGATCGGTCCGTGCGCCGCCGCCAGCGCCTCCGCCTGCCCCACCGCCCAGTCGGCATAAGCGTCCTTGGTCGCCGCAAAACCAGCAGGCAAAGGCCCGGTGAAGCCAGGCAGAGCCGGCACCGCGACCGGCGTGTCGCCCAGATCGAGCGCGTCGATCAGCGGGCTCCAGATCGCGGGGCTGTCGGGCACACCGTGGAGGAACAGCTTTGCCGTCATCTCGCTCACTCCCGCTTCGCCGCGTCGCTCCGATCCTGGTGCCACCCACGAACGGGGCCGGCCCACCGGCGTCCTACATCTCGCCCCGCTCACGCCGCAGCGCGTACCATTTCTCTACATTCGCGCTGTGCTCGGCAAGGGTGCGTGCAAAGACGTGGCCGCCGTCGCCCTTAGCAACGAAATAGAGATAGTCGTTCGCTTCGGGGTCGAGCACGGCCGCGATCGAGGCCTTGCCCGGGTTGGCGATCGGCCCCTTGGGCAGCCCGGTCATGCTGTAGGTATTATAGTCGTTCACCGCCTGAATCTCCGACCGCTTGATCCGGCGGCCGAGCGGCTTGCCCTTGGTGATCGGATAGATGATCGTCGGGTCGGCCTGCAACTTCATGCCCACCGCCAGCCGGTTGGTATAGACCCCGGCCACGGTGCGGCGCTCGGCGGGGACCCCGGTTTCCTTTTCGACGATCGACGCAAGCGTCAGGGCTTCGTTGCGCGTCTTGGCCGCGGTCCGCGGGCTGCGCTTCGCCCACAGCTCGGCAAAGCTCTTGTCCATCGCCGCCTGCATGCGTTTCAACACCGCGGCGCGCGTCTCGCCGGTGGTATAGGCATAGGTGTCGGGCAGAATGCTCCCTTCGGGCGGGACCGGTATCTCGCCCTTCAGCCGCTTTTCGGCCATCAGCCGTTCCCACACCATGATCGACGGCATGCCCTCCGGCACGGTAACGAACCGCTGGACGGTCTTGCCCGATTGCAGAAGCGCCAGGATGTCGCCCGCGCTCATGCCCTGCTTCACTTCATATTCGCCCGGCTTGATCGGGTCGTCGCTGCCAAGGAAGCGCGCATGATTGACAAAGGCGGAGGCTGATGTCGCACCCGCCTCTTCGAGTATCTCGCCTGCCTTGGCGATGCTGGCCCCCGACGGGATGACCACGACGGTGTCGCGCGGCGCGCCGCCCGAACAGGCGGCGAGAAGCAGCGCCAGAATCATAGCCTGTAAAAACCGCGCGAGTGTCATGCTGCGCAAACCCTCTTCCGCTCGTGCTGAGCTTGTCGAAGCACCGTCCTTTTGCCTTCAGGTCTGAAGGAAAAACGGCCCTTCGACAAGCTCAGGGCGAACGGAGTTTGGAAACGCGAAGGATCAGTCGACCGCCTTCAGGATCAGGCTGGCATTGGTGCCGCCGAAACCGAAGCTGTTGTTCAGCGCCGCTTTCACCGGGCGCTTTTTCGAGGTGTGCGGGACCAGGTCGACGCCTTCGGTTCCCTCGTCGGGATTGTCGAGATTCAGCGTCGGCGGAACGATCTGGTCGCGAATCGCCAGGATGCAGAAGATCGCCTCGACGGCGCCGGCCCCGCCGAGCAGATGGCCGATCGCCGACTTGGTCGAACTCATCGACACACCGCCGATCGCATCGCCGAACAGCCGCTTGACCGCGCCCAGCTCGATCGTATCGGCCATGGTGGAGGTGCCGTGCGCGTTGATATAGTCGATATCGGCAGGGGCCATGCCCGCCTTTTTGAGCGCCATGTCCATCGAACGATAGGCGCCGAATCCTTCGGGGTGCGGTGCGGTGACGTGATAGGCGTCCCCCGACAGACCATAGCCCACGACCTCTGCATAGATCTTGGCGCCGCGCGCCTTGGCATGCTCATATTCCTCGAGCACCACGACGCCGGCCCCCTCGCCCATCACGAAGCCGTCGCGGTCCTTGTCATAGGGACGGCTCGCCTTTTCGGGCGCGTCGTTGCTGCTCATATTGAGCGCGCGCGCCTGTGCGAAGCCCGCGATGCCGATCGGGCAGATCGTCGATTCGGACCCGCCCGCCAACATGATGTCGGCATCGCCGTCCTTGATCATTCGGGCCGCGTCGCCGATCGAATGTGCGCCCGTCGAACAGGCGGTGACGACCGCATGGTTGGGTCCCATCAGACCGTATTTGATGCTGACCTGTCCCGAAATCAGGTTGATCAGGCGACCGTGGACGAAATGCGGGCTGACGCGGCCCGGCCCCTTTTCGGCGAGCAGCAGGCTTTCGCTCTCGATCCCCGGCAGGCCGCCGATGCCCGATCCGATCGAGCAGCCGGCGCGCAGCTTCGTGTCCTCGTCCATATCGGTGAGGCCGGCATCCTCGAGGGCCTGCCCGGCCGCATCGATGCCATAGATAATAAACGGATCGACCTGGCGCTGCACCTTGTGATCGACGCGCTTCATCGGGTCGAAGCCATAAGGATGGTCGGCCGGCTTGACCTCGCACGCGATCGTGCATTTCTGGTCGGATGCGTCGAAGCGGGTGATCGTTCCCGCACCCGACTTTCCGGCTATCAGATTGGCCCAGCTCGTCTCGACGTCGCCGCCCAGAGGCGTCACCAGACCCAAACCCGTCACCACAACCCGGCGCATAGTCATTCCTTTCGTCGGCCCCGGCCTGTCCGGGGCACGGCATCACTCTGTCGGGGCATGCCCATAAAAAAAGCTTCCCGGCCTCTCACGCGCGAGCGTCAGGGACCGGGAAGCCGGAAACGCGTGGGCAGCGTCGCCGCCGCGTCCGGCCATGCCGGACCGGGCCGCCTTAGCCCTTGTTCGCTTCGATATAGTCGATCGCGTCCTTGACGGTGGCGATCTTTTCCGCCGCATCGTCGGGGATCTCGACGCCGAATTCTTCTTCGAACGCCATCACCAGTTCGACAATGTCGAGGCTGTCGGCGCCCAGATCGTCGATGAAGCTCGCTTCTTCGGTGACCTTGTCGGCTTCGACGCCCAGATGTTCGACGACGATCTTTTTAACCTTTTCAGCCGAATCGCTCATGCACAGTTCCTTTTTTCTGGCTATGTCGTGAATGTTGGGATTTGCCCTAGAGCCCAGCGACGGGACTGGCAAGAGGGCTGGCGTGATCGCCGTCCGACACCGGCCCGTCGCTGGCGCGCTTTCGACCGCCCGGGCTCAGCGCCTCGTTCGATCTGCGGCCTGCGAAGCGACCACGCCCGAGGCGCGGAGCGCGTCGGCAGCGCGCGCGATGACCGCGGGAGTAATCATGAACTGGCGCAGCACCTCCTCGGGCGGCGCACTGGCGGGCTTTTTCGTATAGGCCAGCACGCGTTGCCACATCGCGCGCGCTCCCACCATGTCGCCCTTGCGCGCCAGCACGATCGCGCGGGTCATCAGATATTGCGGCTCCAGATTGCTCGGCGACGGCATGCGGTCGAGAATCGCCAGCGCCTGATCGACCTCGCCGCCCTGCGCCAGCATGAAGGCGAGCGTCACCGCCGGGACCCCGGCATAGGTGGGGTCGAGTTCGACCGAGCGCCGGAGCAGCGGGATCGCTGCGGCATTGTTGCCGCACGATGCCTTGAACAGCCCCAGGAATCCCGCAATGTCGGGATCATAGGGATTGAGCAGCGCGGCGGCGTCGCCCATCGCCATGCCCGCCTGGCAATCGCCGGCATAGAAATGGGTCCGCGCCATCGCGAACAGGCCCGCGGTGCTGTTCGGCCCGCTTTCATATGCGGCCTCGGCCAGGGTCCGCGCATCGGCGAAAGCCGCCTTTCCGGCTGCGGTATCCCGCCGCGGCTGCCAGTCGCCGAAGCGAAGCCAGGACAGCGCGCCGAGCAGCGTCGCATCGCGGGGTCGTTCCTCGATCGAGGCCCGCAGGCACGCCTCGACCTGCCGCGCATTGGCCGTGCTGCGCATCTGGCGCATGCGATTGAACTGCGCAAGGCACGGATAGCCCGGGGCGAAATCGTCCGGCCGGCGCTGTATCTGGTCGCGCACGATGACGCCATAATCGCCGGCAAGCTGGGCAATCGCCGGTGCGAGCGGCCCGAATTCGGGGATCTGGCCGTCGGTCACCCGAATTTGCGTCGACCATATCGCCCGCTGATCCTCGACGCGGTTCAGGACGAGCGTAATGTCGACCGGCCCCTCGGTCGTGCGTACGATCGAGGAATCGAGCCGATAGTCCGCCGCCCCGTCGGGGGCCGCGCCGCCCGGCGACCGCGCGCTGCGCAAGTCGACGAGGTCGAACCGCCGCAGCCCGTCGCGCAGCTTGCCGTCGAGCGCCCGGGCGATCGCCCGGGAGACCGGCGTTTCACCCGCCGACGGGGCGCTGACTTCGAGCAGCGGCATAGGCTCTGGGCCCAGCAATTCGGTTTCGCCGCGGAAATACCACCAGATCGCGGCGAGCATCGCCACCGCGAGCAATGCGGCGGCACCCCACATCCATCGGCGCGCGCTGTCGCCGCCCGCTTCGCCGGCCCCGTCGGCGCGCCCGACGCCAGCATCGGCATGTGTCGCCGCCTGGCCGTCGCCGGGTGTGCGTGACGGGGGAGCCACCCGATATTGGACCACAAGTTCGTAGCTGCCTTGCGGTACGCGCAGCCGGTGAACCCAGGCGGTATCCGCATAATAGCGGTCGAGGAGTCCCCGCAGGCGCCCCACCATCACGCGCGGATAGCTGTCTATCGCGGGGTCGAAATCGGCGCTCCGGCCCAGAGCCTCGGTGGCGATCGCATAGGCCTTCGGGGCGCTCCGGCCACCGCGCAACCGATGATCGGCCAGAAATTGCAGCAGGCGCGACAGCACCGGCGAGCGCACGAACAGCGGCGACGCCAGAAGCCGTTCGAGTTCTTCGGCGATGATGCGATCGGTCTCGTCCGCATGGTCGGCGTCATTGGTCTTCGTGCGGTCCATTCCCTACCCTCTGATGCCCCCCGGCACTTCGAAGCGCGGTAGATACGCCAAACGACACCCGCCACCACCCATAGTTACTGCCATGTAACGGTAACAGGCCGCTTCAAACGCGCGCTCGCCGCATTCGTTCCGCGAAATTCTGCGCAAAAAACCAAGAAATGAAGTTAATGCTTCCCTAAGATTCGGCGACATGCCGATACGTGACCCCTTGTAACTCACATCGCAGGTCCGTTCCTGCAATTTTTCAATGGTCGCGGCGTCCCCACGATGCCGCGGTCTGGTCTGAGATATTTCTCAGGTAGACGAATTGGAACCGGTGGGTCGAAGGATGCGAGCTGGTCCCTGGCATTCTTCACCGGACTTGCCGGTTCCATACACTGAGACTTCGCCGGTCGGGAACGTAGCCCCACCTACCTCCCGGCCGGCAAGTCCGCCCCCTCCCCGGTTCCCTTGTCAGCCTTTCGCTCGGCAGCGCGCAATCAGCTGTCGCCGGCCTTGCATTCGCCGACCCGGCGCGCCGACATTTCCATGTCCATCGACATCGCCGCCGGACCGCTGCCGTCGCCGCGCGCCGACATCTTCATGTCATAGCTGTCGCGGCTATAGGTGCCGTTCATCGTCATCACCCGCTTGGCACCCCCGGCGTTGCACGTCATCTTTGCGTCGATAACCCCGTTCGCCATCTCGAAATGATCGTAGGTGCATTGGCCGCCCTGGTTATCGGCCAGATTCTTGCGCGGGTCGCGCGCCTCCTCGGGCGTCAGGCAATTTTCGAAACTGTGCCCCTTGGCCATCTGCGCCTTCATCTGGTCGCGCATCGCCGCGGGCAATTTCTCTTCTTCGGGAAACGCCAGGTTCGTGACCTTCATCGACCCCTTCCACTGGCCCGGCGCCATGAACTCGCCCGACTTGGCGGCCGCAGCAACCTTTTCCTGAACTTCGTCGACCGACGCGTTTTTCGCCGATACGCCTTCGTCCGATTTTCCGCACGCCGCCAGCACCAGAATGGACGCCGCCGCCGCTGCGATCACAGGCTTGTTCATCGTCGCTCTCCCGTCATTGCCGAAGCCTCTCATCCTCCCCATATTGGCCGCGATGGCAATTCAGATTCGCACGTCGCTCGACGAAATCGACACGGCGGAGGATTATGTCCCCCACCGCCCCGCGCGTCCCGACAAGGTCGAGGGCGGACGCCGTTTCGAGTTGATCAGCGACTATCAGCCTGCGGGCGACCAGCCGACCGCGATCCGCGAGCTCGTCGACACGGCGAAGGAGGGCGAGCGCGATCAGGTCCTGCTCGGCGTCACCGGATCGGGCAAGACCTTCACGATGGCAAAGGTGATCGAGGAGCTGCAACGGCCCGCGCTGATCCTTGCGCCGAACAAGATCCTCGCGGCACAGCTCTATGGCGAGTTCAAGAGCTTCTTTCCGAACAATGCGGTCGAATATTTCGTCAGCTATTACGACTATTACCAGCCCGAGGCCTATGTGCCGCGCAGCGACACCTATATCGAGAAGGAAAGCTCGGTAAACGAGGCGATCGACCGCATGCGCCACTCGGCGACACGCGCCCTGCTCGAACGCGACGACGTGATCATCGTCGCATCGGTATCGTGCCTTTATGGTATCGGTTCGGTCGAGACCTACTCCGCGATGATCTTCGATCTGAAAAAGGGTCAGGTCGCCGACAATCGCGAAATCATCCGCAAGCTCGTCGCGCTCCAGTACAAGCGCAACGACCAGGCGTTCGCGCGCGGCAATTTCCGCGTCCGCGGCGACAGCCTTGAAATCTTTCCCTCGCACTACGAGGATATGGCGTGGCGCGTCAGCTTCTTCGGCGACGAGATCGAGGAGATCACCGAGTTCGACCCGCTGACCGGCAAGAAGATCGCAACGCTCGATTCGATCCGCATCTATGCCAACAGCCACTATGTGACACCGGGGCCGACGCTCAAACAGGCGACCGAGGCGATCCGTCACGAGCTTGCCGAGCGGCTCAAGGAACTCGAAACCGAGGGGCGGCTGCTCGAGGCGCAGCGGCTCGAACAGCGCACGAATTTCGATCTCGAGATGATCGCCGCCACCGGCAGCTGCGCGGGAATCGAGAATTACAGCCGCTTCCTGACCGGTCGCCTCCCCGGCGAGCCGCCGCCGACGCTATTCGAATATCTGCCCGACAATGCGTTGCTCTTCGTCGACGAAAGCCACCAGACGATCCCGCAGATCGGCGCGATGTCGAAGGGCGACCATCGCCGCAAGATCACCCTCGCCGAATATGGCTTTCGCCTGCCCTCGTGCATCGACAACCGCCCCTTGCGCTTTTCCGAATGGGACATGATGCGCCCGCAGACGGTCAGCGTCTCGGCAACGCCGGGGACGTGGGAGATGGACCGCACCCAGGGCGTCTTCGCCGAACAGGTCATCCGCCCGACCGGGCTGATCGACCCGCCGGTCGAGATCAAGCCGGTCGAAGAGCAGGTCGACGACCTGATCGCCGAGGCCAAGGCGACCGCTGCCAAGGGATATCGCACCCTCGTCACCACACTGACCAAGCGCATGGCCGAAGACCTGACCGAATTTCTCCACGAGGCGGGGCTCAAGGTGCGCTACATGCACAGCGACGTCGAAACATTGGAGCGCATCGAGATCATCCGCGACCTGCGCCTCGGCGTGTTCGACGTGCTCGTCGGCATCAACCTGCTGCGCGAGGGGCTCGACATCCCCGAATGCGGGCTCGTCGCGATCCTCGATGCCGACAAGGAAGGCTTCCTGCGCAGCGAAACCAGCCTCGTCCAGACGATCGGCCGCGCCGCGCGCAACGTCGACGGGCGCGTCATCCTCTACGCCGACCGCATCACCGGCAGCATGGAGCGCGCGATGCGCGAGACCGACCGCCGCCGCGAAAAGCAGGAAGCGTATAACGCCGAGCACGGCATCACGCCGACGACGATCAAGCGTAACATCGGCGATATCATCGCGCATGTCGCATCGAAGGACGGCGTCACCGTCGACCTGGGCGACGACAAGCCCGAGCACATGGTCGGCCACAACCTCCGCGCCTACATCGCCGACCTCGAAAAGAAGATGCGCGACGCCGCCGCCGACCTCGAATTCGAAGAGGCCGGCCGCCTGCGCGACGAAATCCGTCGGCTGGAGGCGGACGAGTTGGGTCTGCCGGCGGACGAGCAGGTCGCGCCGCGCGTGGGCCGGAGCAACGAAGGCAAGCCGGGAACGCGCAAGGGGCGCTTCGGGAAGTCGAGCAAGACGAAGTGGGGGCGGTAGAGCGGGCGCGCGCGGCCCCTCGCTCGACGTGCCTCAGCGCAGCACGCCCGCCGCTGCCTGCCGCCGGGCATAGTAGAGCAGCGCGATCGCGACCACCCAGATAACCAGCGTCGTCCACATCGGGCCGGGGCCGAACAATTCCGTCGGATTGACCGGCGACAACCCGAATTGAAAGAGGGTGTTGACCGCGAGGCCCGCGAGCGACACGATGAAAGCCGTAACTGCATGGCGGCTACGCATCAGAAGGAGCAGCGACCCGGCGAAGGCGCCCCATACTCCGAACGCCCAGGCGGCTGTAGCCCAGCCGGGAAATGTGTCGAAATAGGCGATCTGCTCAGACGTCAGCTGCGCGAAATCCTTGAGCCACCACATATTCTTCATGTTGGTCATCGTATAGTCGATTGCGCCAAACGCATTCCACAGCAGCGAAATTCCCCCTACGATCCAAAGATGTACGGGCGTCTTGACAATGGCATTCATGGCGAACCCCTCCCCAGTGAATGACGGCAACCTATCATCATTCCCGCGGGGTGGGAACTGTATTAATTCGGCATGACAGCGACGCCCCCCTTGGCATCGGGCGCGCGAGGGGCGATAGCGCGCGCATGTGCGTCGTTGCCCTTGCCTGGCGGGTTCATCCGGACTGGCCGTTGATCCTCGTCGGGAACCGCGACGAATTCCACGACCGGCCGAGCGCGCCGCTCGCCGGATGGGACGACGGTAGTGGTATCGTCGCGGGCCGCGACCTTCAGGCGGGCGGCACCTGGATGGGCCTCCATGCGCCGAGCGGGCGCGTCGTCGTCGTCACCAATGTCCGCGGCGCAATGCCCGACCCCGCAAAGGAATCGCGCGGCGCGCTGGTCACCGACCTGCTGCGCGGCAGCGGCCGCTTCGCAGCGCCCGCCGAATCCGACCTCGATCGTTTCAATGCGTTCAACCTGTTTGCCGCCGACGGCGAAGCCCGATTGCTGACGAACCGCCCGGCCCCACGGATCGCTTTGCTCGATGCCGGCGTCCACGCGCTCGCCAACGAACCGGCGGATCGCCCCTGTCCGCGGGCCGAGCGGCTGCGCGCCGCCCTCGCGGCGGTGGTCGACGCCGGGAGCGATCCCGCCGGCCTGCTCGACACGTTGACCGCGACCGGCGATCCGGCGCTGTTCCTGCACGGCGACGTCTATGGCACGCGCGCCTCGACCCTGATCGCGATCGACACGGGCGGTACCGCGCATCTGACCGAAAACAGATATGGAAAGGGCGGCCGTCCCGCCGGAACGACCGCCCTGGAAATTCGGATCGGTTGAGACGACGCCTTACTTGGGCGCGAGCACCATCAGCATCTGGCGACCCTCGGTGCGCGGATGCGCCTCGACCTTCGCGATTTCGGCGGTCATTTCGGCGACGCGCTGAAGCACATTGAGGCCGAGCTGGGTATGGCTCATCTCGCGGCCGCGGAAACGCATGGTCATCTTGACCTTGTCGCCTTCCTCCAGGAAGTCGAAGACCTTCTTCATCTTCACGTCGAAATCATGGTCGTCGATGTTCGGACGCATCTTGATCTCTTTGATCTCCTGCGTCTTCTGGGTCTTGCGCGCGGCGTTGGCCTTTTTCTGGGCCTCATATTTATATTTGCCGACGTCGAGGAACTTGCAGACCGGCGGATCGGCGTTCGGGGACACTTCGACCAGATCGAGGCCGACTTCGGCCGCCTGTTCGATCGCTTCTGCGGTCAGCATTACGCCCAGATTTTCTCCCTCCTCATCGATCACGCGGACCTTGGGGGACGAAATAAACTCATTGTATCGCGGGCCGTTCTTGGGTGGCATGGATCCCAGCGGGCGGCGTGTCATGGGCGGGCGTATAGCTATATCTCCTGTGTCGTTTACGATGGGCGCACGGCATCCCACGTCGATGCGCCTGATGGTCATATAGTGAACGCGCCGCCTTCGTAAAGGCTGCCCGTGCCCATCGGGTCACGCTTTTCGTCCGACTGTGGCGGCTATGCCACGCCAGACCGGCGCGTCCGCGCTACCATTTGGTCGGCGCGGGATCGACGACGCGAAAGCCCCCGGCCCCGACTTCGCTGACTTCGAGCGCGCGCATCGCGATCCCGCGGTTGTTGAAGCGAAAGATTCCGTCGATCCCGCCGAACCCGTCGGATGCGAGCAGCCGGGTCACGGGAAAATTGGTCCCCGGCTTCCAGTCGCGTGCGATCCGCACCGTCAGCAGGACCGAATCATATCCCAGGCTCGCCAGCCGGTACGGAGCCTTGCCATAGCGTTGGCGATATTTGGTCGCGAGCTGGCCATAGAGGCCGTCCGACACGCTTGCGAACCAGGCGCCGCGCATGACCGGGTTGCTGCCCAGCGACGCGTCGGTGTTCCACAATTCGGTGCCCAGGATCTGCTTGTCCCCGGTTCCGCGCAGCACCGGCACCGCGCGGATCGCGTTGCCGCCGACGTCGGCGATCAGCACCGCGTCCATCTCGCCCGCGTTGGCGAGCCGCCGCGCCGCGCCGGACAGCGCGGTGGCGCTGCGATCATAGCTTTCGACCGCGACCAGCGTTCCGCCGGCCTGCTTCACCGCATCGCGGAAAGCGGCAACCGAGCGGTCGCCATAGACATTCTTGGGCACCAGCGCCCCGAAACGCGTCTGTCCCTTGCTGCGGGCAAAGGCGACGACGCGCTCGACCGACTGGCCCGGCACGAACCCCATGATGAACACGCCGTTCCCCGCGACTCCCGTGTCGTTCGAGAAGCTGAGCACGGGAACTTTCGCCGCGCGCGCGATCGGCGCGACCGCGGCGACATCCTCGCTGAGCAGCGGGCCGAGAATCAGCTTGTTCCCGTCGGCGACCGCCTGCCGTGCCGCCGCCGCGGCGCCGAGCGCGGTATCATAGGTGGTGATGCGCAGCTTTTCGGTCTTGGTATCGAGCAGCGCCATCGTCGTCGCATTGGCGATGGCGGTGCCGACGTCCGCATTGGTCCCGGTTTCGGGGAGCAGCAGTGCGACGCGGTGGCGATCGGTGTCGGTGGGCAAGCCGGGCTCGATCGTCTCCCCGCCCGTCTGCGGTGGCGGGGGCGGCGGACCCGCGGTTTTCGGCACGACCTGGCATGCCGCGAGCAGCCCGCCAAGCGCGAGCGTCGCCATGCCGCGCAGCATCCTGCGCCGGGGCGACGCAATCTCTTGGCGCTCCGCCGCGGTTTCTGCCATTTTCGGCGTCATGCCGGATTCGACCATCTCAACTTCTCCCTTGCCCGGTCTCTATATCGTGGCGACGCCCATCGGCAACCTTGGCGATATCAGCGCCCGCGCCGCGGCGGTGCTCGCGCGCGCCGACCTGATCGCGGCGGAAGATACGCGAGTTACCGCGAAGCTGCTGTCGCACCTTGGCTTGCGGATAAAAATGACCCCCTATCACGACCATAGCGACGAACGCGCGCGCGCCGATCTGGTTGCCCGCATGGCGGACGAGGTCGTCGTGCTTGTCTCCGACGCGGGAACGCCGCTGATTTCGGACCCGGGATACAAGCTGGTCCGCGATGCGCGCGCGGCGGGGCGGCACGTAACCACCCTGCCCGGCCCGTGCGCCGCGATCGCCGCGATCACGCTGTCGGGCCTGCCGAGCGACCGCTTTTTGTTCGCGGGTTTCCTGCCCAACAAGGCAAAGGCGCGCGCCGACACGATCGCCGAATTCGCGGGGCTGCGCGCGACGCTCGTCTTCTACGAAAGCGGACCGCGCCTGGCGGCGGCGCTGGCGGCGCTGGCGGACGGACTCGGCAACCGCGACGCCGCGGTCGCGCGCGAAATCACGAAACTGTACGAAGAATGCGTCGCCGGCCCCCTCGCCGAGCTGGCCGTGCGCTATGCCGACGCCCCGCCGAAAGGGGAAATCGTGATCGTCGTCGCCCCGCCCGCCGACGATGAGGCCGAAATGGCCGACGAGGCGACCGTCGACGCCGCGCTGCGCGACGCCCTCGCCGATCAGCCCGTCGCCAAGGCCGCGAAGGCGATCGCCAAACGCTTCGGCCGCGACCGCCATGCGGTCTATGCGCGCGCGATCGAGCTGAAGGCGCAGGCTTGACCCGCGCCGCCGCCGAAGCGCGCGGGCGCAAGGCAGAGGCGCGTGCGGCATGGTGGCTGCGCCTCCACGGCTGGCGCATTCTGGGCCAGCGGCTGCGCGTGCCCACGGGCGAGGTCGACATTGTCGCGCGGCGCGGGCGCACGGTCGCCTTCGTCGAGGTGAAGTGGCGCGACCGGGCGGCGGACATCGACCATGCCATCGATCCCTATCGGCTGCGCCGCGTCGCCGCGGCCGCCGAAATGCTGCGCGCGCGCTTCGCCGGCCCCCGCGACGACGTCCGTATCGACGTGATGCTCCTTGCGCCGCGCCGCTTGCCACGCCATCTGGTCCACGTCTGGCAGCCGTGAGGCTGGACGATCGATCGGAAAGTTTCCCCTCTCCGTTCGTGCTGAGCTTGTCGAAGCACCGTCCTTCCTTTCCGTCGGCGCAGAACGAAAGAACGGCCCTTCGACAAGCTCAGGGCAATCGGATTGTTACTGATGGAGCATAATATGACCCTGCGCGCCGCCGTGCAAATGGACCCGATGGACCAGATCAATATCGGGGGCGACAGCAGCTTCGCCTTGATGCTGAAAGCGATCGAGCGCGGCTACAGCCTGTTTCACTACGACGTTCGCGGGCTGACGTGGGAAGCCGGGCGGCTGACGACGCGCGCGCATCCGGTCCTCGACGTAAAGCGCGAGGCAGGCGACCATTACCGCTTCGGCGAGGAAGTGACGCTCGATCTCGGCCGTGACGTCGATGTCGTGCTGATGCGGCAGGATCCGCCCTTCGACCTCGGCTATCTGACCGGTACCTGGCTGCTCGAGCGCATTCGGGGCGAAACGCTGGTGGTCAACGATCCGGTGTCGGTCCGCAACGCGCCCGAAAAGGTCTTCGTCCTCGACTTCCCGCAGTTCATGCCCCCGACGATGGTGACGCGCGATCTGGACGCGGTAAAGGATTTCCACAAGCGTCACGGCGCGGTCGTCATCAAGCCGCTTCACGGCAACGGCGGCAAGGCGGTGTTCCGGATCGACGAGGACGGCAGCAATCTCGGCGCGCTCGTCGAACTCTTCGGCCAGGTCTGGCCCGAACCGTTCATGGTGCAGCAGTTCCTGCCCAGCGTGTCGGCGGGGGACAAGCGCATTGTCCTCGTCGACGGCGAGGTCGCGGGTGCGATCAACCGCAAGCCCGGCGAAGGCGAATTCCGATCGAACCTTGCGGTCGGGGGCTATGCAGAGGCCGCGGGCCTCAGCCCGCGCGAACAGGAAATCTGCGCCGCGCTCGGCCCGGCGCTCAGGGAGCGCGGCCTGATCTTCGTCGGCATCGACGTGATCGGCGGCGAATGGCTGACCGAGATCAACGTGACCTCGCCCACCGGAATCGTCGCCATCGACCGTTTCAACAACAGCGACACCGCAGGAATGATCTGGGACGCGATCGCGCGCCGGATCGATTGATGCACGTGCCGCGTTAGCCTGCCCATGACCGGCTTCATTCTCGATCTGATCCAGGGCTGGGGTTATTTCGGCATCTTCGTGCTGATGGTGCTCGAAAACGTCTTCCCGCCGATACCCAGCGAGGTAATCATGGCGCTCGGCGGCATCGCCGCGGCACAGGGACGCTTCGACTTCTGGACGCTGATCGCCGTCGCCGTCGCCGGCACCACCGTCGGCAACTGGGTCTGGTACGGCATCGGCCGCTGGATCGGCTACAAGCGCCTCAAGCCCTTCATCGATCGCTACGGCCGCTGGCTGACCCTCGACTGGGGCGAGGTCGAGCGGCTGCACGAAGGATTCCTGCGCTTCGGGCCCGGCATCGTCTTCGCCGCGCGATTCATGCCCGTGGCGCGCACCATGGTCTCGCTTCCCGCCGGCATGGTGCATATGAACCAGGCGAAATTCCTCGTCTGGACCGCGGCCGGATCGACGATCTGGATCACGGCGCTGGCGGGCGCGGGAAGCTGGTTCGGCAAGCGGTTCGCCAACCTCGACGCCTTCGTAGGCCCTGTCGCGGTGGCGGCGATCGGGGGGCTCGTCCTCCTCTATCTCTGGCGCATCTTCACCTGGAAGCCGCGGTCGCAGCGCGACTGACCTATTCGGCGCGCGGGTGCGCGTTGCGATAGATGTCGAGCAGATGCGCGGCATCGACCGCCGTATAGACCTGCGTCGAGGCGAGGCTCGCGTGGCCGAGCAGTTCCTGCAAGCTCCTGAGGTCGGCGCCGCCCGCGAGCAGATGGGTCGCAAAGCTGTGGCGCAGCGCGTGCGGCGTCGTGCGTTCGGGCAGGCCCAGCGCGCGGCGTGCCGACCGTACGTTCGCGCGCACCACCCCGGGTTGCAAAGGCCCGCCACGCGCTCCGAGGAACAGCGGCGCGTCCTTTGCAATCGGCCAGGGACACGCCGCGGCATAGCGCGACACCGCCGCCGCGACCGCGGGCAGGATCGGCACGACCCGCGTCTTGGCGCGCTTGCCGGTGACGCGCAGCGTCTCGCCGAGCGGCAGCACCGCGCCGGTCAGCGACAGCGCCTCGCCGATGCGCAGCCCTGCGCCATACAGCAACAGCAGCAGCGCGAAGTCGCGCGCGCCGACCCAGCCCTCGCGCGCATTGTCCTCCACATCCTGCGCGAGTTGCATCGCCTCGCGCGGAGCGACGGGGCGTGGCAGCCCCTTTTTGACGCGCGGCCCGCGCATTTGCGGCACGGCGGCGTTCGACCCGCCGACGAAGCGCAGGAAGCTGCGCAGCGCCGACAATTCGCGCGCCGCCGACGCATTGCCCAGCCCCTCGCCGCGCCGCTCGGACAGATAGGCTCGCAAATCGTTCGGCGTCAGTGCTTTCAGCATCGAAACATCGACGACTCTGCCGCGATAAGGCGCCAGAAAGGCGCAGAACCGCGCCGCGGTCGCGACATAGGCGCGGCGCGTATGCTCCGACCGGCGCTTTTCGTTCGCCAGATGCACGTCCCACTCGCGGATGATGTCGTTCGCTTCTGCCAATTCCAAATCCGTTCGCCCTGAGCTTGTCGAAGGGCCGTTCTTCCAATCTCCGGGCGCCAAGAAAGGACAGGACTTCGACAAGCTCAGCCCGAACGGAGCGGGGACAGCTTAGCTTGTCCGCACCACCTCCGAAAGGATCGAGTCGAGCAGCAATATCCCCGCGTCGGTCACCGTCAGCCGGTCGCCCTCCTGCACCATCAGCCCCTGCGTCGCCAGCCGCGCCACCGCCCCGCCATCGACGAAGCTCTCGCGCGCCAATCCGCTCCGCGCCTCGACGCGCGCCAGGTCGACGCCCTCGGTCAGCCGCAGCCCCATCAGCATGGCTTCGGTCGCAAGCTCCTGCGGCGGCAGGTCGGCCTCGACCTTCAGCCCTTGCCCGTTGCGCGTCACCGCGGAGAGGAAATTTTCGGGCTTCTTGTGCCGCTCGGTCGCTTGGGCCAGCCGCCGCCCGTGCGCGCCGGGGCCGATCCCCGCATAGTCGCCATAGCGCCAATAGGTCAGGTTGTGCCGGCTCTCCTCGCCGGGGCGCGCATGGTTCGACACCTCGTAGCGCGGCAGGCCCGCGGCGCGCGTCGACGCCTGCGTCGCATCGAACAGGTCGGCGGCGGCATCGCCATCGGGAATGGCCAGCGCGCCCTTCGCCGCGAGCGTGGCAAAGCGCGTCCCCGGCTCGATCGTCAACTGGTAAAGCGACAGATGGCCGGTGCCGAACGCCAGCGCGTCGCCCAGTTCGGTTTCCCACGCGCCCACCGACTGCCCCGGCCGCGCATAGATCAGATCGAAGCTGACGCGCGCGAAATGCGCCTGCGCCGCCGCGATCGCCCGCCGCGCCTCGTCGCCGCTATGCGCACGGCCCAGAAAGCCGAGTACCTCGGCATCGAAGCTCTGAACGCCGACCGACACGCGGTTGACCCCCGCCGAGGCGAGCGCCGCAAAATTGGCGACCTCGACCGAATTGGGGTTCGCCTCGAGCGTGATTTCGCAGTCGTCGGCGAGCCCCCACAGCGCGTCGGCCTCGGCAATCACCGCCGCCACCGTCGCCGGCGGCATCAGGCTCGGCGTGCCCCCGCCAAAGAAGATCGACGACACTCGGCGTCCCGACAACAGCGCCGCCTCGTGCCGCAGATCGGCCAGCAGCGCATCGCGCCAGACCGCCTGATCAACGCTCTCGCGCACATGGCTGTTGAAGTCGCAATAGGGACATTTCGATACGCAGAACGGCCAATGGACATAGAGGGCGAGCGGTTCGGTCATGCGCGGGCATATAGGGATTTTTCGCGCCATGTCTTCCACGGCAAGGGGACATCACGCCTCCCCATTGCATTCCAGTCGCAAGAACCGCCGTGTCGCAACATCGTAAAGAATATTGACCTGCTGACAGCCGCCATCGTTAATCTCTGGAATCTCGGTCGCCTTATCGACCCAGCGCCGCGCACCGGCCGGCAGTTCGCGGGGGACTTTGGTGGCAGCACGTTGGCGAAGTTCGTCCACCTCCTCCGCCGTGCAGTCGCGCATATCGTTTTCGGTCATCACCGAACAGCCTTCAGGCTCGCTCGACGGGGCTGGAATCAGATATACCGCCGCTATGTTTCCCGGCTCAGCATAACGATAATAGCGCCCATAGGCATCAAGCGACTTCATCGGGGGCGAAAGTATGACGGCGCGCTCGATCGCGTTCATCAGTTCCTCTTCCTGCGATGACAAATTCGTGCAGGATGACAGCAACAAGCCGCCGATCAAGATCAACAGTCGCATCGAACACTCCCGCTCATTGTGATCAAAACACCCCCGCCACCAGCTTCGCGAAGGCATCGGCGCGGTGGCTGATCGCATGCTTTTCGGCCGGGTCGATCTCGGCGAAAGTCTGCGTCCTGCCCGCGGGCACGAAAACGGGATCGTAACCAAAGCCCAATGTGCCGCGCGGCGGCCAGGTCAGGCTCCCCTCGGCGCGTCCCTCGAACACCTCGGCA
>CAZSMB010000049.1:0-18602 GCA_964607625.1 uncultured Sphingopyxis sp. | reverse complement strand
ACGCCCGCCGACGCATTCTTGCCGAACAGCGTCGACTGCGGCCCGCGCAGCACTTCGACGCGCTCGACATTCGGCAGGTCGCCGATCTGGGCGGCCGAGCGCGACCGATAGACGCCGTCGATGAACACGCCGACCGAGGGTTCGATCCCGGCGTTGTTGGCGCCGTTGCCGAAGCCGCGGATGACGAAATTGGTATTCGCGCTCGACTGAAGCTGGCTGACGCGCAGGCTGGGCACCGACGATTGCAGGTCGATCAGATCGCGGATCTGGGCATTCTCCAGGTCGGCGGCCGACGTCACCGACACGGCAACGGGCGTATCCTGAAGCGTCTGCGACCGCTTCGACGCGGTCACGATGATATCATTGCCATAGTCGTTCGTCGCGGGCGCGGCCGTATCGTCGGCGGGCGCGGCGTCCTGGGCAAAGGCATGGGCGGGGGCGGTGGCGGCGCACAGCATCGTGGCGCCCAACAAAATGTTGCGCACGGTCATCATCTCTCTCCAACCCGGCGAGCTTGGCCCTGTGGCCTAAGGAGGGGATACTCGGCCGGTAACCGGCCGCTGTAACGACGCCGCCCGATGCGTCAACGCAGCCCCGACGCGTTGGCGGCGTTTTCGCCAAATTAGTGACCAAATAGCAACAGTTTGTGACAGCCGGAGCGACACATGCGACGTCGGCCGCGTCAAATGGCCGCTATTCCGGGCCCGGCGTCCGAAACCGCGCAAACTCGGTCAGGCGCGGTAAACCAACGGTCCAGCCTGCGCCGTAATTGACGCCGGACGCCGCAACCAACATGCCGGACATCAGGTCACCCCCCGTCAACGCAAATTGAAAGCCCGCTTTCGTCCATGAGCTTCTTCGACCGTTTCGCGTCCAGCGCGCACGACATCGCCATCGATCTCGGCACCGTGAACACCGTCATCTACGTCCGCGGCAAAGGCATTGTCCTCAACGAACCCTCGGTCATCGCCCTCGAAACCCGCGACGGCGTCCGGCATGTCAAGGTCGTCGGCAATGACGCGAAGCTGATGATGGGCAAGACGCCGACCAATATCCAGGCGCTTCGCCCGCTGCGCGACGGCGTGATCGCCGATATCGAGATCGCCGAACAGATGCTCAAGCATTTCATCGAAAAGGCGCTCGGCGGGTCGAGCCGGCTTCGGCGGCGGAGCAATGTCGTTGTTTGCGTCCCGTCGAGTTCGACGATGGTCGAGCGACGCGCGATCCGCGACGCGGCCGCCAACGCCGGCGCGCTCGGCGTACGGCTGATCGAGGAGCCGCTGGCTGCGGCGATCGGCGCCGGCCTGCCCGTGACCGAACCGCGCGGTGCGATGGTCATCGATATCGGCGGCGGAACGACCGAGGTCGCGGTCCTCTCGCTCGGCGGGGTCGCCTACAGCGGCTCGATCCGTATCGGGGGCGACAAGATGGACGAGATGATCGCGTCGCACATTCGTCGCAAGCATAATATGATGATCGGCGAAATGACCGCCGAGCGAGTGAAGCTGACGATCGGCAGCGCGGTTCCGCCGCAGGGAACCGGCACGATCATGGCGGTCAAGGGCCGCGACCTCGTGAACGGCCGCCCGTCCGAGGTCGACGTGTCCGAGGCCGAGGTCGCCGAGGCGCTTTCCGAGCCGGTCGGGCAGATCATCGGCGCGGTGCGCATGGCACTCGAGCGTACGCCGCCGGAGCTTGCGGCCGACATCATCGACGAGGGCATCACGCTCACCGGCGGCGGCGCGCTGCTTCGCCGGATGGACCAGGCGATCGCCGAGGCGACCGGCCTGTCGGTGCGGGTCGCCGAAGACGCGCTGATTTGCGTCGCGATGGGTGCGGGTGTCGCCTTCGAAGACCGGGTCTATGACGGCATATTGATGCCTGCCTGACCGGGCGCACGCCCGCCAGGCCGGAAGGGCATTAACTTCATCCCAATGATCGGCTAGCTAGGCTGCCGCATGCGCCTCGCAACGATCACCAACTGGGCTTATGGCGCCACGGTCGTCCTGACGCTCGTTTCGAGCGCCACGATGATCCTCGCGTCGAATGCGCAGGAGCGTGAACGCGAAGCGGTCGAACAACGCTATGTCCTCGACCGGGCGACGTCCGAAATCGGGGCCGATGTCTATGCGCTCAGCGACCGGGCACGCCAATATGTGAACACCGGCGACCCGATCTACCTCGCCGCCTATCACAGCGCGGCAAAGGATCTGAAGGACGTCGAGGCTCGGGTCCGTCACATCGGCGACGCCGGGGCGACCGCATCGGAACTGGACGCGCTGAAGCAGGGCATGGCGCTCGCCGACCTGCTCCACGACGAGCAGGAAGAGGCGCTGGCCGCCTATCAGAAGGGCAATGGCGACAAGGCGCGGCAACTCCTGTTCGGCCCCGAATATGAGCGACAGCTCGACCGCTCCGAAATCGAGGTGCAGCGCTTCGAGGATCAACTCGACGGCCGTATCGAGGCACAGCTGGCGAGTGCAACGAACATCGCGCGTATCTGGAAGCGCATCTCAGAGGTCGTGCTTGCGCTCACCGCGCTCCTCGTCCTCTTCGTCCTTTATTTCGTCTTCAAGCAGCGCGTCCTGCATCCGGTCGTGAAACTGAGCGATGTCGTCAACCGGCTCGCGGTGCAGGATTTCGCGGCCGAACCGCCCGACATCCAGCATATCGACGAAATCGGCGATATGGCCCAGGCGATCCGCATCTTCCGCGAGAACGGGCTCGAGCGCCAACGGCTCGAGGCCGAGCGCGACGCGGACCGGACGATGCGCGACCTGCTGTCGCGCATGACCCAGCGAATGCAGGGCTGCGATACGCTGCGCGACCTGAAAGAGGTGGTGCAGCGTTTCGTCCCGGAGATCGCGCCCGGCCTTCCCGGCCGCCTCTATCTGCTCGACCGGGATCGCAATATCGTCGTCGAGGCCTGCGGCTGGCTTGGGCCGGTTCATTCCGCGGCCGAGTTTTCCGCGCTGTCGTGCTGGGCGCTACGTCGCGGGTTGATGCACCGGCCGGCGGGGGACAGCGTCGACGTTCCGTGCGATCATGTCGAGCGGGCGGCTGATGATGCCCCCGTCGATACGATTTGTCTGCCGCTGACCGCGCAACGCGAAACGCTGGGGCTGCTTTATTTCGAGATTCCCGGCGGCGAAACGGCGCGCGCCGCGGTGCTCGACCTCTATCTCGACATGCTCGCAGAGAATATCGGACTTGCAATCGCCAATCTGCAATTGCGCGACACGCTCCGCGATATGGCGATGGCCGACCCCCTGACCGGGCTCGCCAATCGCCGCCAGCTGGGGTTCATCCTAGACCAGCAGATCGCGCAGGCCGAGCGGCTCGACCGCCCGCTCGGTTGCCTGATGCTCGACGTCGACCACTTCAAGCGCCTGAACGACGTCCACGGTCACGAAACCGGCGATGCGGTGCTGCGCGCGATCGGCCAGTTGCTCGCTAATATCACGCGCGAGGACGGCCTCGCCTTCCGCTATGGCGGCGAGGAATTCCTGATCCTCCTTCCCGAATTGTCGGCCGCGCAGGTTCAGGATCGCGCCGAGGAGGTGCGGGCTCGTGTGGCGGCGCTCGATTTCTCGCACGTCTCGCTCGACATGCCGCCCGTCACCATCTCGATCGGCGCCGCGATCGCGCCCGACCATTGCTCCCTCGACCGGCTGGTCCGCACCGCCGACGCTGCCTTGCTGCGCGCCAAGACCCACGGCCGCGACCGGGTCGAAATGGCCCAGGCGCGCGGTTCGTCCCCGGCCTGATCCACCCGCGCCCGGTCAGTCGCCCTCCCCGTCCATCGGCCCGCGTTCGAAACGCGGTGCCACCGGCACCTTGCCGCTGTCGCCTTGCGCCTTGCGCCAGCTCGCCAGCCGGGCGCGCAAGTCGCGGAGGGTGTCGGCATAGCGCGGATCGGCGGCCAGATTGACCGTTTCGTCGGGATCGACCGACAGATCGTACAGTTCCTCGGCCGGTCGCTTGTAATAGGCGTCGACGATAGCCTTCGCCTTGGGATCCTTTGCCGCCGCCTCGCGCCAGGACGGGAAATAGGCCCCCGAATCGGTCCGCATCACCTTCAGGTCGATATGCGTCGTGTACGTCCAGTCGGGATGGAGATTTTCGATATATTTCCAGCGGTCGGTCCGAATGCTGCGCATCGGATAGACGTTGACCCGGCCGTCGTTGTTGTGCGTCGTGAAAATTTCGGTCCGCCCGGCGTCCTGTCGCCCGACTCCGAACAGGCTCGAAAAGGATCGGCCATCGATCCCGTCGGGTGTCTTGCCGCCCGCGAGCTGGACCATCGTCGGCAGGATGTCGATCCAGCTCACCATCGCGTCGGTGCGGCCACCGGCCTTTACATGCCCCTTCCAGCGCACCACCATCGGTACGCGCGTTCCGCTGTCATAAAGATTCCATTTGCCGAACGGCCACTGGGTCCCGTGATCGGCCGAATAGAGGACGAAGGTGTTGTCGCCGAGAACCGAATCGACCGCATCCATCGTCGCGGCAAGATCCTGGTCCATTCGCGTCACCGCGGCATAGAAACGCGCGCGGGCATCGCGGGTGATCGGCGTGTCGATCGTCTTGGGCGGTAGCGTCAGGCCCTTCGCATCATAGCCTTCGGTCGTCTTCGGCCAGGGGACGTGCGGCCAGTTGGTGCCGACGAACAGGGCGAGCGGCCGCTTGTCCTTGCGCGCCTTCAGCCATTCGACCGCGGCGGGGATCGCCTTGTGGTCGTGAAACGTGTCGTTGGCATAATAATCGAATCCATAGGTGCCGGTCTGCTTGTAGTGCGCGACCTTGCCAAAGGCGACGACTTCATAGCCCTGCTCCTGAAGATAGGAGGGCAATTTGCGGATCGCGGCGTGGGCGCGGTCGTGATTGGCTTCCGCTCCGTTGCGCGCCGGCATCAGTCCGGTCAGCATCGCCGCGCGGCTCGGCGCGCAGGCGGGCGAGGCAACGAATGCGCGATCGAAGCTCATCCCCTGCGAGGCCAGGCGATCGAAAGCGGGCGTTCGCACATTTTGATCTCCATTGGCCCCGACATCGGCATAGCTGAGGTCGTCGGCCAGGAAGATCACCATGTTCGGCCGCGCCGGATCGCCGCCGTCCTGGGCGGCGGCGGGCAGGGACCCGACAACCGAGGCGGCCAGCGCGACCGATCCGAAAAGCGTCATGCGGCGCGTGATGTTCGACATTTCAAGGCTCCCCAAACAAACGATATGGACGATGCGGCAAGGCGGACTCAGAACGCGAACGGGGCCGCGATCCTGCGCTGGCCGATCAGGAACGCATCGGCGACAAGGTGCAGCGGACGAAGGTCGACGTCGCTCTCCCCCGCCTGCACCAGCTCGGCAAAGCGGCGATAGAGACGTGGATATTCCTCGTTCGCGCCCTCGCGCGGCGGCTCGCCCGGCAGATGAAGGATGCTGCCTCCCATCGCGAGGCAAAGCGTCCCGGCGTCGGTGTCGACCTCGATATCCCAGGTCTGCCGACCGGTCTGGAGGAAGTCGAACCGCGCATCGCCCGTCGCATCGCCGCTGCGGAAACGGATCGCCGCGGCGATCGGACAGGCGCGATTTTCGGGAATGTCGAGGTCGGCGGCCAGCACGGTGATCGGGCGCGGCAGGATATGCGTCGCGATCGACAGCGCATTGATGCCGGGGTCGAAAACGCCAAAGCCGCCCGCCGCCAGGATCCATTCCTGTCCGGGATGCCATTGCCGGATGTTTTCCATCCAGCGGATGCGTATCGCGTCGATCCGGCGGGTCGCGAGCCAATCGCGAGCGGCATCGACCTCGGCGGCTTCGCGCGAATGCCAGGTCGCGAACAGGCTGACCCCGTGCTCCCGCGCGGCACGAGCGAGCGTTTCGGCTTCCGACACGGTCGCGGCCGGCGGCTTTTCGAGCATCAGGTGACGGCCCGCGCGAATCACGTGCATCGCCTGTTCGAATCGACCGTCGGGAGGGGTGCAGAGCGAGACCGCTTCGATATCGGCGCGCGCCTCCAGCATCGATTCGACGGACGGATAACTGTCGATTCCGTCGACGCGGCCGTTCCGGCTCGCGGTCGCGGCAAGCTCGAATTCGCCGCCCGACGTCAGCGCCGGGATATGCTGATCGCGCGCAATTTTGCCGATTCCGACGAGTCCAAGCCTGATCATTTTCTCCCTTTCGGCTTTTTATACGATATATATGCTTTCTATCCGGCAAAATGGATTCTATCAACGGCTTTAGTCAGTAACGAACGCCGCGCCGACGAACCGCGCGCGGGCAGGGAAAGGTCGACACGCTTGAAGGACGCCAAACAGGAACCCGCGCGCACGCTCCGGTCGCAGGCTTGGTTCGACAATCCCGACAATCCCGACATGACCGCGCTCTACATCGAGCGGTATCTGAACTACGGCATCAGCCTCGACGAACTTCAGTCGGGGCGACCGGTGATCGGGATTGCCCAGACCGGCAGCGACCTGACGCCGTGCAACCGGCATCACCTGGAACTCGCGAAACGCGTTCGCGACGGAATCCGCGATGCGGGCGGCATCCCGCTCGAATTTCCGACCCACCCGATTCAGGAAACCGGCAAGCGCCCGACCGCCGGGATCGACCGCAACCTTCAGTATCTGAGCCTTGTCGAGGCAATCCACGGCTATCCGATGGACGGCGTCGTGCTGACCATCGGGTGCGACAAGACCACCCCCGCCTGTCTGATGGCGGCGGCCACGGTGAACATTCCCTCGATCGCGCTGTCGGTCGGGCCGATGCTCAACGGATGGTTCAAGGGCGAGCGGACCGGATCGGGCACCATCGTCTGGAAAGCCCGCGAGATGCTCGCGGCGGGCGAAATCGACTATAAGGAGTTCATCGAACTCGTCGCCTCGTCGGCGCCGTCGACCGGCTGGTGCAACACGATGGGCACCGCGACGACGATGAACTCGCTGACCGAAGCGCTCGGCCTGTCGCTCCCTGGGTCGGCGGCGATCCCCGCCCCCTATCGCGACCGCCAGGAATGCGCCTATCGCACCGGGCTCCAGATCGTGGAAATGGTCCGCGCCGACCGCAAGCCGAGCGACATATTGACGCGCGCCGCCTTCCTGAACGCGATCCGCGTCAATTCGGCGATCGGCGGATCGACCAACGCGCCGATCCACCTCAACGCGATCGCCCGCCACATCGGCGTCGACCTGACGCTGGCCGATTGGGAAGGGCATGGGGCCGATGTCCCGCTGATCGTCAACCTCCAGCCCGCGGGCAGCTATCTCGCCGAAGATTTCTATCGCGCCGGCGGCGTCCCAGCGGTGATGGGCCAATTGCTGCGCGCCGGGTTGATCGACGGCGAGGCGCTGACCGCGAACGGACAGAGCGTCGCCGCCAACATCGGCGAAGCCGACACGCTCGACCGCGACGTGATCCGCCCGCTGGCCGAACCGCTGAAGCCTGCGGCCGGGCTGACCGTCCTTTCGGGCAACCTGTTCGACAATGCGGTAATGAAGCTGAGCGTGATCTCGCCCGAATTCCGCGCGCGCTATCTGAACAATGCCGACGATCCCGACGCGTTCGAGGGGGTCGCAATCGTCTTCGACGGGCCCGAGGATTATCACCGGCGCATCGACGACCCCGCGCTCGGCGCCGACCAGAATTCGATCCTGATCATGCGCGGCGCCGGGCCGATCGGTTATCCGGGTGGCGCAGAGGTGGTGAATATGCGTCCCCCCGCGGCGCTGATCCGCACCGGGGTTCACGCGCTTCCCTGTATCGGCGACGGTCGGCAGTCGGGGACGAGCGGCAGCCCCTCGATCCTGAACGCGGCGCCCGAAGCCGCAGTCGGCGGCGGCCTGGCGCTCGTGCAGACCGGCGATCGCATCCGCATCGATCTGGGAAAGCGCAGCGCCGACATGCTCGTCGACGACGCCGAACTCGATCGCCGCCGTGCCGCGCTGGCGGGAACGCCCGACTATGTTCCGGAAGCCCAGACGCCCTGGCAGGAAATCCATCGCGACATCACCGGCCAGTTCGGCGGCGGCGCCGTGATCGAACTCGCGGTCAAATATCAACGCATCGCCCAGACCCGCGGCCTGCCGCGCGACAGCCACTGATGGATCAGGTCCGGGCGATAGGACGCGACGCGCGCGATCGGCTCGGCGAAGGCCCGCTGTGGTCGTCGCGCGAGAACGCGCTGTTCTGGACCGACATTCTGGGGCGGCGTATTCACAGGCTGTCTCTCGACGACGAGCGTATCTCCAGCTACCCGCAGCCCGATTTCGCGGCGTGGATCCTCGAGCGCGAAGCGGGCGGCTTCGTCGCGGGCATCGGCCGCAGCGTCGTGCGGCTCGACCTTGCCTCGGGGCGCCGCGAACTGATCGGCACGGTCGATGCCGCCGATCCGGGCAACCGGCTCAACGACGCCAAGGCCGATGCGCAGGGTCGCATCTGGGCCGGGTCGATGGACATCGGTTGCGAACGCCCCAGCGGCAGTTTCCACCGCATCGATGTCGACGGCAGCATCGTCCGGGTCGACACGCCCTACACTATCGCCAACGGCCCCGCGATCGACGCGTCTCAGCCCTTCCTGCTCCATACCGACACCGCGCTCGCGACCATCTTCCGCTTCGACATCCGCGACGACGGCAGCCTGGGGCCGCGCGCACCCTTCATCCGGTTCGAGCCCGGATGGGGCAATCCCGACGGGATGACCTTCGACGCCGACGGCGGGCTATGGGTGGCATGCTGGGGCGCCGGCTGCGTGACGCGCTTCGACCCCGAAGGGCGGCGCGAACGGTCGATCGCCCTCCCCGCGAGCCAGATCACCAGTTGTACGTTCGCGGGCCCCGGTCTCGACCGGATGTTCGTAACCTCCGCCGCGGTCGATGTCGACGAACCGCTCGGCGGGGCCTTGTTCGAGGTCGATCCCGGCTGCCGTGGCCGGCCGACCGCAATGTATCGCGGCTGATAGGGAGAAGGATCATGTCGAAAAACCGCACCATATTGGCGTCGGGTGCGCTTGCAGCCTCGCTGATAACGGGCGCAGCCCATGCAGCGACCGCCAAGCAATCCAGCTTCGGAACGCTGTCCGACGGCCGCGAAGTGCCGGCGGTGACGCTCCGCAACGATCAGGGGACGTCGGCGACGGTGATCGCTTATGGCGCCACCTTGCAGTCGATGATCCTGCCCGACCGCGACGGCCAGCTCGCGGACGTCGCGCTCGGCTACGACACCATCGCCGCCTATGAACAGAAACCGCAATATTTCGGCAGCACCGTGGGCCGATTTGCCAACCGCCTCGCCCGCGGGCGCTTCACGATCGACGGCAAGACCTATCAGACACCGGTCAACAACGGCGAGAACGCGCTGCACGGAGGCACCAGGGGGTTCGACAAGGTCCTGTGGGAGGTCGTGTCGGTCAAGGACGGACCGGCGGCATCGGTCACGCTGCGCTATGTCAGTCGCGACGGCGACCAGGGCTACCCCGGGACGATGACGGTGCTCGCCACCTATTCGCTCGACGATGCGAACAACCTGACGATCGACTATAGCGCGACGACCGACAAGACGACCGTCGTGAACATCACCAACCACAGCTATTGGGATCTGCTCGGCGAAGGATCGTCGCTCGGCGCGATGGGGCATTTGCTGATGATTCCCGCCGACGCCTATCTGCCGACCGACGCCGGCGCGATCCCCACCGGCGAGTTCCGCCCCGTCGAAGGCACCGTCTTCGACTTCCGGCGCCCGACCCCGGTCGGCAAGCGGGTGCGCGACGCGTCGGACGAACAGATCGTCTTCGGCCGCGGCTACGACCATAATTGGGTGGTCAGCCGTACGCCGCCGAAACAGCAGCAGCTGATGGCCCGCGTTTACGCGCCCGGGTCGGGCCGCGGCTTCGAATTGTGGTCGAACCAGCCGGGGGTGCAATTCTATTCGGGCAATTTCTTTGACGCGACCAGCTATGGAAAGGCGAAAAAAATCTATCGCATGGGCGACGCGATCGTGCTCGAGCCGCAGAATTTCCCCGACGCGCCGAATCAAAAGGGATTTCCGAGCGCGCGGCTCGAACCCGGGCAGACCTATCGCAACACGATGACCTATCGCTTTACCGTGCGCGACGCCGCGCCGCGGCGGCACGGGCGCCGGAAGGCGGCAGCGCAATGATCCGCCGCTCGCTCATGCTCGCCGCGGCCGCCCTGGCGGTTGCAGCAACCCCCGCCGAAGCCCGCGATCAATGGACCAAGGAGGCCGCCAACGCCTGGTATGCACAGCAGCCCTGGCTCGTCGGCGCGAACTATACGCCGGCGACCGCGGTCAACGAGCTGGAGATGTGGCAGGCCGACAGCTTCGATCCCGCGACGATCGACAAGGAACTCGGCTGGGCCCACGACATCGGCATGAACACGATGCGCGTGTTCCTGCACAATCTGTTGTGGGAAAAGGACGCCGAAGGTTTCAAGAAGCGCATCGACCGGTTCCTTGCCATCGCCGACAAGCACGACATCAAGATCATGTTCGTGCTGTTCGACAGCGTCTGGGACCCCAACCCCGTCTATGGACCGCAGACCCCGCCGATCCCCGGCGTCCACAACTCGCGCTGGGTGCAGGCTCCCGGCGAGGCACGGCTGAAGGACGCCAGCCAATATGGCAAGCTCGAGGCCTATGTGAAGGATATCGTCGGCACGTTTGCCGACGATCCGCGCGTCATCGTCTGGGATGTGTGGAACGAACCCAACAACAAGGGCGGCGGCACCTACGATCATATTCCGGACAAAAACAAATATGTCGCCCTCCTGCTGCCGCAGGTTTACGAATGGGCGCGCAGTGTCGACCCGAGCCAACCTCTGACCTCCGGCGTCTGGATCGGCCAGCACTGGGACCGGGCGGACAAGCTCGACGCGGTCGAAAGGACCCAGCTTGGGCAGTCCGATATCAACAGCTTCCACGATTACAGCTGGCCGGAAACCTTTGAAAAGCGCGCAAGACAGATTGCGAGCTATGGCCGGCCGGCGCTTTGCACCGAATATATGGCGCGCGGCAACGGATCGACCTTCGACGGGACGCTGCCGCTCGGTAAGAAATATAATATCGGCATGTATAATTGGGGCTTCGTCGACGGCAAGACGCAGACCCGCCTGCCGTGGGACAGCTGGAAAAAGCCCTATACATGGGACGAGCCGACGATCTGGTTCCACGAGGTCTTCCGCGGTGACGGCACCCCCTATCGCCAGGCCGAGGTCGACCTGATCAAGCGTCTTGCGGCTGCGCCAAAGGGCGTCGTTCCGCCGACGAAGAGCGAATGACGATCGGGGCGACGGCGCGCTCGCTCCTCGCCGCCGCGCTGATCGGGGCGGCGGGTACGGCGGCAGCGACCGCTGTCCCGCCGGCTCCGCCGTCGTTCGAGGGGGCCGACCCGGACATAGAGGCGGCGCAGGACCGATATTATATCTATCCGACCGGTTCCGACGGCGGCGCCAGCCTGCACGTCTGGACCTCCGACGATTTGCGCAACTGGACCGAAGGCCCCGAACTGATCCGGCGCGACGCGATCGACTGGATCGACGACGACGGCGCCCCTCGCCACGCGCTGTGGGCGCCCGACATGGTCACGGCCCGCGGCCACCATTATCTCTATTTCGCGGTGGGGCCCCAGAATCCCACGCCGAGCCGCATCGGCGTCGCGACCTGCACCACGCTGGCGGGGCCGTGCACCGACAGCGGTCGTCCGCTCGTCACGGGCGGCAACGGGTTCGAGGCGATCGATCCCGCGGTTTTCGTCGATCCGGAGAGCGGGACCGCTTACCTCTATGCCGGCGGCAGTGCGGGCGCGACGTTGCGCGTCTGGACCCTGAAACCCGACATGGTGACGATCGATCGCGAAGTGCCGGTCGATACGCCACCGCACTTCACCGAAGGCGCGTTCATGCACGAACGCGGCGGCACCTATTACCTCTCCTATTCATCGGGCAGCTTCCGCACCGACGCCTACCAGGTCCATTATGCGACCGCGCCCTCGCCGACCGGTCCGTGGACATGGCGCGGCCGCATCCTTGCCAGCGACGCCCGCTTCAAGGGGCCGGGCCACCATGCCTTCCTGCGCGATCCGCGCGACGGCCGGTGGTACATCGCCTATCACCGCTGGGAAGGCAAAAGCGGCGCCGGTCCGTACAGCGGCCGGCGGCGCGTGGCGGTACAGCCGATCGCCTATCGCGCCGACGGCACGATCGTTCCCGTGACGATGCGTTAGGGACTCTGCATCAGGCCTCGGCGTCGTCGATCAGCGTCAAGACGTCGCCGATGATGTGGCGCATCGCCCGGCGCGCCGCTTCGGGATCGCGCGCCGCAATCGCGTCGCGCACCGCCGCATGGTCGACCACGCTCGCCGTGCGCCCCTTGATCCGGTTCGTAAAGCGGATCGACGTCCGCAGCGCGGTGCTCACCACGTCGCGAAACTGGGCATAGAAGGGATTGTTCGACGCGCGCAGGATCGCGACGTGGAAGGCGATGTCCGCTTCCAGCGTATCGTCGGCGCCGCGTTCCGCCGCGGCCATCCGTTCCAGCCCTTCGTTGATCTTCTCAAGCTCCTCGGGCCGCGCGAATTGGGCTGCGAGCGCCGCGGCTTCGGGCTCGATCGCGACGCGAAGCTGGTTGAATTGCTTCAGCAGCTCGACCGAGAACTGGCGTTCGAGCAGCCAGCGAAGAACGTCGGTGTCGAACAGGTTCCACGACGAAGTCGGCTGGACCACCGTTCCCTGGCGCGGGCGCGCACTAAGCAGTCCCTTCGCGGTCAGCATCTTCACCGCCTCGCGCGTCACCGACCGGCTGACGCCGTGGCGCTTGGCAAGTTCGGCCTCGGTCGGAAAGGCCTCCTCGTCATAGCGCCCGGTGACGATCGCGCGCCCCAGATTGTCGAGCAGGCCATAGGTGAGATTTCGTCCGAGCGAGGCGGGCGCGTCCCCCTGCGCAAAAAGCGATTGTTCCACGGGCACCAAACCTTTCTTTACGACGCGCATAGCGCAGTCGAATGATATTGTTAATCTGAACGATGCACTAGACAAGTCTAATTAATAAGATAAACGAACATCACGATGCCGGGGATGACTCGGCCTTCCGGGAGGGAATGGATGTCCAATTTGTCGCAAATCGATCTGATCGTCGTGATCCTCTATGCCATCGGCATTTTCGGGCTCGCGCAATGGGTCAGCCGCGAGAAAGCCGGACATCAAAAGGATTCGAGCGATTATTTTCTGGCCTCGAAGAACCTGCCCTGGTGGGCGATCGGCGCCTCGCTGATCGCGGCCAATATTTCGGCCGAACAAATCGTCGGCATGTCGGGTTCGGGCTATGCGATCGGGCTTGCCATCGCATCCTATGAATGGATGGCGGCGGCGACGTTGCTGATCGTCGGCAAATGGTTCCTTCCGATCTTCCTCGCCAACAAAATCTATACGATGCCGCAGTTCCTCGAACAACGGTTCGGGCCGACGATCCGCACGGTCATGGCGATCTTCTGGCTCGCGCTCTATATCTTCGTCAATCTCACCTCCATCATCTGGCTCGGTTCGATCGCGGTGACGCAGGTTGCGGGCGTGAACCAGGACGTCGCGCTTGTCGGGCTCGGCGCCTTTGCCCTCCTCTACCAGCTTCGCGGTGGGTTGAAGGCGGTTGCACTCACCGACATCGTCCAGGTCACCCTGCTCGTGCTCGGTGGGCTGGTGATCGCGTGGTTGACGCTCGGCAAGATCGGCGGCGACGCGGGCGTCCTCGGCGGCTTCGCCGAACTGACCCGCCGCGCGCCCGACCATTTCGACATGATCCTTTCGCCCGACAGCCCCTATTACAAGGATTTGCCCGGCATCGCGGTGCTGGTCGGCGGCATGTGGATCGCGAACCTCAGCTATTGGGGATTCAACCAGTATATCATCCAGCGCGCGCTTGCGGCAAAGAGCCTGCCCGAAGCGCAAAAGGGCGTGATCTTCGCCGGTTTCCTGAAGCTTGTGATGCCGATCATCATCGTGCTCCCCGGTATCGCGGCGGTTGTCCTCGCGCCCGACCTCGCCAAGCCGGACCAGGCCTATCCGACGATGATGGCGTTGCTCCCCACCGGCCTGCTCGGCCTCGTCTTCGCCGCGCTGATCGCCGCGATCATCGCGTCGACCGCGTCGAAGATCAATTCGATCGCGACCATCTTCACCCTCGACCTCTATGCCAAGCGCAAGGGCGTTCAGAGCCGTGCGGAAGACGCGGCGGGCACCGATGCCCATGAACGGCACCTCGTGCTCGTCGGCCGTATCGCCGCCGCGGTGTCGATCGTCCTCGCGATGGCGACCGCGCGCCCGCTGCTCGGCAGCCTCGACCAGGCCTTTCAATATATCCAGGAATTTTCGGGCTTCGTGACCCCCGGCATCACGGTGATCTTCCTGCTCGGCCTGTTCTGGAAGCGCGCGACCGAGGCCGGCGCGCTGACCGGGGCGGTCGCATCGGTGCTGCTCAGCTTCGTCTTCTGGTTCCCGGCCGACTGGGGCGGTTCCGCCGCGCTCAATGCCGTGCCGTTCATGAACCGGATGAGCATCGTCTTCTTCGCCTCGCTCGCGCTCGCGGTCGTGGTCTCGCTGGCCCGCCCCGCGCCCACCGCAAGCAACCTCATCAGCATGGAGGGCGTCAGTTTCCGCACCACCACCGGCTTCAACATCGCGGCGGCGATCATCGTCCTGATCCTGATCGCGCTCTATGCGACCTGGTGGTGAGCTTCGCCGGCGCCTTTCTGGCCATCGACTGGGGGACGACGAACCGGCGCGTCTTCCTGATCGACGGCGGTCGCGTAGTCCACACTGAACGCGACGATCGCGGCGTAACATCCACCCAAGACTTCCCCGCGGAGGTTGCCGGGATCCGCAACCGGCTCGGTGACCTTCCGATGTTGCTCGCGGGCATGGCGGGGTCGAATATCGGCTGGCAGATGGCGCCTTATGTCCCGGTTCCGGCTGGATTGGCGGACGTCGCGAAGGCCCTGCTGTTCATCGACGACCGCACGGCAATCGTGCCCGGCCTGTCGACGATCGCAGACCGGCGCCCCGACGTGATGCGCGGGGAGGAAGTTCAACTGCTCGGCGCCGCCGAAAGCGGACTGGTTCCTGCCGATGCGCTGCTCGCGCAACCGGGTACGCATTGCAAATGGGCCCAACTCGAAGACGGTAGCGTAACCGGATTCGTCACCACGATGACCGGCGAACTGTTCGCCCTCCTCCGCCGTCACGGACTGCTCGCCGCGCAGCTTGGCGGCGAAGTCGAACTGGGCCAGGCCTTTCGCGAAGGACTTGCGGAGGGCGCTCGCCGCGATCTGACCGCGACCTTGTTCAGCATTCGCGCCGCGAAGATGCTCGGCTTGCGCGACGATGCCGACGCCGCTTCCTATGCCAGTGGTGTGCTGATCGGCAACGATGTCGCCGTACGTCTTCACGAAAACGCACACCGCGCCATCCACATCCTAGCCGACCCGATGCTCGGCAGCCTTTATGGCGCCGCCGTCGAGGCGCAGGGCCGGTCTGCCACGATCGTCGACAGCCACGCCGCCTTCGTCGCTGGAATTATCGCCATCGCACGGCGCCTCGGCTGACCGGGCTTTCGACCACCGCGGCTCGCCATAGCGGCGGGCGACGGTCGACCGCTTCCATCGAAACGCATCGATCCGCCGCCTGCCCCGCTGGCGGCGCACCCCATCGCGCGCCAAGCAATAATCATTGCCATTTCTCAGTTTTATAATATTTATGTTATGACTCGGCGCGGAACAGCCGTGTAAAGCAACAAGGGAGGAGAGGATCATGCGTTTTGCATTGCTCGGCGCCGTGTCGACGACGGCATTGTTCGTGTCATTGCCGGTAGCGGCACAAGAGGTCTCGACGCCGGGACCCGAAGCCGCACCGGCTGCGGAGGCCGGACCCGACGAAATCATCGTTACGGGCGTGCGCCAGTCGCTCGAACGTGCAGCCGAGGTAAAGCGCGATGCGGTGCAGGTGGTCGACTCGATCGTCGCGACCGATATCGGAAAGCTGCCCGACCCGACCGTCGCCGCCGCGCTGCAACGCGTTCCCGGCATCCAGGTCCAGAATGATCGCAACAACGAACTCTCGACGGTGCGTATTCGCGGCCTGACCGACATTCTGACGACCGTGAATGGCCGCGAGGTCATCACGACGACGGGCCGCGGCTTCGATCTGAAAGATGTCCCCGCCGAAGCGCTCGCGCGGATCGACGCCTTCAAGTCGCAGACCGCGGACCAGATCGAAGGCGGCGTCGCCGGCGCGCTTGACCTGCGTCTCAACCGCCCCTTTCAATTCCGCGATCCGACGCTGGTCCTGACCGCGCGACAGAATTACGCAACGGTCGTCGGAGCCGCAAACCCCCAACTCGGCATCCTCGCCGCGGGCAAGACCGACACGTCGATCGGTGAAATCGGCGCGCTGATCAACGCGACTTGGTCGCAGTCGAAAAACCTTCGCAGCGTGACCAATCTGGGCGAGCGCCGATACGCCGGCGGAAATCCGCTCGCCACCACGGGAATCATGGTGCCCCAGGTCCTGCGCAACATGCCCGACGTCGGCGATGTCGAGCGCGCGCAGATCAATGCGGCGCTCCAGTGGCAGGCGACACCGTCGCTGCAATTCTATGCCGACGGCCTCTATACCTATTTCAACAGCACGACGGGCTTTGCGGGATTCAACCCCCAGCCCTTTACCAACAATTCGCAGATCTCGGACGTCACGGTGGGTGACTATTGCATCGATGCCCGAGTGAACGCCAACGGCACCAATCCGCAGCTCGTCACCGATTCCGACGGCAATGTCACGCTTCAGCCCTTCACGGTCCAGCATATGTGCGAGCTCAAGAGCGCGCGCTTCAACAATGTCGTGATCAATCAGAATTCGTCTTCGGAAGAGGTGACGCAGCGCAACAAGATGATCGCGGGCGGATTCGATTTCGAACAGGATCGCGGCCACATCAAGCTGGACGTCGCCTATCAGACGTCGCGCTCTGTCACGGAGAATTTCAACGCCGAAGTCGGACAGCGCGTGCCATCGATCTTCGTCGTGCTCGACGACGACAACGGTCCGTCCTTCACGATCGATCCGTCGATCCCGCTCAGTTCGGACAATGTCTCGCTGCGCAATTCGATCAACCAGAATTTTTCGGCGGGACAGGGCAGCCTGTTCCAGGCGCGCGTCGACAGCGAATATGAACTGGACGGACTGCTGACCAAGCTCCGCGGAGGCATCCGCTATGCGCGGCGCAAGGCCCGATTCCAGGAGGTTCGCCAGACTAATACCGTTCAGTCGATCGGCTTCGGCAATATCGGGACGCCCAGCGAAGCGAATGCCAGGCTGATATCCTCGCTGCCGCTGTCCCCCGACTTTCTGGGAATCATAGGCGTCGCGCCGCGTCTCAATGGCGGCCAGGCGTTTCTGGGCGTCAATCCGGCCTATCTGCGTTCGGAACGCGGTCGCAACGAATTGCGCGACCTGTTCGGCTTGCCGCTCGAACAGCCCGCCTATGATCCGACCAAGGAGTTCAACGCCAGCGAAGAGACGTACGCCGCCTATCTGGAAGGAAGCTACGAAATCCCGATCGGGGCACTGACCCTCGACGGGGTGGTAGGTACGCGCGTCGTAAAGACCGATCGCACGATCTCGGGCTTCGAACGGATCGGCAACAGCGACACCTATAGCCCCGTGGTTGCCAAGAGATCCGATGTCGACATCCTGCCCGCAGCAACCGCGCGGCTCAAATTTCCGGGATCCTTCCAGACTCGCCTGACCTATTCGCGCTCGATGCGGAGGCCCGATTTCGGTTCGCTCAACCCGACCGAGTCCCTGACCGTCGTCGGCAACGTGTTCCTGATCAACAACGGCAGTCGCGGCAATCCCGATCTGAGGCCACAAAAATCGGACAGCATCGACCTGACCGCCGAATATTATTTCGACAGCGGCTATGTCGCGGTCACCGGCTATTATCGCTCGATCAAGGATCGCGTCGTCACCTCCAACACCCAGGAACTGATCAACGGCGACAATTACCTGATATCCAGCCCGCGCAACGTCGGTTCGGTCGACCTGAAAGGCATTGAAGTCAGTGCGCAATATTTCTTCGACTTCCTGCCCGGCGCGCTGTCCGGTTTCGGCGTGCAGGGAGCGTTCACGCTCGCCGATTCCGAGGTAAAGGGCGAGGATCGCCTGTCGGGCAATCCGCTCGTCGGGGTGTCCAAATATAATTACACGGCAGGCCTGCTCTACGACAAGGCGGGCCTCAGTGGCCGGCTGATCTGGACCTATCGCTCCAAATATATCAACGCCGACAACACGGGCGGCGTCGCGGTTCGTCCCTATGATGCCGACCGCGTCGACGAAGCCTATTTGCCGGTCTTCCTGTCGTACATCCGTCCTGCCGGACGGCTCGACTTCAGCATCGGATATGACGTGACGGAGGCGCTGAGGCTCGACATCGGCGGCACCAACATCCTGCGCAACAAGACGTCGAGCTATTGGGGCAATGAAAAGGTGGTGTTCCAGCTCAACGGAGACGAGACCGTCTACACCATCGGCGCGCGGATCAAATTCTAGG
>CAZSMB010000048.1:0-18955 GCA_964607625.1 uncultured Sphingopyxis sp. | reverse complement strand
CGCCGACCGACCCGTCGCTGACCAGCGTGGTGGCACCGGTCGTCCGGACGGTCCCACCGTAAACGCCGACGAAGATTCCCGTGTTGGCAGCGCCGGTGTCGTTGTTGGTCGGGGGCGCTGCCCCAAGCGTTTCGGCGGCGAGGCTGGCCAGGGTCACCGCACCGTCGGAGATCAACTCGATCCGTCCCGCCAACTCGCCATTGGCGCTGATTCGGGTGTCGCCAAGATCGACCTGTGCCGTCGATCCCGACGTGACCCTGGCCTCAACGATCGCGCGGCCGCCCGCGGTGGTGCCCGCAAGGCCCGCCGCACCGTTCGCATCGGTCCCGGAGCCGCCGCTTCCGGCGGTCCCCGCGACGCCGTTGACGTCGATCGTCACCGCTTCGCCGTCCGACGTGACCGTGCCGCCGTTCGCGAGCAGGTGCACGGTGCCGCCGCTGCCCGATCCGCTGTCGCCCCCTGCGCCGCCCGACAGCCCGGTGCCATAGTTGTTGAAGGCGCCGTTGCCGCCGTCGCCGCCGGTACCGGTGCTGCCGAACGCGATGACCCCGTTCGCGTCGGGCGCGAGCGTGAGCACCGCGCCCTCGCTCGCCACGGCTTCGATCGTGCCGCCCGTCCCGTCGCCGCCGGACCCGCCGGCCGGCCCGATGGCGACGTCGCTGCCCGCATAGCTGTTCGCGAACGCGCCGTTGCCGCCGCGGCCCCCGGTGATGAAATTCGCCTGGGTCACAGCGACGCGCGCGTTCGGCCCCATCGCCTCGACGCGTCCCGTCCCTCCGGTCGCATCGCCGCCGTCGCCGCCCGCGCCATTGTCGCCGTAACCGCCCGCGCCGCCGTTCGCTGAGGCATCGACCGTGGCGAGCAGCGTGCCCGCGTCATGGTCGGTCACGACGATCCGGGCCGTGCCCCCCCCGGCATCGCCGCCATTGCCGCCGGTCGATCCACTGCCGCCGCCGCCGCCAGTGCCCTGTGAGGCGACGGTCACGGTGGCGCCCGGTTCGACATCGGTGGCGAGGGTGAGGGTAGAGGTGCCGCCCTGGCCGCTTGCGCCGCGACCGCCGACCCCGATGCTGACGATCGTGCCCGAGCTGAAATATTCCAGCACACTGCCGCCCGCGCCGCCGCTACCGCTCGAGTCGACGGCCAGCGAGCTGGTGGTCAGCGTGCCGGAGAGCATGTCGACGCTCGCCGATCCGCCGGTGCCGCTGCCTGCGTCGCCGCCCGCGCCGACAGTGCCGTTGTAATTGAAGAAGCTGCCCCCGTCGCCGCCGGTGCCGGTGGCCAGCGCCGCCAAAGTGCTCGTTTCGACAAGGGCATTGCCGTCGAGGGTGATCGCCGCCGTGCCGCCGGTCCCGTTGCCGCCATCGCCCGCGGCAAGAATGTCGGCGGTATCCGAATCGTCGCCATCGAAGCCATATTGGCCCACACCGTCCGCCGACACGATCACGTCGGCGGCGGTCAGCGTCCCGCCCGCGAGGGTCATCGTGGCGGTACCGCCAACGCCATCGCCGGCAGCAACCGGGTCGAAGCCCCCGAAGCCGTCGGCGCTGACATACAGATCGCCCGCGGTCACATCGCCGCCGCCCTGGGTGAAGGCGACCGTGCCGCCCGTACCGGTGCCGCTGTTCGGCCCGACCCCGCCGCCATAGCCGTCGGCGCTGACATAGGCGGCATTGGCGATCGAGAGGCTGCCCCCCTGGATATCGACGGTGACATTGCCGCCCAGGCCGTTGCCGGCGCCGGTACCCAATCCGGGCGAGCCTTCGACGTCGGTATACGAGCTGCCGTCGGCGTCGGCCTGGAGATCGTCGAATGCCAGGCTGCTGCCGTTCGAGGGTTCGGCGACGGTCCGTATCACCAGCGTGCCGCCGCGGCCGGTGGGCGCGGGTCCGCCGAAATCGAAATTGCCGCCCGCAACGCCGCCAGTCGATAGCGATGTATAGCCAGGCAGGCGGATCGTGCCCGCATCGGCGATGATTTGCATCGTGCCACCGATCGCCGCGGCGCCGCCCAGGCTGGCGCCGCTCTGGGCCTGTGCGCTGAACGTGTTGAACGGCACCGAGTCGGTCGCCTCTATCAACCCGCTGTTAGCGGCAAGGACGGCGACGGAGCCCCCCCGCGCGATGCCGCCGCTACCCTGTGCATTGACCGTCTGTCCGTCGGCATGGACGCTGTAGTATAATGCGCCGAGCGTGCCGCCATCGGCGGCGATGTCGACGGTGCCGCCGGTGCCGTCGCCGGTCGCGATCGCCGTGACCGCGGCGCCGTTTCCGCCATTGGCCTGCGCAGACAATTGGCCGAGCGTTCGGATCGCCGCATTGCCGGTCGCACCGATGCCGATGCTGCCCCCGGTCCCGCTGCCGAGGCTTTCGCTGATTCCCGCCGTGCCGTCCGCGGCAAGCATGAGGTCGCCATTCGCCTGGAAAACGCCGAAGTCGGCGGCGGCGAGGTCGACCGAACCACCCTGAGCATTCCCGGATATCGCGGTTGTGCCGCCAAGCGACGTGCCGCCGCCGCTGAGCGCGGTGGCAAACAGGTTGGCCGCATCGGTGGTCACGGTCAGCGGCCCGGCCAGCGAGACGGTGACCGTTCCGCCGCGGGCGTCGCCCCCGGTGATCGTGTCGGAATCGCTCGAGCCGCCGCCCTCTCCGCTTGCCGAGACGATCGTATCGCCGAGCGCCGCGCCGGTGAGTTCGTCGCCCGTGAAGGTCATCGATGCCGCGCCGCCAAGACCGTCGCCGCCGTTCTGCGTCGCGACATTGGGCAGGATCGGCTGCGAATAGGTCTGGCCGCCGAAGCCGTCTGCCGACACGCTGGTGGAGGGCGACGCGATCGTGGAGCCCGAGCCGGTGAGGGTCAGGGCAGCGATGCCGCCGGTCCCTGTCCCGGACTGTATGGCGCCGGTCTGACCAAATCCGGTCGAACCCACCGAAATGCCGTCGCTCGACACGAGGCTCGCGCCGTTTTCGACCGCCAGCGTGGCTGTGCCGCCGGTTCCGTCCCCGCCGATGTCGGCGGCTCCGGTCGCAAAACCGTTGGAAAAGATCAGTCCGCCCCCGCGCCCGACCGACTGCACGGCGATGTCGCCGGCGACCAGCGTTGCGGCGCCGGATACGAGCAGGGACGCGGAGCCTCCGATCCCGTCGCCGCCCGAGCCGTCGACCCCGATGCCGCCCTGACCGGTGGAGGTCAGATAGACGCTGCCCGCCTGGACGTCGCCGTCGGTGATCGACAGGCCGACGTCGCCGCCGATGCTGGACCCGTCCGCCTGTTGCCGGCCCGATGCCGTAAGCTCGAGATTGCCGCCCACCGCAAGTTGCCCGCCGACGACCGTGACCACGGCCTGTCCCGGTGCATTGGCGGTGCCGCCCGATTGCAAGACGAGGCCGCCGTCGGCGCCGACCCGCTGCCCCGCCGCCGCGACGAGCGTTGCGCTGGCGTCGCCGGTAAAGCTCGCGTCGCCTTCGGTCCAGAGCAGCCCCTGAGCGGGCGATCCGGGGAGGGGAGCGGGAGGGATGGGGTTCGCCGGCTGTCCGGCGAAGGCACCGCTTGCGTGCGCGGTCGTGCTGCTGCGGAACAGGGTATCGCCGACCGTGATGTTCGCTGCCACGTCGCTGGCCGGGTCGGTGTCGATCTGGCCCGCCGTGACGCCATAGCCCGCCGAAAGCACGACCGCGCCATCGGGGTCGGCTTGCGCGACGACGGCGTCGTCATAGCCGACCTCGCCCGCCACAAGCATCGTCACCGCATCGTTCTTGGGAATGGCGACCATATAGATGCGGCTTTGGTCGAAGTCCCCTTGCTGGTGCGCGGGACCGGTGGTCGACCCGTCGTGGACGATCGCATTGCCGCCGTCCGCGCCGACGAGCACATCGATATCGAACAACCCGCCGTTGATCCGGATATCGGCCTGCTCGGCGGCGACATAGGCGGCCGATCCGTCGACCCGGACCGCGCCGCTCTGGACGATGCGCGGCGCAACCAGGGCGACATAGCTGCCCCCGGGATTGCCCGCGACGGCGGCATTGACCGTCGCGCCGCTGGCGATTTGGATCCCCGAGGTGCCAGCGGCCCCGCGGAAGCGGATTTCTCCGCCTCCGCCGAAGAGACCCCCGGTCGTGTCGATGTCGTTGGCGGTCAACAGCAGGCTGCCGACGTTGATCGCCGCGCCGTTGCCGATCAGGATGCCGCCGGCGTTATAGAACCAGATGTTGCCGCCCTGGACGTTGCCGCCGGTCGCGAAACGCGATCCGATGTAGCTGTTCACCGTGCCGTTCAGCGCGACCTGCCTGGCGAGCGACCCTCCGCCCGCGTCGACGAAGCGGTTGAGGACGGTATAGTCGCCGGTCCCGTAGAATTCGAGCGTATTGCCCGCAGGAAGAAAGTCGATCGCCCCTCCGGTCGGCGCATTGTCGGTCGGGGTCCAGTTGATGATCGTTTGCGGCGTCGCCACTTCGACCTGGGTCGAATTGGGCGGTGCGGTCGGGCCGAGCGCGGCGGGCGGCGAGATGGTACCGCTGCCGCTGACGACCTGGCCCGTGCCGGCGACCTGGGCGCGCGACGGGCCGCCGTGCGCGAGCGCGATCAGGCTCGCCGCGATCGCGCAGCTTTCGAGCAGGCGGCGCTTGCCGCGGCGGGTCGGCTGGGTGGCGGTGGAGGCACGCATGGCAGTCATCCTCGATGCAAGCGTCACGGGTCAGCGCGCCCGGACGCCGAACTGGGTGGTCAGGGTCACGAGCAGCCGAGGGTCGGGACGGCGGGCGAGCAGGTCGGGGCGGTTGAGCGGCGCGGCGACGGTGACGTCGAGCCGCGCCTTGTCGCCGTAGGCCAGACGCACTCCGCCCCCTGCCGAATAAAGCTTTTGAGGGTTGAGTCCGGCAAAGGCGGCGTCCTTGTTCCATACCCAAGCGGCGTCGAAAAAGACGAAGGGTTGCACAGCGAACGCCTTGATATTCGCGGGCACGAGCGAGCCGTAGCGCGCCTCGAGTGCGACCCCGACGCCCTTGTCGCCGATGATCGTGCCGGGGTCGTAGCCGCGCCCGACGGTGAAATTGCCGCCCGAAAACTCTTCGTAGGAGAGCAGCGGATCGCTCGCCCATTGCGCGCGCGGCGCGGCGGAGAGGGCGAACATCCTGGTCGGGCGCCATTCGGCGAGCGCATTGGCGCGCAGCACGAATGCGTCGGGCTTGCCCTCGATCCGCGACAGCGGAACGCGCCCGGCCGCGAAGCAGGCCGCCCCCGATGGCCCGCAGTCGTCGCTGGCGCCGAGGATGTCCAGGCCCTGGCGCGCTTCCAGCGAGGTCGACAGCGACCAGCGCGGTTCGGAGGGGTTATAGCCATCGCGGCCCGCGACCGATGCGGGGTCGATCCAGCTGGCATCGGCGCGCACCCCGACGACGCGCAGTCGGTCGCGGTTAAGCGGAACGCCGCCCAGGCCGATGTCCTGGTCGATCAGGTCGAGCCCGCCGCCGACGGTGAACTGGTGCGCCTGCGTCAGCGTCACGGGATAGGATGCGAAGAGGCTGACCACCTGCGTCCTCGACTTGATCGCGAGGCCGGGCAGGTCGGGCCGCGTCCACGCGTAGGTATAGCTGCCGCCCAGCCGGAGACCGTCGCCGCCCACGCGCATTTCATGGGCGAATTGCGCGACCTGCTGTTCATGGACGTCGGCGGTCGAATAGAGGCTGACCGTCGTCAGGTCGCCCATGCCGGTGAGGCCGGCGAAGCGCGCGCGGGCGATGCCGCCCCAACGACCGACATCGCGCGAACCGAAATTCTGGATATTCGCGTCGAATATGACCGGGGTCCGCGCGACGAGCACTTCGCCGACGACCTCGCCCGGCTGGGCCCCGGGGCGCAAGGTGAGCCGGGCGTCCAGGCCCGGGATGTCGCGCGCCAGCAGCAGATAGCGTTCGGCTTCGCGAATGTTGAAGACCGGCGCGTCGTCGAGGCGCGACAGGTAGCGCTGGAGGAGACCTTCGTTGGCGCCGGCATCGCCCCGGACCTCGACCCGCGACATCCGCGCCGCCAGGATGTCGAGCCGGACCACGCCGTCCTCGATCCGCTGCGGCGGGACGCGGACCGCGGCGAGATAGCCCTGCGCGCGCAGCAGGGTCGCGGCCCGGTCGCGGATGTCGCACACGACCGACAGGGGCAGATCCTGTCCTGCCCGGTCCCGCCACGCGGACTCGAGCATGGCGGGATCGATGCCTTCGACGCTGGTGAAGTCGACGCGGCGCAGCGTGATACGGACGCCGGCGAATTCGGGATTGGCGAGCGGGCAGGGCGCGCGCTCGATCGCGTCGTCGGCCGCCACGACCCGCTCGGCGGGCGGCGTCGCGGGGGGCAGCGTCGGGCGCTGGATTTCCTCGCGCGTCGGACCCTGCGGTACGACTTGCGCCGCCGCCAGTCCGGGCAATGCCGCGAGAACCAGCCCGGCCGATCCGGCGAGGATCCGCCCGGTTCGGCGCCGCGCGCCCGGATGAACTGCAAAAGCCCCCACGTCCGTCATCACCACCCCTTGCGCTGGGGCACGTCCGCGATCGCGGTGCGCGCCCATCGGCAAGCGTCGCCGCATCGTGCGGCAACGCGAATCCTGTCGACCCAAGGAAAGGACTGTCCGCTCATCCGGCGGCTTTCCTGCCCTGGATATCAGATGGGCCGAACCGCATCAATGCAGTCCGCCCCCTCCTAGCCCCCCGCGGCCTCCGCCTCCGACATCGCGTCGACCAGCCGGTCGAGCTGCGAGGTGCAGCCCTTTGCCATCAGGGCTTCGGTGGCCCCTTCGGCGGTGGCGGGTATCGCCTCCATGGCGGCGAAGCGGACCGTGACTGGCGCGGCCAGCCCGGCGCCCGAGAGCCGGTAGTCGACATCGTAAGCGAGCGGCATCGCCTCGGTCGGCCATTTGCGATAGTTGGCCCCGGCGACGAAGGCGATCGTCTCGCTCTTTCCGTCCCGCTCTATCTTCAGCAGCTGGTCGGTTTCCATGAAGGGGCGCCACAGCAGGAAGCTGGCGGGATTGGCGACGCAGAAAGTGCCGCCCTCGCTGTAATCGAGCACCCAGATGTTGGGCGGCAGCGGCTTGTCGGCCGGGCCGCGAGAGACCCCGCCGCGCACGCGGCCTTGCGGTCCGGCGGCCAGCATGCGGGCAACGGTGGTGCCGACGGTCTGGTTCGCCTCTACCGTGCCGCCGGCGCTGAAGGTGCCGGGGCCGCTGAGGGTCCGGGTCTTGCCGTTCTGCATCAGGACGACGCGATCGCCCGCGACCAGCGTCACGCGGTCGGCGCCCTTGAGCTTGCTGCCGGTCGGATATTTGCCGGCCGACGGGCCGGTCGACCGGACGACCATCGATTGCGCCGCGGCGGTGCCGGCCACCGCGACCGCCATTCCGGCGGCAAGCGCGGCCAGGCCGAGGCGGCGGACGAAGATATCAGGACAGGACATAGCTTTCTCCCTTTTCGGTCTCGTCCAGGCGGTCCACCAGGAACGATATGGCGGCATCCTGAGCGAATTCGCGGCGCACCGCTGTGGCGCAGGTCACATATTCGGCTTTTCGGCCGGCGGCATGGGCCGCGACCATCGCGGCGATGCGGGCGCGCTGATCGGTGTCGAGGTCGGGACGCGGGGTCAGCACATCGACCGGCCGCGCGCGCCCGCGCAACGTGACCCGGCCCATCGGCACGAGATCGTCGCGTCCCGAACGGGCGGCGGCCTCGGCCGAGATCAGGACCCCCGACCCAAGGCTCTTGTTCGCCGATTCGAGCCGCGATGCCGTGTTCATGCTGTCGCCGAGCGCGGTATATTGGATGCGGTCCTCGCCGCCGAAATTGCCGACGATCGCATCGCCGACATGCAGCCCGACGCGGGTCATGCCGATCGGCGGCACGCCGTCGGCCATCTCGATCCGGAAGGCTTCGCCCGCTTCGTACATGGCGAGCGCGGCCGCGGCGGCGCGCTGACCGTCGTCGGGGCGGGCGAGCGGAGCGCCCCAAAAGGCGACGACCGCGTCGCCCACGAATTTGTCGATCGTCCCGCCGTGATCGAGCACGATATCGGACAATCGGTCGAGATAGGCGTTGAGCAGGCGCGCGACCGTTTCCGGCGTCGTCGCGTGACTGAGCTTGGTAAAGCCCTCGAGATCGGTGAAGACGCAGAAGATTTCGCGCTTTTCGCCCGACAGCGACAGGCTTTCGGGGTCGCGCATGATCTGGGCGGCGACGTCGACCGGCAGATATTTTCCAAGCGCCGATTGCGCGAAGGCGCGCTGGCGCGACCCGATGGTGCGGGCAGCGGTGCCGACCGACGCATAGCCGAACAGCCAGCCCAGCGCCCAGCCGAAGGCGGGCAGGGTCGTCGTGTCGATCCCCTGTCTTTGCAACCAGAAGGGAAAGGCGACGAAGAAGGCGACCTGTGCGAGGAAGGCCAGCACCACCCATCGCGCGCGGGCGTCGACCAGGCTGGTGACCCCGCCCGCCAGCACCACGAGCAAGGCCATGACCCAGAGCGCAGGGCCGGCAATGGGGCGCGTCCACGCGCGATCGAGCTGTTGTGCGAGCATATGCGCGTGAACCGCGAGCCCGATCATCGTTTCGAACCGACCGGTGAGGGGGTCGGGAAAGCGGCTGAGCGGGGTGTTGAATTGATCGTTATCGACGACGTCGGCGCCGATCAACACGTAACGATCCTTTACCAGTTCCGAAAATCCCGCGCGCATCTCCTCATCCATCGGCAGCGCGAAGGTGTCGATGGGAATGTTGGCGAAGACCGGCTCTTCCTGTCCGGCCGCCGCGCGGGCGGGCACGCGGAAGCGGATATTGCCCTGAAAGGCTGCATGGGTCCGCTCGACGGGCGCGAGCGCATTCGCCATCAGCGGCGGCAAGCCCGCCGGCCGAGGCGGCCAGTTGCGGATCACGCCGTCCGGATCGGTCCGGAACAGGACGCTGGTCGGCCGGGTGCGATCGGTCGCGACGTCGTCCAGGAAGGCTTCGAGGAATTTCTGTTGTTCATAGTAGATGGTGTCGGGATTGCTCGCCTGTTCGACATAGGCGAGCCAGGTCGGCGTTTGCATCGCGCGCAGCTGCGTCTTGAGCAGGGCGTCGTCCGGGCGCGGGGAATCGAACAGGATGTCGATGCCGATCGCCTTTGCGCCCATCGCGTCGATATTGGCGAGCGCGCGGGCGAGGATGGTGCGGTCCAGCGGTGAGCGGATGCCGGTGTTGAACAGCGTTTCGTCGTTGTAGGTGACGAGGACGATGCGCTTGTCCTGCCCGACGTGCGGCGCCATTGCCGTTGCGCGGGCGTCATAAAGCGCCCGTTCGGCATCGCGGATCAACGGGATCTGCCAGCCCATACGGGCAATCAGTACGGCGACCGCGAGGAGAAGGATCGTCGCGGCGAGGCGCGAGGGGCCGAGCTGGCCGGCGAGGCGGCGTACGCGCTTGCCGAGCGGCACCGTTGCGGCGGTTGCGACCGCCGGCTCCGTAGCCCCGCCTGTCTGATCCCCCCTCGCCATCGCTCAGCCGCCGCTGTGTCCGGCCGATCCACCGTCCGATCCCGCGGTCTGCGCCGCCGCTGCACCGTGAAGCAGCGGCTGGGCACCGTCGCCGATGATCGCGAACCCCGCCCAATAATAGGGATGCGACGTCAGCTTGTCGTCTATCAGCCGCTGTTGGGTCGTCCAGAGTGCGTCGGCGACGCTTTCGCCCTGAGGCGCCGAAAAGAGTCCGCCAATCAGGCGCTTGGTCGCGTCGAAATCGTCCGGTGCCGGCCAGTGGCTTGCGATCACCGACCGCCCGCCGGCGCCGATGAAGGCCCGCACCAGACCGTCGAGCGCATTGCCACCGCCCCGTACGACGCCGGCCTCGCGCGTCGCGGCAACCGTCGCCGCACCCGCCGTGTCGCAGGCCGAGAGAATGACCAGATCGGCGTCGATCTTGAGGTCGTATATTTCCTGGAATGTCAGCAGTCCGTCGGAGTCCGCATCACCGAAGGATGTGATGAGCGCGGGACGGGCGGGGCAGGATGGATGCGGGGCGGTAACGAGGCCGTGGGTCGCGAAATGGATGATGCGATATTCGTCGAGGTCTCCGCGCGCCTTGACCGCGGTGTCGCTGAAGGCGCTGCCCGTCAGCAGGGCCGTGGCGTCGCCCCTTATCGCGCTGCTCGCGGTGCGCAGTTCGTCGGCGGAGATCGGATGATTCCACTGGGCGATGTTCCACCGGCAGTCGCCGTCGATCGTCCCCGTCTCGCCGCCGCGGGTACCGAGCGAGGGCAGGGCACCGGTCACGGGCTGATTTTGTCCGAGGCCGAAATATTGATGCAAGGCGCGCGAGGGCGCGGCATTGCGCGCGTTGCGGAACGACAGCGCGGAAACCGATGTGCTGGGCCGGGTCGTTCGGCCAAGCCACGCGATGTCGCGCATGTCGAACGGATCGGCGGCAGGATCGGCCAGCCGCCGCTCGTAATCGGCGAGCCCGCGATCCGAGGTGATGAGGAGCGTGATGGGCAGGCGCAGCATCGCGCCGTCGGGTTCGAAGATCAGATGCGCGATCTTCGGCAGCCGGTCGGCGACGGGACCGAACAAGTGCCCATAGAGGTCGCGGGCGGTCGCGGCATCGAACGGATAGGTGAGGCGCTGGCCGTTCTCGACGACCGAGATGGTCGAGCGGATCGCGTCGACCGCGCGTTCGAGGCCCGGCGCGTCGATGTCGGCGCGCCAGAGGCGCGCATCGTCCGGACCGATCAGCATCGCATAGACGGCATCGCCGACGACGAGCATCTTGAGATAGGCTTCGTCGGGGCGCAGCACCTGCTGGAGATCTTCAAGGCCGAGCGACCCCGGCGCGACGACGCGATATTGCGGGAAAGCCGACAGGCGGGCGAGCGTTTCGGCCTGCTGGAAGCCCAGATTGTCGAGCCGCGTCTTGAGGTCGGCGCGCAGTGCGCCGATCTCGGGCGCTGCGGGAAGCTGCGCGAGGCGCGCGTCCTCGACCCGCGCGCGTTCTATATCGCGGTCGAGAGTCGTCGCCTGCCGGAACAGCCGCGCGCCTTCGTCGCTGCCGCTCGACAATTCGCGTGCCAGCACCGCCTGCGTGTCCGCGACGCCGGGGCGTATCTGCAACTGGCTGGCGACGAAGAAGTCGGCCACCGCTTGCGGATCGTCGGCAGCGCGCGCGGCGAGAAGGCGGTAATAGGGCGCCATGCGATTCGCCATGCCGGTCGTCGCGCGCTGCGAGCCGGCCAGCGCGTGGACGACGTCGCGATAGATGCCGAGCGCCGCATCCTCGCGGCCGTGGCGCGCGAGATAGGCGGCATAGCGCGCGCGCGCCGATGCCAGCGCGCTGGTTTCGGGATATTCGGCGGCGAGGAGCGCGATCGAATCCTGAAAGCGCGCATCGGCGGCGCCCTGATCGCCGAGGTCCTCCTGTGCCATTGCCAGTTCGCCAAGCATCTGCGAGCGCAGGCGAACGATCGACGTCACACGGCCTTCGCGTACCGCCAGCGCGTCGGCAAGGCCCTTGACCTGCGCGGTCCTGGCCGCGGCGGCATTGCCGCGCAATCGCTCGACGACGCCGAGCAAGTGCGTTGCCTGCGCATCGATGATCGTCGCACGCTCGCTGGGGGTCAGCCGTTCTTCGTCTTCGGTCTGCCTCACGGCGCGGGCGCCGCTGCCGCTATTGATCCCGGCGGTAATGCCGGGGGTCAGCGTGACGCTGTCGCCCTCGATTGCGACTGCGTCGACGAGCGGCGGGATCGGTGCCCGCAGGATTGCGGCGGCGCTGTCGTAATCGTGGCGGTTCAGCGCGTCGATCGCGCGGAAGTTGCGGCGGAGGCGGAGCTGGACCGGATCGCTGGTCGGGATCGCCTCGACCTCCCCGAACAGGCGATCGGCTTCGGCGAACTCGCCGAGGTTCGATTTCTGCAGCGCGCGGTTGAGCGTGAATTCGGTGGGGTCGATATCCGCCGCCTGCCGTTCGTCGGCGGTGCGCCGTGACAGCGCCTCGAAGAATTCGGCGGCATCGGCGTAATCGCCGCTGTGGTTGCGCCGATATCCCTCTGCCAGTGCCTTGTCGACGTCGATCGTTCCTGCAAGCGTGCGGGCGAAGCCGTCGTTCCCGCCGACCGACGTCGTCGCAACGCGGATGACGCCCGGCACCACCCGGCGCTGGCGAACCGATTCGAGCGCGAGGTCGAGCGCGTCGCGATAGGCGTCGAAACCCTCGACCGAATAGCTGGTCCCGCCGTCGGCTTCGATCCGGGTAAGCCATGAAAGACTGCCGCCCTTTACCGTGCAGTTATCCGGCGCGGTGCAGGCGATGGTGTCGGCGCGCGCAGCTTCGATCCGCGTGCGCGCCTGTTCCGGGCTTGCGCGCAGGACGCGGACCGTGCCGACCGGCTGGCTCGCATCGCGGCACAGGACGAGCCATGCGCGATCGAACATGCCGGCAATCACGCTATCGCGGACCGTCGCCTGAACCTCGCACAGCGCGCCGCCCTCGCTCCCGATCGCGAAACTGTCGCGCAGGGTTGGATCGTCGGACTGCGTTGCGCCGGCCGGCGCCGACGCGAGCGCGAGCGGTGCCAGGACCGACAGAATGAAAGGAACTCGAACGGTCATCGGCGCAATCCCCCAATCCACGCTCAATGGCGCCATGCGGCGGCTTTGCGGCACGGCGCAGCCTATCGTGCTGCGATGCGACCCATCCCGTTGTCCAACCCCTAAACCCTTAGCCGGTGAAAGGGAAGTGATCTGGCGCACAGGCGCCTTGCGTGCGGGCGGGGCGCAACCTATCTGCACAGGATACGGGTTTCATCAGGATGAGGACGAAATGAGCGCATTCGACGACCGCGAACGGGCTTTCGAGGCGAAGTTCGCCCGCGACCAGGAAGTGCAGTTCCGCATCACCGCGCGGCGCAACCGCCTGCTCGGCGAATGGGCGGCGGAACGTATGGGCCTGACGCCCGAGGAAACCGACGCCTATGCCAAGGCGGTCGTCCAGGCCGATTTCGAGGAAGCCGGCGACGAAGACGTGATTCGCAAGCTTGCGGGCGACCTGACCGCGGCGAGCGTCGAAATCAGCGACGCCGAAATCCGCGCGATGCTCAACGAAAAGACTGCCGAGGCACGGCGCCAGTTCATCGACAGCCAGAACTGAGGGGCGACGACGGCATGGCGATGCGCGAGCAAGATTTGCAAGAGATGATCGCGGCGGCCTTTCCGGGCGCCGAGGTCACGATCACCGATCTCGCCGGTGATGGCGACCATTATGCGGCGCATGTGGTCGCCGAGGAATTTCGGGGGCTGAGCCGGGTCGCACGGCACAAGGCCGTCTATGCCGCGCTGGGAGGCCGCATGGGCGGCGAACTGCACGCCTTGCAATTGACGACCGCCATCCCTTCATAGGACCCATCGGCCCTGTTTTACGGCGCCCCGGCGCCATCGGAGATTTATCATGAGCGACCCCACCGTCCACGACCGCATCGCCAAGCTGGTTGCGGAGCATCCCGTGCTGCTGTTCATGAAAGGCACGCCGCTGTTTCCACAGTGCGGCTTTTCGTCGCGCGCGGTCGCGATGCTCGATCGCCTGGGCATCGAATATGGCACCGTCGACGTGCTGCAGGACATGGAAATTCGCCAGGGCATCAAGGAATTTTCCGACTGGCCGACCATTCCGCAGCTTTATGTGAAGGGCGAATTCGTCGGCGGCTCCGACATCATGATGGAAATGTGGGAGGCCGGCGAGCTGCACCAGCTGATGGACGGCGTCCCGACCAGGGCCGAGTAAGGCGCGGACGACCGGCGTATTTCCCGGCCGTCGCCGGGTCGGCGGCATTATTGACCTAAAAGCAGCCGGGGGGCGGGGCCTTCCGGCCGCTCCGCCCCCCATTTGCCTCGGGGGTAAGTGGGGATGTCCCGGTGGGGGCAGGGGATATCAGGGACCAGACCGATATCCCCCGCCGCTCCATTGAGCGGAACACTCGGGAACATATCCTACTATACAAGCCGCGTGCCAAATCGCGGCGGTCCAGCCTGGCCGCGCGATTCCGTGGTTAGCGAAATCTTACCGCACCGCCCGACTGTCAAAATTTCCGACACAAATCGCGCGCCCTCCATTCAGGCGACGTTCAGGCAATTGACTACATCTGTAGTCGTGTTGCAAACGAGGCCGAAGGAGGGGATCCGTCATGGCTGAACGCGCAAGCGAATCCGAAATGCAGGTGCTGAACGCGCTGTGGGACGAGGCGCCGCAGACCGCAGCCGAGCTCGCGCAGCGGATCGGCGTTGCGAACGGCTGGACGCAGGCGACGGTGAAGACGCTGATTGCCCGGCTCGTCCAGAAAGGTGCGGTGACGGCGGAGGCCGATGGCCGCCGCTATCTCTATCGGCCGGCCATCGCGCGCGCCGACACGGTGGGCGAGGAATCGCAGCGCTTCGTCGATCGCCTGTTCGGCGGGCGCGTCAGCCCGCTGATCGCGCATCTCGCCGATCGCGAGGCCCTGTCGGAGGCCGACATCGAAGAAATCGAGGCGCTGCTGCGGAGGCTGAAGTCATGAACGCCGCGACGATGCTGCAGGCATGGGGCGACACGATGCTGACCACCGCCTTGCTCGTGCTGGCCGTACTCGTCGTCCGCAAGCCATTTGCGCGACGCTTTGGGCCGGGGCTGACATACGCGCTTTGGGCGATACCGGCGCTTCGGTTCGCGTTGCCGCCGCTGCCGTTCGCCGAACCAGCGGCGGCCTCCGCCTCCGCAGCATCGCCGCCGCTGGATGTGGTGGTGGTCGAAATGGCCGACGCCGCACACGCGATGGCGACACCGGCGACGATGCCCGGGGCAAGCTGGACATTCGGCGACATGCTGCCACTGCTGTTCGGGCTCTGGCTTGCGGGCGCGCTGTTCGTGATCTGGCGCGCATCGTCGATGCACCGGCGTTTCAAGGCCGCGGTCCTGGAGCGCGGGGTCGATCTGGAGCCGCTGGGTCCGATCCGGCTGGTGATGACCGACGCGGTTGACGGACCGGTCGCCTTTGGCCTGCTGCGCCGCTTCGTCGTCGTGCCGCGCGACTTCTTTGCGCGCTATGCCGCCGACGAGCGGGCCCTCGCGATCGAGCACGAGCTGTCACATCACCGGCACGGCGATTTGTGGGCCAATGCCGCCGCGCTGCTGTTGCTGGCGACGCAATGGTTCAACCCGTTCGCCTGGCGCGCGCTTCGCGCATTCCGTTTCGACCAGGAAGCGGCGTGCGATGCGCGTGTGCTGACGACGGCCGCCGCCGCTGGCGAGCGGCGCAATCGCACTGCGAGCTATGCGACGGCAATCGCCAAGACCGCCGTGGGCCCGCGCCTGGCGCTCGCCGCGCCGATGGCATCGCACGACAATTTGCAGGAGAGGCTGACGATGTTGATGCAAAAGGATATTTCGCGCACCCGCGGGATAGTCGGGCGCCTGCTTGTCGGCACCGCCGCGCTGGGCATTCTGGCCGCGACGGCGACGCTGGTCCCCGCCGCCACCGCAAAGGCCGAGGCGCATGTCGAGGATCTGGCGCCGCCTGCGCCGCCCGCCCCGCCGCCGCCGCCGCCCGCTATCGCGGATGTCCCCGCGCCGCCGGCGCCGCCCGCGCCCCCCGAGGTCGTCGACGGCGCGCACTCGCTGATGATTTTTACCAGCGAGGATGACGGCGATGCGGCCAAGGCGGGTACGGCGCGCCGCGAGGTCACGCGTGTCGTGGTACAGGGCGGAGCCGACGTGCCCGGCGCCGCACCGGACGTCCGCAGCTTCGAATTCCGGATGCCGGGCAACCTGTCGCGTGCCGATATTCTGGACACGTTGAAGGAACAGGGCATCGAAGGCGCCCGGGCGGGTGCGATTGCCGACAAGCTGGAAGCAAAGCGGCGCAAGGGGTTCCGTACCGCGCTGGCGCCCGTGCCGCCGCTGCCCCCCGTGCCGCCCATGCCGCCCGTCGCGTGGCAAAAGGGGACTATCCGCGCGATGACGGTGGCGCCGTGTCCAGGCGGCGAGGCCGACCAGCCTATTGTCGACCGCGAAGATGTCGAGGGCGGCCGGAACATGCGTGTGCTCCTGCTGCGCTGCGGGGGGCTGTCCGCGGACAAGGCGAAGATGATTTCGTCGCTGAAGGAAGCGCGGCGGAAATTTGCCGAAGGCGAGCAGGGCAAGACCCTGTCCTCCGACATGCGGGCCAAGGTGATCGGAGATCTCGATCGCTCGATCGCCTGGCTCGAAGCCAAGGAAGACTGATCGCATCCATCCCGGATCTTCGACGCCGGCACCCGGGTCCCCGGTCGGGGCCGGCGGCAGGGGCGGGGAAGGGAGCGGGGCTTCTCCGCTCCCTTTTCTGATTCTCCACCCTTTTTCTTCGGTGGCGGCGATGCCACATAGGGGCGGTGAGCGAAGACAAACCCTGGCCCGACACGATCCGCGCCGGCGAGTGCGAGCAGCACGAGCCGCTGGTGCGCCGCGTTCTGGCGCCCAACCCGTCGCCCTATACCTTCACGGGCACCCAGACCTGGATCGTCGGCGCCGGAACCGATGTCGCGGTCATCGACCCGGGGCCCACCGGCAGCGGCATGAGCGTCGGCGATCCCCCGGACGCCAACGGCACCGGGCATGTCGATGCGATCCTGCGTGCAACCGAAGGCCAGCGGATAGCGGCGATCCTGTGCACCCATACGCACCGCGATCACAGCCCTGCGGCGGCGCCGCTCAGCGATGCGACGGGTGCGCCGATCGTCGGATGCGCGCCGCTGGTCCTCCGCGACGAGGGGCCGCGCGCCGATTCGGCCTTCGATCCCGACTATGCGCCCGACCGCGTCCTTGGCGACGGCGAGCGGGTGGCGGGCGACGGCTGGACGCTAGAGGCCGTTGCGACGCCGGGTCACACGTCGAACCATCTGTGCTTCGCGCTCGTCGAAAGCGGCGCCTTGTTCACCGGCGATCATGTGATGGCCTGGTCGACGAGCGTCGTCAGCCCGCCCGACGGCGACATGGCCGCCTATATGGCGAGCCTGTCGAAGCTCTATGACCGCGACGATCGCGTCTATTATCCCGCGCACGGGCCCGCCGTCGCCAAGCCCCGCCAGCTCGTGCGCGGCATGCTGGGCCATCGGCGCCAGCGCGAGCGGCAGATATTGCGGGAACTCGAACGCGGTACGCACGTCATTCCCGATATGGTGAAGCAAATGTACAAGGGGCTCGACCCCCGCCTGACCGGTGCCGCGGGGCGGTCGGTGCTCGCCCATCTGGTCGACCTGGAACAGCGCGGCCGCGTGGCGCGTGACGGCGACGCGTGGAGCCTCGTGGCATGAATCGAGGACTGTTTCGCGTCCTGATCGTCGCGATCCTTGCGATCGCGCTCTTCCTGGGCTGGCGCGCATGGGACGGCTGGCAACGCAGCTATGATCCGCAGACGGTCGTGGCCGCAAGCCTTCAGGGTTTGCAGGAACAGAATGTGCTGGTCCCGTTTACCGCGCGCTATGTCGCGGTCGTGACCTCGACCCAGAGCCGAATGGGGCTGAGCGCCAAGAAAACGCTGATCATGCCCGGAACGGTGCGTTACGAGGTCGATCTTGGCCGATTGAAACCGTCCGACCTCGACTGGGATGCCGCGACCTCCGCATTGACCGTGACGCTGCCGCCCCTCCGGCTCGCGGGCCCCGAAATCGACATCGACGCGATCAGCGAATTTCGCGATGGAACGATCCTGTTGACGCTCACCGATGCGGAAGAGGTGCTCGACGCCGCCAATCGCAAGGCGGCGCAGGCGGAATTGATCAAGCAGGCCAAGGGGACGACGCCGATGCGCCTGGCCGAGAATGCGGCGCGCGCGGCGATCGAGCAAAGTTTTGCGATGCCGCTAAAGGCCGCCGGGATCGATGCCACGGTGACGGCGCGTTTCGCAAGCGATGCCGGCTAGACACGCTTCTCTCACCCTGAAAGCCGGGCTTGCTCCCGCAGCAGAAACCGCCGAATTGCCCTGTCCATAGGTGCGGTGTAGGGGAAGGCACGGCAAGAGCCATATAAGGAAAAGCCATGACTGCCCCCATCCGCGAAAATCTCTCCGGCCTCGACCTGCGCGCGGAGATCGACCGGCTCCGCAAGGACCGCAATGCCGTCATCCTGGCGCATTATTACCAGAAGCCGGAGATCCAGGATCTCGCCGATTTCGTGGGCGATTCGCTGGAACTGTCGCGGAAGGCAGCCGAGACCGACGCCGACGTCATCGCGTTTTGCGGGGTCAAGTTCATGGCCGAGACCGCAAAGATCCTGTCGCCCGAAAAGATCGTGGTGCTACCCGACATGGACGCGGGGTGCAGCCTCGAGGACAGTTGCCCGCCCGAACAGTTCAAGCGCTTTCGCGCCGAGCATCCCGATCATATCGCGCTGACCTACATCAACTGCTCGGCGGCGGTGAAGGCGCTGTCCGACGTGATCGTCACCTCGTCGAGCGCCGAGACGATCATCAGCCAGATCCCCGAGGACCAAAAGATCATCTTTGGGCCTGACCGGCATCTGGGTGGCTATCTGAACCGCAAGTTCGGGCGCGACATGCTGTTGTGGCCGGGCGTGTGCATCGTCCACGAAGCCTTCAGCGAGACCGAGCTGCTGAAGCTGAAAGCGCAGCACCCGGATGCCCCGGTCGCGGCGCATCCCGAATGCCCGCCGCATATCGTCGACCATGCCGACTATATCGGCTCGACCAGCGGCATCCTGCAGTTCGCCAAGACGTTCCCGGGCGACACGCTGATCGTTGCGACCGAGCCGCACATCATCCACCAGATGGAAAAGGCGCTGCCCGAAAAGACCTTTATCGGTGCGCCGGGCGCCGACGGAAACTGCAACTGCAACATCTGTCCCTACATGGCGCTCAACACGATGGAGAAACTCTATCTGGCGCTGCGCGACCTCCAGCCGCGGATCGAGATGGACGAGGAGTTGCG
>CAZSMB010000047.1:0-19024 GCA_964607625.1 uncultured Sphingopyxis sp. | reverse complement strand
CGCAAATCCTCCCTGTCGCGCAGCGATGGGGAGGTGGCAGCGCGCAGCGCTGACGCAGGGGCCGGGCGCGCAAACGCTGGCTACGCTCGCTGCCCCTTCACCGCCTGCGGCGGTCCCCCTCCCCACGGCTCCGCCGCAGGGAGGATCAGACCCGGCGGATCACCATGTTGCGGATTTCGCTCATATCCTCCATCGCGAAGCGGATGCCTTCGCGCCCGAGCCCCGAATCCTTGACCCCGCCATAGGGCATGTTGTCGACGCGATAGGAGGAGACGTCGTTGACGACGATGCCGCCGACGTCGAGCTCGTCCCACGCGTCCAGGACCTGCTGGATATCGCGGGTAAAAAGCCCGGCTTGCAGGCCGAACTTGCTGTCGTTGACCTCGGCCATCGCCTCCGGCCAGTCGCTGAACTTCGACAGGATCGCGAGCGGGCCGAAGGCTTCCTCGCGATAGGCCTTTGCGTCGCGGCCCACATTTTCGAGCAATGTCGCCTCCAGCATCGCGCCGTCGCGCTGGCCGCCGGTCAGCAGTTTTGCGCCGTCCGCCACCGCCGCCCGGATCCAGTCGTCGAGGCGCGTCGCTTCCTTTTCGGAGATCATCGGGCCGATGAAGGTATCGCGATCCTTGGGGTCGCCGGCCACCAGCGTCCTGGTCTTTGCAACCAGCATCTCGCGGAAGCGGTCGTAAATATCGGCGTGGATGATGATCCGCTGCACCCCGATGCACGACTGCCCCGATTGATAGAAGGCGCCGAAGATGACGCGTTCGAGCGCATGGTCGAGGTCGGCATCCTTGTCGACGATCACCGCGGCATTGCCGCCGAGTTCGAGGATGACCTTCTTCTTTCCCGCCTTCGCCTTCAGATCCCAGCCGACGCCGGGCGAGCCGGTAAAACTCAGCAGCTTGAGCCGCTCGTCGGTCGTGAACAGGTCGGCGCCGTCACGCGTCGCGGGCAGGATGCTGAACGCGCCTTCGGGCAGGATGTCGCATTCGGCGAGCACCTCGCCCATGATGATCGCACCGAGCGGGGTCATCGACGCGGGTTTCATCACGAACGGACAGCCCATCGCGATCGCCGGCGCGATTTTGTGCGCGGCGAGATTGAGCGGGAAGTTGAACGGCGAGATGAAGCTGCACGGCCCGATCGGCACGCGCTTCCACATTCCCATATAGCCCTTGGCGCGCGCCGAAATGTCGAGCGGCTGCACCTCGCCATAGTTGCGCACCGCTTCCTCGGCAGCGATGCGGAAGGTGTCGATCAGCCGCGTAACCTCGCCCTCGCTGTCCTTGATCGGCTTGCCCGCCTCGACGCACAGCGCGAACGCGAGTTCGTCGAACCGTTCGCGAAAGCGGGCGACGCAATGGTTCAGGACTTCCTGTTTCTCATAGCTCGCGAGCTTCGCCATCGGTGCCGCCGCGCGCACCGCCCCGGCGATTGCTTCGTCGATCACGTCGGGGGTGGCGAGCGCGGTACGGAAGGCGACCTCGCCGGTATATTTGTCGGTGACGGCGAGGTCAGTGTTCGGCTGCGCCGCCTTGTTGTTCAGATAGAGCGGATAGGTGTCCTTGAGTTTCACAATCATTCTCCAACACTCTGTCATCCCCGCGAAAGCGGGGATCCAGGGGCGGCGTAGTCAGCCGTTGATCCTCTGATACAGGTCGAGCCACTGCGGATTGCCACGCTCGACCAATTCCAGCTTCCACGCGCGCCGCCATTTCTTGATCGCCTTTTCCCGTGCGATGGCTTCGTTCACATCGGCAAAAGCCTCTGCATGTACCAAATGATCGACGCCATATTTCGCAGCAAATTTCGAGCCTTCGCCGTTCCGGTGCTGCCAAATCCGTTGCGCAAGGTTGGCTGTCACGCCGACGTAAAGCGTCCCGTTTCTCCCGCTTGCCAATATGTAAACATAGTAGACCCGTTCCATGCTGCTCCTGGATACCCGCTTTCGCGGGGATGACATAACATAAAGGAGAACTCATCTGTCATTCCCGCGAAAGCGGGAATCCAGGAGCGCATCACAATTCCTTCGACAGCCGTTTGATGTCGTTATTCAAAATCTGGTCGTTCTCCGAATAATCGACCGGGCAGTCGATCAGGTGCACACCTGGAGTATCGCGGCAGTGCGCGAGAAGTTCCTTGAGGTGGGCCGCGCTTTCGACGCGGTGGCCCTTTGCACCATAGCTTTCGGCATATTGGACGAAATCGGGATTGCCATAGGTCAGGCCCCAATCCTTGAACCCCATGTTCGCCTGTTTCCAGCGGATCATGCCATAGCTTGAATCGTTGAGGATGAGCACGGTCAGGTTGAGGCCCAGGCGTACCGCGGTCTCCATTTCCTGGCTGTTCATCATGAAGCCGCCGTCGCCGCAGATCGCCATCACCTTGCGGGTCGGATAGAGCATTGCCGACATCATCGCGCTTGGCAGCCCGGCGCCCATCGTCGCAAGTGCATTGTCGAGCAGCACCGTGTTCGGACGATAGGCGGTGTAACCGCGCGCGAACCAGATTTTATAGACGCCGTTGTCGAGGCAGATGATCCCGTCGTCGGGCATCGCCTCGCGCACCTGCTGCACCAGATGCGGCGGGAAGATCGGGAAGCGCGCGTCGGCGGCGAGCGGCGCGGTGTGCGCAACCTCGGCCTGCCGGTAGCGAAGCAGATCGTCGAATTTCCAGCCGCCGTTCGGGACGATGTCTTCCTTGATCTGCCAGATCGCGTTGGCGATGTCGCCGATGACCTCGATTTCGGGGAAGTAGACCGGATCGACCTCGGCGGTCTTGGTCGATACGTGGATCACCGTGGGGCCGCCCGCCTTCATGAAGAAGGGCGGCTTTTCGATCACATCGTGGCCGATGTTGACGATGCAATCCGACGCTTCGACCGCGCGGTGGACGAAATCGCCCGCGCTGAGCGCCGCGCAGCCGAGGAATTTCGGATGCCGTTCGTCGATCACGCCCTTGCCGAGCTGGGTGGTCAGAAAGGGAATGCCGGTCTTTTCGATGAACTGCAGCAGCATGCGGCTCGTCATCGTCCGGTTCGCCCCGGCGCCGATCACAAGCACGGGCGATTTCGCTCCTTCGAGCGCCTTGACCGCTTCGCGCACCGATTTGACGTCCGCGGTGGGGCGGCGGCTGTGGCTGCGTCTGATCGGCGTGGAGTCGGTATGCTCGTCGGCGATATCCTCTGGCAATTCGATATGCACCGCGCCGGGCTTTTCCTCCTCGGCGAGCCGGAACGCCTCGCGCACCCGGCTCGGGATATTGTCCGACGAGGCCATCTGGTGCGTGAATTTGGTGATCGGCCCCATCATCCGCACGACGTCGAGGATCTGGAAGCGGCCCTGTTTGGACTTCTTGATCGGTTTCTGCCCGGTGATCATCATCATCGGCATGCCGCCGAGCTGCGCATAGGCGGCAGCGGTCACGAAATTGGTCGCGCCCGGCCCCAGCGTCGCGAGGCACACGCCGGTCTTGCCGGTGTGCCGGCCATAGGTCGCGGCCATGAACCCGGCGCCCTGCTCGTGCCGGGTCAGGATCAGTTTGATCGTTTTCGACCGCGAAAGACTGTCGAGAAAGTCGAGATTTTCCTCGCCCGGAACGCCGAAGATATATTCGACGCCTTCTTCCTCCAGGCAGTCGATGAACAGATCGGATGCTTTTTTCATGCGCTGTCGCCCCCTTGCCCCGCATCCGCAGATGCGGCCCCGGATCGGTGCCAGCGACCAAAGCACCACGATACGCAGCGGCTCGCCATCCGCGAGTCCCTGGCTGCGCATCCGAACTTGTAATGGCGGGCGTGGGGGTTGTCACGCCGGGCGTTACGGAGGCTGCCGGCCGTCATTGCGAGCGGAGCGGAGCAATCCAGAGCCTGCGTAAACCGCCGCTCACTCGATATCGAATAATCCCGCGAGCTGCTCGACCATCGTGCCGCCCAGCTGTTCGGCGTCCATGATCGTCACCGCGCGGCTGTAATAGCGGGTGACGTCGTGGCCGATGCCGATCGCGCACAGTTCCACGGGCGATCTGTTCTCGATCCACTCGATGACCTGGCGCAGATGCTGGTCGAGATAGGCGCCGTGGTTGACCGACAGCGTGCTGTCGTCGACCGGCGCGCCGTCGCTGATGACCATCAGGATGCGGCGTTCCTCGGGGCGGTGGACGATGCGGCTGTGCGCCCACATCAGCGCCTCGCCGTCGATATTTTCCTTTAGCAGCCCCTCGCGCATCATCAGGCCGAGCGAGCGGCGCGCGCGGCGATAGGGTTCGTCGGCGGGCTTGTAGATGATGTGCCTGAGGTCGTTGAGGCGGCCGGGGTGCGCCGGGCGTCCGGCGGCGAGCCAGTCCTCGCGGCTCTGCCCGCCCTTCCACGTCCGCGTCGTGAAGCCGAGAATCTCGGTCTTCACCCCGCAGCGTTCGAGCGTGCGCGCGAGGATGTCGGCGCTGATCGCGGCGATGCTGATCGGCCGCCCGCGCATCGAGCCGCTGTTGTCGATGAGCAGGGTGACGACGGTATCGCGAAAATCGGTGTCGCGCTCGATCTTGTACGACAGCGACTGGCCGGGCGAGACGATGACGCGCGCGAGCCGCGCGGCGTCGAGCTGGCCTTCCTCCTGGTCGAAATCCCACGCGCGGTTCTGCTGCGCCATCAGCCGGCGTTGCAGGCGATTGGCGAGCTTCGTCACCGCGCCTTGCAGGTGCGTCATCTGCTGGTCGAGATAGGCGCGCAGCCGCGTCAGCTCGTCGGCGTCGCACAATTCGGTCGCGGCGATGATCTCGTCATGCTTTTCGGTGAAGCGGATGTAATTGAAATCGGGGACGTCAGTCGGCAGGCGATTGGGGCGCACCGGTAGCATGCCCTCGTCGCCTTCGCCGCCCATTTCGGGCTCGCCGTCGGCTTCCATGTCCTGCGCGTCGGGGTCGGTGTCGCCGTCGTCTGCCTGATCGCCGTCCATCTCGGCCCGCGCGTCGACCTGGCTTTCGCCGCTGCCGCCATCTTCGCTGTCCTGCTGGTCCGGCGCGTCCTCGGCCTCGGTCTCGTCCTCTTCGCCGCCGTCCTCGGCGCCTTCTTCCATCGGTTCGTCGCCGTGGATCAGGTCGAGGTGATGGAGCGCGAGCCGGGCGGTTTCCGCAAAGGCCGCCTGGTCGTCGAGCAGCATCGACAAGGCCGTCAGGTCGTCGCCGGCGTCCTTGGCGATCCATTCGCGGACCAACGACAGGCCGGTTTCGGTGCCCTGCGGCGCCGATTCGCCGGTCAGCGCCTCGCGCAGCATCAATTCGAGCGCGGTCGAAATCGGCACGTCGTCCCGGGTCTGGGCGCGGCTGATCGGGTCGCTGCGCATCCGCATCGCGAGGCTGGCCGACAGGTTGGCGCGCATTCCGGCCATGTTGCGTGCGCCGAGCGCCTCGACCCGCGCGCGCTCCATCGCGTCGAAAGCGGCGGCGGCGAGCGGTTCCGACGGGCGGGCCGCGGCGTGCAGCTTTTCGCTGTGATGCTTCATCCGCAGGGCATAGCCATCGGCGAAGCCGCGCGCCTCCGCGACCTGGTCGGCGGGCAGCGTGCGCGAGGGCGTGGGAACCTTGATCGCCTTGCCGATCTGCGCCGGGGCGTCGGCGGTAAAGCCGACCTCGACCTCCGGATCGCGGGTGACGGCGCGCGCGACGCTCGACAGCGCGGTCTTCAGGTCATCGAGGGGGGAGGGGGTACTCATGGCGTTCCGGGTTCGGTGTTACGGTTGCAGATGCTGTCGTCCATCTCCTTGGGCATGGACGGATCGGGAAGCAAGCGGAAGACGTGGCTCCAACGCGTTGCGGTACGCTGCGGCCGGGTCCGCTTGCCGTCTACCACATCGATGAAGTCCTGGCACGCGACCGCGCTGCGCAGGAAATTGCTGTGTCCGGTCGAACCGCGCGACACGTCGGTCGTGTCGATCACGGTCAGGCCGGGGATGGCCTTTGGATAACAACGCTCCGGCAACCCTTCGGCCTTTAGCTCAGCCGCTTCGAAGGGGTCGAAGCAATAGGGCGAGCCGAGCCGGGGGTAGCCGTGCAGCGCGCGAGACGCGGCCAGCGCCTTGTCGCCGAGCGAAACATAAAGGGTGATGCGCCGGTCGCGCGAGACCTTCGCCGCGGTCAGCACGCCGTCGGAAATGTCGCGCTCGAAACTTTCGCGGTCGATATCGGGGGAGGCAAGGATGATGTTCGAAATGTTGCGGCTGTCGGCGCTCGGTGCTGCGCGATCGACGTAGGCGATGGCGGGCACGACGAGCCGCGCGCCGAGCGAGTGCGAGACGATCACCACTTCCCTGACCCACGGCTGTTCGGCGAGGGTCCTCAGGAATTCACGGAAATTGCGGACATCGTGATACATGTTGGTCTCGTCCACCGCATAGCTGAGCACGTCGTGCTGCGATGGCCAGCTGTAAGCGATCACCGGGCCGTCGAAGCCCGTCATCCGCGCGATCTGTGCCGCATCCTTCGTCGTCGTCTCGAAGCTTTCGCGATAGCCGTGGACATAGAGCAGGACGCGTCCCTGCCGCTTGTCGGTTTCACCCTGGAGCGCGGCCCACCAATCGCCCGGATACTGGAGCGCAAGCGGCGTGCGAAAGAGCGTCTTGCCGTTCCGTTCGACGTCGCCCGGCGGTGCGAAGCGTCCATAGCGCACCCGGTCGCCGCGGTGGTTGAGCAGCTCGATATCGGCGGTCCGGCAGTCGGGCAGGCGACTGGTGACGAAAAAAAGCGGTAGCGCAGCAGCATCGACCGGAGCGCCCGCCCGCGGCGTGCAGCGCGGATCGGCGACATAGTCGGCGTGGGGGACCTTGCCGTAATCGACCGCGGCGCTGACGCAGCCGGAAAGCGATAGGGGAGCGAGCATGGCGGCGACCAAGAGGCGCGCGGCCGATGCCTGCGATCGCGCGGGGTGGGCGCGAAGGGCGATTGTTCCTGGCATGTCCTATCCCGTCGGCCGTTGCTGCAGCATGGACGAATAGTGCCGTTTCCCTGGCAGAAAAGGAAAAATTGCAAATCGCCACTGTGTTGATAAGATAATACACAGGATGGGCCTGCGGGGCCGCAAGGCGAGGAAAGAGCGATGTCGATACTATTGAGTCTCCTGCTTGCGGGGGCGGCGGGATCGCCCGCCTATGTGCCGTCCTTCGATCCCGGCGAGCACAAGAACGAGGCGGCGGCCCGGCAGAACGAGGTTCTGGTGCTCGGCTCGCCGCATCTGTCGGGGCTGCCCGACGGCTTCGACCCTGACAGCCTTGGGCGCCTGCTCGGGCGCCTTGCGGCATGGAAGCCCGACATCATCACGATCGAGGCGGTTTCGGGGGTCCAGTGCGACCGGTTGCGGCGGTATGGCGACTATTATTCCGATGCGGCGGAGAGCTATTGCCCGGACGTTTCCGCGGCGCAAAAGGCGCTCGGTATCGACATGGTCGCGGCAACGAAGATGATAAAGGACCGGCTGGCGAACTGGCCCGAACGCCCGAGTCCGGCCGATCGCCGCCAGCTTGCTGCACTGTTCCTGGCGGGCGGTGAACCGGCGTCGGCGCTGGTCCAGTGGCTGCGCTTGCCCGAGAGCGAGCGCCGCGAGGGGGATGGGCTCGACCCGGCGGCGGTCACGCGGCTGGGCAAGCTGATGAAATGGCGCAACGAAAATAATCTCATCGGTGCGGTTCTGGCGGCGCGGCTCGGCCTGGAGCGCGTCTATGCGATCGACGACCACACGGCCGATGCCGTCAACGCGTCCATCGATAGCGACGCGGGATATGGCGAGGCATTGCAGCGGGCCTGGGACAATCCCGCCACCGCCCGGCGGCTTGCGGAAGACAAAAGGCTCGAGGCGAAACTCGACCAGGATGGCGTGATGGCTCTTTTCCGCGCCCTCAACCGCCCCGATGCCGCCGAGACGACCTATGAAAGCGATTTCGGCGCCGCGCTGGCCGACCCGTCACCGCAAAGCTATGGCCGGCGCTATGCCGGATCCTGGGAGGTCCGCAACCTGCGCATGGTCGCCAACATCCGCGCGGCGATCGTCCCGCACCCGGGATCGCGCACGCTGTCGATCGTCGGCGCTTCGCACAAAGGCTATTTCGAAGCCTATCTCAACATGATGCACGATGTGGTGCTGGTGGACGCGGAAGCGGTACTGGATGGCGGAGGCGTTGCGGAGGTTCCCCGACCCCCGCAGCCGAGTCACTTGCCGACGATCCCCTCGGGCAGGTCCTCGCCGAAGACGCGCTGATAATATTCGGCGACGATCATCCGCTCGGCCTCGTCGCATTTGTTGAGGAAGGAGAGGCGGAAGGCGAAGCCGAGATTGTTGAAGATCGCGGCATTCTGGGCCCAGCTTATCACCGTGCGCGGCGACATGACCGTCGAGATGTCGCCGGCGATGAAGCCCTGACGGGTCAGGTCGGCGACCTTGACCATATTCTCCACCGTCTTGTCGTCGGTGTTCGGGACCTTGGCGAGGATGATCGCGCTTTCGGTCGCCGCGGGCAGATAGTTCAGCGTCACGACGATGTTCCAGCGGTCCATCTGGCCCTGGTTGATCTGTTGCGTGCCGTGATAGAGCCCGCTCGTGTCGCCGAGCCCGACGGTGTTGGCGGTCGCGAACAGGCGGAAATTCGGGTTCGGACGGATGACGCGGTTCTGGTCGAGCAGCGTCAGTTTCCCCTCGGCCTCCAGCACACGCTGGATCACGAACATCACGTCGGGTCGGCCCGCGTCATATTCGTCGAAAACGAGCGCGGTCGGCGTCTGGAGCGCCCAGGGAAGCAGCCCTTCGCGAAACTCGGTCACCTGCTGGCCGTCGCGCAGCACGATTGCGTCGCGGCCGACCAGGTCGATGCGGCTGATATGCGCGTCGAGGTTGACGCGGATGCACGGCCATTTGAGGCGCGCCGCCACTTGCTCGATATGGGTGGATTTGCCGGTGCCGTGATAGCCCTGCACCATGACGCGGCGGTTATATTTGAAGCCCGCGAGGATCGCGAGCGTCGTGTCGCCGTCGAAGACATAGGCCGGGTCGAGATCGGGCACGCGCTCGTCGGCCTCGCTGAACGCCGGCACCTTCATGTCGATGTCGACCCCGAAAACCTCGCGTGCGTCGACCTCGGTATCGGGCGCCGCGAGGAGCGTCGAGCCGTGGTGATCGGGAAGGCTGTTCGGGATATCGGTCATGGCATTCGGTCCAACACAGACGGGGAGAGTCGCCGCCGGACGGCGATATGGCTAGCCGGTATAGGCATGGGTTGCGGCTTGCAACGCCTTATTCAGAGGATGTCGAGCGCGCGCAGCACCGCCGACTGGTCGTAATAGGGGCGTTCGCACAGGATACGGTCGCTGCCGGGCGGGAATTCGAAGGTCGCCGCCATGCGGATGCGAAAGGCCTTGCCGGTCGGCTCGATCGTGCGCAGCCCGAGCTTCAGTGGCCCCAGATGCGTGCCGGTCAGCCAGAATTCGACGAGCACCGTATCGGCGCCGGGATCGGCGGCAATCGAAATGATGTCATTGGCCTGGTCGGGAAAGGGCTCGCGCGATGACGCGAAATAAGAGCGAACCGCCGCTTCGCCGTCGAAGATGGTGCCAGGCCCCATCAGCTCGTAGCGCGGATGGTCGAACGTCGCGAGGACGCCGTCCCAGTCGTGCGTGATCTCTAACGCCATATGGCGCTTGACCGTCTCGATCCGCCGGTCGTCCAGATCGCTCATCGGCTGTCTCCCTATGCGAAAATCCTGCTTTTCCGCAAAAGCTGATAGGCGGCGACGACTTCGCCGAGCCGCGTTTCATAGCCGCGATCGCCGCCGTTGCGATCGGGATGATATTTGCGCACCAACTCGCTGTACCGGCGACGCAGCGCCGAACGGTCGGCCTTGCCGTCGAGACCCAGCGCCTGCATCGCGCGATGCTCTTCGGGGGTGAAGCGCGGGTCGTTCGCTTCGCGCCGGGCCTGGTCCATCCGCTGGCGGAAGCGCGCGCCGAGCGCATCCATCGGATCCTTGAAATCGGCCCAGCGCGGCGGCAGGTCGGCGCTGCCCGCCGCGCGAAAGGTACGGCTTTCGGTTTCCCAGCCCGAGGTCGGCGACTGGGCGGCCAGGATCTGGTCGGCGCTCATCCCGTCGAAATAATTATAGCCGGCGTTGAATTCGCGCACATGGTCCAGGCACAGCCAGCGATAGGGCGGTGGGCCGTCGGCGCGGCGGCTGCGCGAAGCGGGCGCCCGAAACTCGCCGGGCGCGTCGCAACCGGGCATGTCGCACTGCGCCTCGCGGGGGACGCGGCCGTGGAATCGATTGGGTCGGGGGCTTGTCATAATCGTGGTTCCTCCCCAACATGGGGGCATGACGGAAAAAGGTCCAGTGCAACGCGAAATGGAAGGGTTGCTCGCCGCCGCCTTTCCGGGCGCGACATTCACCCTGAGCAACGACAGCGCGAAGCATCATGGCCACGCCGGCGATGACGGCAGCGGCGAATCGCATTTCAGCCTGCGGATGGTGTGGGATGGCTTTGTGGGGCAAAGTCGCGTCGCACGCCAGCGGTCGATAAACAAGGCGCTCGGCGACCTGCCGGGCGATCGCGTTCATGCGCTGGCGATCAAGGCGTTGGCGCCGGGAGAATAGGGTGGCGGAGCATCGTATCTATTCGATGAGCTTTGCCAGCGTCTATCCGCACTACGTCGCGAAGGCCGAACGCAAGGGGCGAACGAAGGCCGAAGTCGATTCGATCATTTGCTGGCTGACCGGTTATAGCCAGGAGCAGCTTGCGGAACGCATCGCCGCCAAGGACGACATCAAGACCTTCTTTGCGGAGGCACCGCAATTGAACGCGGCGCGCAATGAGATCAAGGGCGTGATATGCGGGGTCCGCGTGGAAGAAATCAAGGAACCGTTGATGCGCGAGGTCCGGTATCTCGACAAGTTGATCGACGAGCTTGCCAGAGGCAAGGCGATGGAGAAAATCTTGCGGGGATCGGCGACATGACGCTTGAAAAAGTCAATCTTGCCGAGGCGTTCGCGTCTTTCCACGATCATTGGAACCCGCGCATCGCCGGTGACGTCAACGATTTCCAGGTCAAGCTCGTCAAATTCGACGGCCGGTTCGACTGGCATAGTCACGACGTTGAGGACGAGCTCTTCCTCGTCGTTGCAGGGCAGATGAAAATGGGTTTGAGGACAGGCGACGTGATCGTCGGTCCGGGCGAGTTCATCATCGTACCGCACGGTGCCGAGCATCGTCCCGAAGCGATCGATGGCGAATGCCATGTCCTGCTGCTCGAGCCCGGTTCGACGCGCAACACCGGCAATGTCGAAACCGAAAAGACGCGCACCACATTGGAAAGGCTCGGCTGATGTTCACCGTCATCACCCCCTCGACCCACGATATCGGCGCGTTCGACGTGCGGCGTACCTTGCCCGACAAGGCGCGCACGATGGTCGGGCCCTTCATCTTCGTCGACCAGTTCGGCCCCGCGCATTTCGACATCGGACAGGGGATGGACGTGCGGCCGCATCCGCACATCAACCTGGCGACCGTCACCTATTTGTTCGAGGGCGCGATCGACCATCGCGACAGCCTGGGCACCTATGCGACCATACGCCCCGGCGCCTGCAACCTGATGACCGCGGGCAGCGGCATCGTCCATTCGGAGCGCACCCCGCCGGCCGAGCGCGGGACCGGGTCGGCGATCTCGGGGATGCAGACCTGGCTCGCCCTGCCCGACGGCAAGGAAGAGATCGCCCCGGCGTTCGAACATGTCGCGAAGGACGACCTGCCGCTGATCGAGGATGGCGGCGTGTCGGCGCGGGTCATCATGGGCAGCCTGTGGGGCGCAACCTCGCCGATCACCCAGCATGCGGCGACTATCTATGCCGACATTCTGATGAATGCGGGAGCGAGCATCCCGATCGAAGCCGAGGCCGACGAGCGCGCGGTTGTCGTGGCGCTGGGCGATGCGAGCCTCGACGGCGAGGTGCTCGACCGCCACAGCCTTTACATATTGAAACCGGGCGACACGATGACGCTGCGCGCCGCAAGCGACGCGCGGGTGATGCTGCTCGGCGGCGAAGCCTTTTCGACGCCGCGCCACCTGTGGTGGAATTTCGTCAGCTCGTCGCGCGATCGCATCACGCAAGCGAAACACGACTGGAAGGACGGCAAATTCCCGATCGTTCCCGGCGACAGCGAGGAATATATCCCGCTGCCGGGAATGCCGGAGACGCCGACTTATCCGTGATTTGCGCGCGGAGGCGTGGAGATTGCGGAGGTTTCGGTTCACGCGGAGACGCGGAGGCGCGGAGAAATGGCATCCGCCGCGAGGCGGCCTTCTTTCCCAACGTCGCGGCATGATCGACCTCGACGAAGAAAAAAGGGCCTACGGCCCGAATATTCTCCGCGTCTCCGCGTCTCCGCGTGAATCTCTCGAACGACGATCTCTGCGCCTCTGCGCGCAATAATCGATCCGCTGGCCCCAACGGGCTTGCCAGACGCGGCAATCCCGGCCACTTTCGTTGCGAATTGAAACCAATGGGAGCGGACGATGATCGGCGATTTCGAGCAGCGGCGGGTGAAGCTTTCGACCGGGGTCGAACTCGACACGGTCGATATGGGCCCCAAAGACGCTCCGGCGTTGATTTTCCTGCACGGTTTCCCCGAATCGCATCGCACCTGGCGCCATCAGTTGCCGCACTTTGCCGAGCGATTTCGCTGCATCGCACCCGACCAGCGCGGCTATCGCGGTTCGTCGAAGCCACAGGATGCGGCGGACTATTCCCCTGACAAGCTGATCGCCGACATCTTTGCGCTCGCCGATGCGCTGGATGTCGACACGTTCACGATCGTCGGTCACGACTGGGGCGGCGCGATCGCATGGGGCGTCGCGATCGGCGGGCAGCCGGGCGGGCTGCACCCCGCCTGGTCGGGGCGCGTTCCGCGCGCGGTGATCGCGAACGCGCCGCATCCGGCAATTTTCCAGCGGCTTTTGCTGACCAATGCCGAACAGCGCGAAGCGAGCCAATATATCCGTGTCTTCCGCGACCCCGCCAGCGACGCGCTGATCGAGGACCAGGGAATCGCCGGCTTGCTGGCAAAGGCCTTTGCCGGGCGCGTTCCCAGCGGAGGGACGCAGCCGCCGGAGGAGATCGCGCGTCTGCTGGCGGATTGGGAGGACCGCGACGCGTGCCGCGCGATGATCAACTGGTATCGCGCCTCGCCGGCCGATGTGCCGTCGATGGATGACCCCTATGCCGATCCTCCGGCCATTCCCTTTCCGAAACTGACCATACCCACCCTTGTCGTGTGGGCGCTCGACGACGTGGCGCTTCCGGCGTGCAATCTCGACGGGATCGAAGAGCTGGTGCCGAACGCCACGATCGTGAAGGTGCCGGGCTGCGGTCATTTCGTGCCGTGGGAAGCCCCCGATGCGGTCAACGCCGCGATGGACGAATTTCTCGCCAGACCCTGAAGAAGAAATGCGGCGGGCGGCGAGGAGGCGTCCGCCCGCCGCAAGGGGGGTTATTTGGTCGTATAGCCGCCGTTGACCAGGATCGTCTGGCCGGTCATCCACCAGCCTTCGCTCACCATGAAGCGGATCCACGGCACGATATCCTCGATATGGGTCAGGCCGGTCGGCGTGAAGGGCGACAGGGCCGCCGCGCTCTTGTGATACGCCACCGCTTCGGCGCCCTCGGCCGGATAGAAGAAGGGCGTGTCCATCGGGCCGGGACCGATCGCGGTCACCGAAATGCCGCGCGCCCCGAACTCCTTGGACGCCGCGCGCGTATAATGTTCGACGGGCGCCTTCGTGCCGGCATAGCTCGCATAGAAGGGCGTGTAGGCGCCGAGCAGCGAGGTGACGAGGGTGCAGACCTTGCCATTGTCGTCAAGATGCCGGCCGGCTTCCTTGATGAAGAAAAAGGCGGTTTTCGAATTGACCGCGTTCATCGCGTCGAATTCGTCCTCGCCGATTTCGATCATCGGCTTTTTCAGGACCTTGCCCACCGTGTTCACCGCGATGTCGATGCCGCCCATCGCCGCCTTTGCGTCCGCGAACAGTTTTTCCATCGCGCCTGCCGTCGTGAGGTCGGCCTGGAAAGCATGCGCGTCCGCGCCGGCCGCCTTGATCGCGGCGAGCGTTTCTTCGGCTTCGCCGCGGGCGGCGTCGCTGTTGTAGTGGATCGAAACGGCGCGCGCGCCATGCGCTGCGAGGTCGCGGGCGAGCAGCCCGCCGAGATTTTTCGCGCCGCCGCCGATGAGGACGGCTTTTCCTGCGATCCTATGGTCTGTCATATGTAGGGTCCCTTATGTTGGAGGAGGGGATTCGACCCTAGGGACGCGCCAAATTCGAGGCTTTCAGATTCTCACAGACTTGGCATAACCACGCTATGCGCGGTGGGGACATACAGGCGATAATGGCCGAGGACCGGATCGACGGTCCGACTGTCTGGACGATCGAGCGCGAGAGCCATTCGCTGATGCTGCACGAGGCGGGGAGCTATCACTGGCTCGAAACATGGCTCGACGGACGGCGTACTTCGCTTGGCGATCCCTTGCCCGGAGAGATGTGGTTCGCGCCGGCCGGGCGCCGCTATCGCGCACAGGCCAAGGGCGGCCACGTGCGCTATGCGGCGGTCGAGATTCCCGCGAGCGTCCTGGATGTCGCGTCGACCGCGCGCGGGCTTGCGGGCCATCAGGATCGTGCGATCGCGGCGCTGATCCGGGCGCTGGTCGCGGGCGAACAGGCCGCGGCGATGCCGTTGGTGACGCTGCTCCACGAGGCGCTCGACGGGGCCGATTCGACGCGGCCCTCCCCAACCGACGTGGCGCGTCGTATCGACCGCCTGCTGACCTTCATCCAGACGCACATCGAAACCCCGATGACGGTCGAGGACATGGCGGCAGAAGCCGGGATGTCGGTGAACAGCCTGATCGGTCATTTCGCCCGTGCGACCGGCCGCACGCCCGCGCAATATGTGCTCAACCAGCGGCTCCGCCGCGCGCGCTGGTTCCTGATGCACCGGCCCTTGTCGGTCGCCGAAATCGCCTTTGCCACCGGATTTTCGAGCCACGCCCATCTTTGCGCCGCCTTTCGCGACAAGCTCGGCATCTCGCCGACCGAATGGCGTCGGCGCGCGTTGCGGGAGAATGACGTGTGACCGTCCCCGACCATCTGTTCCGAGCGCGCAGCGAGCATGGCCATGCGCCGGTCACCTATATCGAGCTGTTCTTCGACCTCGTCTTCGTCTTTGCGATCACCCAGCTTTCGCACGGACTGCTGGCGCATCTGAGCTTGCTCGGCGCGCTGCAAACGCTGCTGTTGCTTTTCGCCGTGTGGTGGGTGTGGATCTATACCACCTGGGTCGCCAACTGGCTCGACCCCGAGCGGGCGAACGTGCGGTTGATGCTGATCCTGCTGATGCTGGCCGGGCTCGCGCTGTCGAGCGCGATTCCCCATGCCTTTGGCGCGCGTGGTTGGCTGTTCGCTGCCGCCTATTGCACGATGCAGATCGGGCGCAGCCTCTATGTGATCTGGGCGAGCGCGGGCGTGGATCGGGCGCGGTCGCGCAATTTCCAGCGCATCCTGTTCTGGTCGATCCTGTCGCTGCCGCTGTGGATCGCCGGATCGTTCGCCGCGAGCGAGGCACGCCTGCTGCTCTGGGCGGGCGCGTTGCTCGTCGACTATGCAGGTCCGCTCGCCTTTTTCCGGACGCCCGGTCTCGGGCGGTCGACCGGGGCGGACTGGGACATCGCGGGCGGCCATATGGCCGAGCGTTGCGCGCTGTTCATCATCATCACGCTTGGCGAAGGAGTGCTCGTCACCGGGGCGACCTTTGCGACGCTGCCGCAGGATGGGGTGCACTGGATCGCCTTTGCCAGCTGTTTCCTCGGATCGGCGGCGCTGTGGTGGCTCTATTTCGACACCGGCGCGCGGCGCGGGAGCGAGGTGATCGCCGCGAGCAGCGACGCCGGGCTGCTTGCCCGCAACGCCTATACCTATTGGCACATTCCGATCGTCGCCGGGCTCGTCGTTTCCGCAGTGGCCGACGAAATGCTGCTGGCGCACCCGCACGGCCACATCGAACCGGCGATGCTGGGGGTCTCGATCGGCGGTCCCTTGCTGTTCCTGATCGGCAATATGGCCTTCAAGCAGGCGACCACCGACCGGCCGCTGCCGCCCTTTTCGCACCTGCTGGGCAGCGCGGCGCTGATCGGCGTGGGGGCATGGGCATGGTTCGGCCATTGGGAACCGCTGACACTTGGCCTGGCGGTGCTCGCGGTGCTCGTCCTTACGGCGATTTGGGAGTGGGGGTCGTTCCACGGCGGCTGGCGGCGCTGGACACCGTGGCTCGGCCGCATGGTCGGCGCCGACCCCGCCGCGGCGCAGGAGAAATAGGATGGCGCATGGCGCCAGCGTGCCGATCGACCGTTCGATGCCGCGCGGCACGTTTGCAGGCTATCCTGCCTGCCCGCCGCTCTCTGCACCCACCTTCCCATCGGGCGACTAGGGGTCCTGACCCTAAGGCGACCGGGACGTCCGCAGGCGCGACGGTCGCTCGGTGCGCGACTGGGGGCGCTGCGCTTTCGGTTCGGCGCGAGGCGGGGCGGGACGCGCGGCGGGTTCGGGACGCGCGGGGCGCGCCGTCGCTTCCGGTCGCGCACGGTTCGGCGCCGGCCGGGTCACGGGGCGCGGCCTTGTCGTCGCGGGCGGCGCGCCGGCCGACAGGTCGGGACGCTGCGGCCGCGGCCTTGCCGCCTGCGGGCGTACGGGGCGCTGGGGGTGCACGACAGTCGGCGTGTTTCCTGAGCCAGGGCGCGTGCCGTGCGGACGATCGCGATCCCCGCCGCTGCCGCGTCCGGGACGGCCGTCGTGATCCCGATCGCGGTCGTGACCCTGCCATCCGCCGGGGCGGTTCGGACGTCCGTCGTGGTCCTTGTCGCGATCGTGCCCTTTCCATCCGCCCGGCCGGTTCGGGCGGTCGGGACGGCCTTTCCAGTCGTCGCGGTCATGGCGGTGTTTCCACCACGCCCGCCGGCCGCCCCAATAGTTCAGGTAGCGCCCGCTGAGCGGATAGCGGTTGCGATAATTGTCGTACATCCAAAGGCCATAGCCGGGGTAGTAATAATCATCGTACCAGCCGCCGCCGAAGCCGATGCTGACGAAGCCGCTGCCATAGTCGCCGCCATCGTAGCAGTCGTAACCATAGCCATCGCCATAGCTGTACGGATCATAGGCGTAATAGTCGCTCGCGCAGGCTCCCGACCCGCCATAGCCGGCGCCATAGACGTCGCCGTAATAGCAACCGCCGAGCGTGGTCGTGGCGAGCGCGCCGAGCGCCAGCGAAAGAGGGCGTCGAAACAGATTGGGCATCGTCGTGTCCTTCATGCGACCCCAACGGATGGATCGCCAAACTTGTCCTGCAAGTTGCACGAGACGAGTTGAATTTGCGGTGAATAGAGACATATTCGTGCCATCGCTTTACTTGCAACAATGTCAGTAGTGCGATAGCGTCGGGTCGATGGCGCTGTGGATGGAGGTTGCCCCCGATGAATGCTCCGGCGAAGATCGAATGGTCCGAAGCGCGTTTCGGACCCGAAACGAAGCATTGGCTGCCGCGCAATCCCGGGAGCAGCCTGGACCATATTCCCGGCGATGACGGCATCCCGGTGCTTGGTACGACCCTCGCCCAGCTCAAGGATCCGACCGATTTTACCAACCGCATGGTCGCGCGTTTCGGGAACGTGTATCGCGCCAAGAGCTTTGGCGGCCGGGGCGTTTCGCTGGTCGGGCCCGACGCCAATGAACTCGTCCTGTTCGACCGCGAGAAACTGTTTTCGTCCGAACAGGGGTGGGGGCCGGTGCTGAACCTGCTCTTCCCGCGCGGGCTGATGCTGATGGATTTCGACAAGCATCGCGCCGACCGCAAGACGTTGTCGGTCGCATTCAAGCCAGAGCCGATGCGTCACTATGCCGATTCGCTGAACGGCGGCATTCGCGACCGCGTTGCCGCGTGGAGCGGCATGTCGTTTCCATTCTATCCGGCGATCAAGCAACTGACGCTCGACCTCGCGGCGACGAGTTTCCTCGGTATTCCGTGGGGGCCGGAGGCGGAGAAGATCAACAAGGCCTTTGTCGACATGGTGCAGGCGTCGATCGGTGTCGTCCGTGTTCCGATGCCCTTTACCGCGATGGGCCGCGGCGTCGCGGGGCGCAAATTCCTGGTCGACTATTTCACCACGATGGTACCCGAACGCCGCGCGTCGTCGGGCGAGGACATCTTCACCCAAATCTGCCAGGCGAGGGACGAGGGCGGCGACTATCTGTCGGTCGAGGCGATCGTCGACCATATGAACTTCCTGATGATGGCGGCGCACGACACCATCACCAGCTCGATCACCTCGCTCGTGTGGTTGCTTGCGAAGCATCCCGAGTGGCAGGACAAGCTGCGCGAGGAAATGCTGGCGGTCGCGCCGGCGGGCGAGGGCGTCGGGCACAACGCCCTCGGCGAGCTCGAACTTACCGAAATGGCGTTCAAGGAAGCGCTGCGACTCATTCCGCCGGTCCCCGCGATCCCGCGCCGCGCGCTGCGCGATTTCGAGTTCGCAGGCTACCATATTCCCGCCGGCACCAACGTCGGGATCAATCCCGCCTACACGCATATGATGGCCGAATATTGGCCCGAGCCCGAGCGGTTCGACCCGATGCGCTTTGCCCCCGAAGCGGTGCGCGGGCGGCACAAATATGCGTGGGTGCCCTTCGGCGGCGGCGCGCATATGTGCCTGGGACTGCATTTCGCTTACATGCAGGCCAAAATCTTTTTCCATCATGTGCTGACCACGCATCGCATCGCCGTTGCCGATGGATATGCGCCCGAGTGGCAGATGTGGCCGATCCCGCGGCCAAAGGACGGGCTGACGGTGCGGTTCGACCCGATCTGAGCTTGCGGGCCTGCGCGTGCTGCGCCACCGTGGCGCGGTGACGAGTTTCCGACCCTATCTCATAGGCTTCGGCATCGCCGTGCTGCTC
>CAZSMB010000046.1:4120-19553 GCA_964607625.1 uncultured Sphingopyxis sp. | reverse complement strand
GACACGATGGACGCGATCGACACCTTCAAGCTGAAGGCGCTCGACACGATGAAGACCACCGTGGGCGCGCTCGAAGGCGAAGTCGCGAAGTCGAAGGGCTATATCGCGCGCGCCGAAGGCGCGAGCCAGGCGCAGGCGAGCGTCGGTGGCGAAAACAGCCCGCTCGCCGCGCTCGAAGGCTGACGGTCCGGAGATGGCAATGAGCGAAACCGACCAGACGATCATGCTCGGCAGTGCCGCGATCGAGCGGTCGCGCGAACGGCGCCGGCCGATCGGCACCAAGAGCCTGGCGCTGCGGCGCCAGCATCTGTTCAAAAAGATCGGCCGCATGTTCATGGCGGGCGGCGCGGTGCTCATCGCGGCGGCGATTTTCGGCGCAGTGATCCAGCCGCTGGGCTTCACCGGCGTGATGGCGGTCACGCTGCTGCTCGTCGGGATTGCCGTGCTGTTCGGAAAATGGCCGCCCTTCCCCGAACCGCGTCAGGCCGACCTGCCGAAGGCCGATCTGAAACAGCTCGCCGGCCGTACCGAAATCTGGCTCGAAGCACAGCGCCCCGCGCTTCCCGCGCCGGCGCGCCAGCTCGTCGACGGGATCGGCGTTCAACTCGATCTGCTCGCACCGCAGCTCCAGACGCTCGATACCGCGACGCCGGCGGCGGCAAATATCCGCAAGCTCGTCGGCGAAGACCTGCCCGAACTCGTCGCGGGCTATCAGCGTATCCCGGCGGGATTGCGCAGCGAAGCCCACGGCGGCCGCACGCCCGACGACACGCTGGTCGGCGGGCTCCGGATGCTCGAGCGCGAGATCGGCGATGCCGCCCGCAACCTCGCCGCGGGCGAAATCGACAAGCTCGCGACGCGCGAACGCTATCTTCAGCTCAAATATGAGGGGCTGGACAGCGAGGACCAACCCGCTCCCGGGACCTAGCTCGAAAAGGCGACGCAGCCGTCGGGTTGATCGCCGGCGACGGCCCCGTGCCGCCGGACGTCGACCCGGTTGCGCCCGGCGCGCTTGGCTTCATAGAGCGCCGCGTCGGCGAAGCGGTAAAGCTGTTGGAAATCGGCTGCGGGGTTGGTTTCGGCAACACCGACGCTGACCGTCACCACGCGCGCGCCCAGAACGTCGCCGTGGTCGCAGGCCTCGATTTCGCGGCGAATGCTTTCGGCGAAGCGGTCGAGCATAATTCCCTCCATGCCAACCGTGAGCAGTCCGAACTCTTCACCGCCCAGACGGGACACGGTACACATCGCCCCTTCCCAGCGCTCTATCCGCTTCGCGATCCGACACAGCACCGCGTCGCCGACCTCGTGGCCATGCTGATCGTTGATCGACTTGAACCGGTCGATGTCGACCAGCAACAGCGCCGCGGGCAGGTTCTCCGAACGCGCGCCATCAAGAAGGGGGGTCACGCGTTCGACAAAGGCACGGCGATTGGGCAGGCCGGTGAGCGGGTCGCGCCGCGCAAGGACCTGTGCCGCAGCCTCGGCCGCGCGGGCATCGTCGCGCTCGATGCGCAGGTGCGACAGGCGCCGTGTCGCCGCGGCCGCCAGCCACAGGGCCTGCCACGTCGCCGCGACGAGCACGATCAGCTTCGAGCCGCCGCCCCAGAAGCTGTCTTCGACATCGACGATGTGGACCAGCGCGAGCATCGCCATCGGCAAGCACCACGCCAGCGCGAAATCGCGCGCTTCGATCGAGCCCCGGCGCCAGCCCCATCCGATGCAGAGGACCACCGCAAGCAGATCGGCGAGCACGGCCGTGCCCAGGATATCGGCCCAGAGGCTGAGGTCGATGCCAGGCGCCAGGGCCAGCGGGACACCCGCGATCGCGACCGACAGGCCCAATCCGAGCGTCGCATAGCGCAGCCAGCCCGGAATCCGGCCGCGATCGATCGCCGTGACCGCGCTGGCGGTGGCGATGCCGATCGCCAGGCAGGCCAGCAACGTCGCCGCCTGTGCCGAAGGCGTCCCGGCGGCGGCAGGCCACAGGGCAAGATGGACTTGCGACCAGAGCCCCCCCCACGCGATCATCACTCCGGACCAGAGCGCCTGCCAGACCAGATATTGGCGACGCACCCCGATCGCGAGCGAAAGGCTGTAAATACCGCTGACCAGCAGCAGCGTCAGCGCGGCGCCTACTGCAGCCGCCATCCCCGCCGTCTGCAATCCCGCCCGATCTCCCGAAACGAGGCGCGGACGCAGCAGGCGATAATCGGCCAGCCGGTCGATGCGCATCGCTACCGCTATCGGAGGTATGCTGCGGCCCTGGGCCTCGAACAACAGCTGGCCGCCGACGCGCCAATGCGAACCATAATCACCCTGCCGGACATCCTGCCAGCGAACCGCGCCGTCGGCATAGACGAAGCCGACCGCCAGCCGGTCAAAGCGCGTATAGTGGACCATGACCGCCGGCATCCTGCCCGTCGCACCGTCGTCGACCGGGAAGCGCAGCCACAGGCTGCGCTTCCGATAATCCTGCGGCTCCCCCGTGCAGGCAAAAGGAAGCGCAGCCAGATCGTCGTCCGGAACGGAAACGTCTGTGACGGCATGGCAAAAAGGCGCATCGAGGTGGAGAGCACGCGCGGTCGCCGGGGTCGCAAGGCACGCCGCGACGAGCCAGGCGAGCGCGAACGCTAGCACGCGCCATCGGCGCTCCCGATCTTGTCGCAAGACCATCATGGCACGACCCTATGCCCCCAATTCCTTGGTATATCTTTACCGACCAGTGTGGCGAGGGGGAGTCAAGTCTCAGGCGGCTGCCGCGTCGCGATCGGCGAAAAGCGCCTTCAGATCCTTCTTCAGTATCTTGCCGTTGGCATTGCGCGGCAGCGTCGCGGCGACGAAATGGATGGCCACGGGAACCTTGAACACCGCCAGGCGGGCGCGTACCCAGTCCTGCAATTCGGCCGCGGTGGCCGACGTACCGGGTGCAAGATGCACGACCGCGGCGGGCTCTTCGCCCAGCGTGCGATGGGGAATGCCGATGATCGCGCAATCGGTCACGGCGGGGTGTTCGTACAGAATATTCTCGACCTCGGACGAATAGATGTTTTCGCCCCCGCGCAGCACCATGTCCTTCGCGCGGTCGACGATATAGAGGAATCCCTCCTCGTCGACGCGCGCCAGGTCGCCGGTGCGAACCCAGCCGTCGACGAAGGTTTCGGCGGTCGCCTGTGGCTTGTTCCAATAGCCCTTGACGATCATCGGGCCGCGTGCCCACAATTCGCCGACCGCCCCCGTGGGCAGAACGGTTGTCCCGTCGTCGGCCCGAATTTCAAGATCGGCGACCGCGACCGGCGGTCCCGCACTCGTCGGGCGATTGAGATAGTCTTCGGACGAATGCGAGGTAACCGTCGCCATCGTCTCGGTCATGCCCCAGCCATTACCGGGCAGCGCGCCGAATTCCTCGAAGATGCGCTTGACGAGTTCAGGCGCCGAGGGCGCACCGCCATAGGCGATCGCCTCGATCGAAGACAGGTCGTATCTGGCGCGGTCGGGATGCTCGATCAGCTGCCATGCGATCGTCGGAACACCGCCAGTGACGTTGACCTTCTCGCGCTCGATGATCGTCATCGCCTGCTCGGCGTCCCATTTGCGCATGAAGATCGTCGTATGGCCCGCCGCCATGCTGCCCATCAGGCTCGCCGAGCAGGCGGTGACATGGAACATCGGGATGACGGTCAGGGCCGTCCGCGGCTGGGGCTCGGGGACCGGCTCCCCGCGGCGCAGGAAATTGCGCGCCGCCGAGAAGCCGCCAGACAGGATATTGCTCATCAGGTTGCGATGCGTACCCAGCGCACCCTTCGGATGACCCGTCGTCCCGCTGGTATAGAAGATCGTCGCCTCGTCGTCGGGATCGATCGCCGCTTGCGGCCGGTCGATCGCGGGCAACGCGGCCCAGTCGCGCGGCACGCCGACAATGTCTTCGAGCGCGCGCGTGCCGGGCACCCTCGCTTTGCCTCGCACGACGATCATATGCTCGACCGCATCCAGCGCGCCGTGCTGGTCGATCAGGCGTTCGTGGCGTTCATCGTCGACGATCACGATCTTCGCGCCCGAATCGGCGATGCCATAGGCAAGCTCTGCCCCCGTCCACCAGGCGTTGAGCGGCACCGCGATCGCACCCAGGGTGGTGATCGCAAAAAAGATCATCGGCCATTCGGGCAGGTTGCGCATCGCAAAGGCGACGCGATCGCCCTTGTCCACACCGGCGTCCCGAAGCGCCTGCGCCAGCAGGGCGGTCGCGCGCCAGTTCGCCTCGAAGCTGACCCGCTCGTCGTCGAGTATCGTGAAGAGGCGCTCGCCATGGGCCCGCGAGATGTCCAGCAGCGCGCCAAGGTCGGCCGGGGCATTTTTCCACACCCGCGTCGGGATTCCGCGGATCGTCGCCGTCTCCATTTCGAACCTGGCCCCCGGCGCGGTCAGCAGCGCGGTCGCCTCGGCGAGCGACATGCTGGGCCACGCGGGGTCGAGGGGCACCACGGCCTCTCCGCTCGTCTCGTTCGCCATGCCGTCCTTCTCCCTTTGTGCTGGCCGGTTCGTGCCGGCGGAGTCGGCGATGACGTTATAATCGCTCGCGCTGCGCGACAAGCATGGAGCGGGCGTCAGCGCGCCGCCTCGCAGATCGTTTCCATCGCGACGAAGGTCGACGTGCTCGCGACGTGCGGCAGGGTCGATATTTTTTCGCCAAGCACGATGCGATAGCGGCGAATGTCGGCGGTACGGACCTTGAGCAGATAGTCGAAGCTGCTCGCGATCATGTGGCATTCCTCGACTTCGGGCAGGCGGCGCACCGCGGCGTTGAATTCGCGCAGCGCGTCCTCGCGCGTATCGGTCAGCTTGACCTCGGTAAAGGCGATGTGGTCGAGGCCGACCTTCGCCGGATCGACGATCGCGCGAAAGCCGGTGATCAGCCCGCTTTCCTGCATCCGCTTGACCCGCTGCTGGCACGGGGTCTTCGACAGCCCGACCTGCTGCGCAAGGTCGGTAAACGTGATGCGGCCATTTTGTCCCAGAATTGCAAGGATTCGCCGGTCGAATTCATCAAGATCGACTGCTGATGGCTTCATTTTCATTCGAATCGACTAATATCTTTCGAAAAATAGGTCAAAGTATAATAATTTTCGATATTTTGAAGACGGACCGCAGGATGGCGATTTGCTATGGTCGCGCGATGACAGAGCCCACCGATCGCGCCGCCATCCGCGCCCTCGCCCGCCGCAACGAAGCCGGCATCGTCGCCGCGCTGCGGAACGACCTCGCCCGTTCGCCCGCGACCGTCGAGGCGGTGACAGCACGCGGGCTGACGCTGATCCGCAAGGCAAAGGCCGAGGGCGAACGCGAGACGCTCGTCGCGCAGCTGATGAACCGGTATCGCCTTTCGACCGAGGAAGGCGTCGTGCTGATGTGCCTTGCCGAGGCCTTGCTGCGCGTCCCCGACAGCGCCACCGCGAACGCTCTGATCCGCGACAAGATCGCCGGGCGCCACTGGGCCGAAGGCGATGCCGAGGACAGCCCGCTGGTCGTCGCGCTGTCGGCGCGCGGCTTGTCCCTGGGATCGGCCACCCTGATGCTCGACGCGATGGGCAGCCAGGCCAAACCGCTTACCCTGCTGAAGTCGATGATTCGCCGCTCGGGCGAGCCGGTGATCCGGCAGGCGGCGCTGGCGGCGATGAAGCTGCTCGGCCAGCAATTCGTGATGGGCGAAAGCATCGACGCGGCGGTCAAGCGCGCCGACCGGGACAAGAGCGAGCTTGCAAGCTTCGACATGCTGGGCGAGGCGGCCCGCACCGACGACGACGCGCGGCGCTATTACGACAGCTATGCCGCGGCGATCGCGCGTATCGGACGCGACGCGAAACCGGGCGATCCGTTCGCGAACCACGGCATTTCGATCAAGCTGTCGGCGCTCCACCCACGCTACGAATATCTGCAGGGGCGGCGCGTGCGGGACGAGTTGATCCCGCGCGTGATCGAACTCGCGCAGGCGGCCAGGGGCGTGAACATCCCGCTGATGATCGACGCCGAAGAGAGCGACCGGCTCGAACCGCACCTCGACGTCTACGGCGCGCTCATCGATGCCGGCATCGCCGACGGCTGGACCGGGCTCGGCATCGTCGTCCAAGCCTATCAGAAGCGCGCCAGCGAGGTCATCCGCTGGGTCGCGGCGCGCGCGCGGCGCCGCGGCGTCATGCTGTCGATGCGGCTCGTCAAGGGCGCCTATTGGGATACCGAGATCAAGCGCGCGCAGACGCTGGGGCTCGGCGATTTTCCGGTGTTCACGGCAAAGCTTCACACCGACCTCAACTATCTCGCCTGCGCGCAAATCCTGCGCGAATGCCAGGACTGCCTGTTCCCGGCCTTCGCGAGCCACAACGCGATGACGCTTGCCTTTGTCACCGAATTGTTCGCCGGTGCCGATTACGAGCTGCAGCGGCTGCACGGCATGGGCGAAGGCGCGCACGACGCGATCATGGCGCTGTTCCCGCCACCGCGTCCCGTCCGCATTTACGCGCCCGTCGGGACCCACCGCGACCTGCTCGCTTATCTCGTCCGGCGCCTGCTCGAAAATGGCGCGAACTCCAGCTTCGTCCACCAATTTTCCGATCCCGACGTTACCGCCGAAGAGCTGGCGGTCGATCCGCGCAGCGTCGCGAGCGCGCCCTCCAAACTGCCGACCGGGCTCCAGCTCTACGATCCGGTCCGGCACAACTCGCGCGGTTACGACCTGGGCGACCCCGGCGTGCCCGAGGCGCTGATGACCGCGATCGCCAAAGCGCGGCGCGGCGATCTTGTCGCCGCGCCGGTCGTCGGCGGCGTCACCCGCGACGGTCCGGCGGAGCCGGTCCGCAATCCCGCGACCGGAACGACGGTCGGGCATGTGATCGAGGCGGACGCGAAGGCGATCGACGACGCCATCGCCGCCGCGCGCAAGGCGCAGGACGACTGGAGCCTTGCCGGCGGCGCCTTTCGCGCCGAGCGGCTCGAACGCGCCGCGGATCTGATCGAGGATCGCGACGCGCTGTTCCTGGGCCTCGCAATGGACGAGGCGGGCAAGACGCTGGTCGACGCCGTCGCAGAGATACGCGAAGCGGTCGATTTCCTGCGCTATTATGCGGTTCAGGCGCGCGCCGACTTCACCTGCCCGATCCCCCTCCCCGGCCCGACCGGCGAACGCAACGAGCTGATCCTCGAAGGCAAGGGCATCTTCGTATGCGTCAGCCCCTGGAACTTCCCGCTCGCGATCTTTCTGGGGCAGGTGTCGGCCGCGCTTGCGGCGGGCAACGCCGTGCTGGCCAAGCCCGCCGAGCAGACGCCGTTGATCGCCCATGCCGCGATCGAGATATTGCTCGAAGCCGGGGTGCCGGGCGACATCCTTCACTATCTGCCCGGCCGCGGCGAAACGGTCGGCGCGGCGCTGACCGGGCAGGACGACGTCATCGGCGTCGCCTTCACCGGTTCGACCGACGTCGCGCGCGCGATCAACCGGGGCCTCGCGATGCGCGACGGCCCGATCGCGACGCTGATCGCCGAAACCGGGGGCGCGAACGCGATGATCGTCGATTCGACCGCTCTGCCCGAACAGGTTGCGCGCGATGCGGTGGCGAGCGCGTTTCAGTCCGCCGGCCAACGCTGTTCGGCCCTGCGCCTGCTCTGCGTACAGGACGATGTCGCCGCGACGATGATCGACATCGTGGCCGGCGCGATGGCCGAACTCAATGTGGGCGACCCCGCGATCCTGGCGACCGACATCGGGCCGATCATCGACGAAGAGGCGCGCGCCAGCATCGCCGCCTATATCGACGAAGCACGGGCGGCGGGCCGCCTGATCGCCGAAGCGCGGCGCCTCGACCTGCCGGCCGGCGGCACTTTCGTGGCGCCGGCCATGATCCGTCTCGATCATGTCACCGACCTCCGGCGCGAAATATTCGGCCCCGTGCTCCATGTCGCCACGTGGAAGGGCGGCGAACTCGACGCCCTGATCGACGCGATCAATGCGTCGGGCTATGGGCTCACGCTCGGCATCCACACGCGGATCGACGCCGTTGCCGCGCATGTCGCCGCACGTGCGCAGGTCGGCAACGTCTATGTCAACCGCAACCAGATCGGCGCGATCGTCGGCTCGCAGCCCTTCGGGGGCCGCGGCCTGTCCGGCACCGGACCGAAAGCCGGCGGGCCGAACTACCTTCGCCGCTTTGCCGAGGAAAAGTCGATCAGCACCGATATCACCGCGGCGGGCGGCAATGCGGCGCTGATGGCGGGGTAGATGCGCCTTGTATTGAGTGTGTCCCCGCGAAGGCGGGGACCCATCTCCGATCGGCGCCACCTTGCACGGCCCGATCATGGGCTCCCGCCTTCGCGGGAGCACACTGTGTTTTCAATGGCGGTTGGGCTTCACGCCCCCGGCACCCCGAGCATCTGGGCCTGCGTCTTCAATCGCTCCGCCGCGCCGGGGTTCGCGGCAATCGCGTCCTTCAGCGCCTGCGCCGCCTTCGCCGTCTCGCCCAGCGTCATGCGGCTGCGCATCAGCATGATCCAGCGGTCGACGTCGGCGGGGTTCGCCTTCAGCTTGGCCTCTAGCCCGTCGACCATCCCGGCGATCATCGCGTCCTGCTGACCCTTCGGGAGCTGTGACGCGGCTTCCATCTCGGCGCGCGAGGGACCGGGAATCGCGCGCGCCGCGACGGGCATTTCGTTCGGGGTGAGCGCACGCGCCCGCGTGTTCGCAAGCCGGTCGGCGACCGCGATCTTGTGGATCGCGCCGACCTGCTCGATCGTGCGGCGCAGGTCGGCTTCCCACGGCGCGCCCTGCGGCGTGTCGGCGAGCAGCGCGAACCAGTCTTCGATCGCGCCCTTGTGATCGCCGCCGACGTCCTTCTTGACGGCGAGGAAATAGCGCGCACGCGGGTCGCCGGCATCGAGCGTCACGGCCTTCTCGAACGCCACCAGCGCCGCCGGGGGCATCGGATCGCGCGCGCTCGCCATCACCCGCGCCTCGCCGAGAGCGGACCAGAGGCCGGCCGACTCGGGGGCGATCGCCACCGCCTTTTCATAGGCCGCGGCGGCACCGGCATAATCGCTCGTGTCGAACCGCGCCGCGCCCAGCTTCATCCAGGCATCGGCATCGCCGGGGGTTGCCTGGGCCTGCGCCGCGAGAGCCGTCAGCCGATCGCCGGGCGGCACGGCGGCCGGGGACGCGGAGTCGAGCGCCGCCGGCCCGGAATCCCGCCACATCGCATAGCCGACCGCCGCGACGAGCAGCAGGAATGCCGCCATCAGGATCGTGCGATTGGCGCGCGTCATTGTCCTCGTCTCGCTCATGTTCTCGGTTCCCCTGCCGCCCCGGCATAAAGACGCGGTGACGACTTGCCTTTGCCTCGCGATGGTGTAGCCTTGACGCGTTGAGATCGGTCAACGAAAATCGTCATAACAGCGGGTCGCACCGGTTTTCCCAGTCTTTTTTTGGAGGGGGAGGGGTGCCATGGCAGTTTCGGATCACGTCGATTTTCCGACGTTCATGGAAGGCGTTAAGCGGCGCAACCCGGGGCAGCCCGAGTTTGTGCAGGCGGTGCAGGAAGTCGCCGAGGATATTTTCGACTTCATTGGCGACAAGGAAGATTATCATGCGCAGCAGATCCTGCGGCGCATGGCCGAGCCCGACCGCGTCGTTTCTTTCCGCGTGTGCTGGGAAGACGACAACGGCAATATCCGCGTTCAGCGCGGCTGGCGGGTCCAGAACAACAATGCGATCGGCCCCTACAAGGGCGGCATCCGCTTTCACCCGAGCGTGACCGAAAGCGTGCTCAAATTCCTGGCGTTCGAACAGACGTTCAAAAATGCGCTGACCGGCCTGCCGATGGGCGGCGGCAAGGGGGGCGCGAATTTCAATCCCAAGGGCAAGAGCGTGCGCGAGATCATGCGCTTTTGCCAGAGCTTCATGACCGAACTCTATCGCCACATCGGCGCGGACGTCGACGTGCCGGCGGGCGACATCGGGGTCGGCGGGCGCGAGATCGGCTTCATGTTCGGACAGTATAAGCGGATCACGAACCAGTTTACCGGGGTCCTGACCGGCAAGGGCATCGAATGGGGCGGCTCGCTGATCCGGCCAGAGGCGACCGGCTATGGCGCGGTCTATTTCCTCGCCAATATGCTCGCGGTGCAGGATCGCGATCTCGTCGGCAAGACCGCGGTGATTTCGGGGTCGGGCAATGTCGCGACCCACGCCGCCGAAAAGGTCGTCCAGCTCGGCGGCAAGGTGCTCACCCTCTCCGATTCGGGGGGCTTCATCCACGATCCCGACGGCATCACCCAGGAAAAGATCGACTGGGTAAAGGCGCACAAAACGCACCGCCGCGGCCGCATCGAGGATTATGTGGCCGAGTATAAAAGCGCGACCTTCACCGCCGGCAAGACGCCGTGGGGGGTGCCGTGCGACGTCGCCCTGCCCTGCGCGACGCAGAACGAACTGCTTGGCAAGGATGCGAAGACGCTCGTCAAGAACGGCTGCATCGCGGTGAGCGAGGGCGCGAACATGCCCACCGACCTGGAGGGTGTCCACATCTTCAAGGATGCGAAAATCCTCTATGCGCCGGGCAAGGCGGCCAACGCCGGCGGCGTCGCGGTATCGGGGCTCGAAATGAGCCAGAACAGCGAGCGGCGGAGCTGGAAGGAAGACGAGCTGCAACAGATGCTCAAGGACATCATGGCCGGAATCCACGACCGCTGCCTGACCTATGGCGACCAGGGCGGCGGCTATGTCGATTATGTGAAAGGCGCCAACATCGCGGGATTCAAGAAGGTCGCCGACGCGATGCTGGCGTTCGGGGTGGTTTAACGGCTAGACGGTCCAGGGGGGCAGGCATGACGATGCACGCGGCAGGACAGCGCGGCGAACGGCGATGGACGGCGATCGCCGTTTTCGCCGCCGTGCTCGCGATGCTGATCCTGGCCGCGACACTCGCCGCGCCGCCCGCGCGCTCGCAGGGCGAAGGCGGCGGCCGCTTCCTCGGCGTCGCATCGTGCGCCGGATCGACGTGCCACGGCCGGATGGAAGCGGACGGCACGATCGTCCGCCAGGACGAGCTGATGCGCTGGCAGGAGCCTTCGACCCCCGGCGGCGCGCACAGCCGCGCATGGGCGGTGCTGTCGAACAGCCGCAGCCGCTTCATCGCGGCGAACCTCGGCATCGGCGACCCGAGCCGCGCTGCGATGTGCCTCGGCTGCCACAGCGACGCCGCGACAAGCCGCGGCACCGCGCCGCTCGCCGACGGGGTGACGTGCGAATCGTGCCACGGCCCCGCGGGCGGCTGGATTGCGACCCATTATGCCGGGGTCGGCGACAACCCCGATCCGGGCGCTGAAATGCGCGAAAAGCACCTCGCCAACCTGCGCGCGGGGCTGCGCAAGCTCGAAGATCCCGTGGTCCGCGCGGGCGTCTGCGTCGACTGTCACTTCGGTTCGGCGGGCGAAGGCCAGTTCGTCACGCACCGCATCATGGCGGCGGGGCATCCGCGCATTTCGTTCGAGCTCGACCTCTTCTCGGCGCTGCAGGCGCATCATCAGGAGGACGCCGACTATGGCTGGCGCAAGTTCGGCGCGCCCGCCGCGCGCACCGACCATGTCCAGATGTGGGCGGTCGGCCAGGCGACGGCGCTCGAACGCAGTCTCGCGCTGTTCCAGTCGAAGCGCGGGACCGAGGGGATGTTCCCCGAATTCTATTTTCTCGACTGTCACAGCTGCCACCGCCGCATCTATGACCAGGCGAAGCCGGTGAAGACGAGCCTCGACAATCCCGGCCGCCCGGGAATCCCCGAAGGCATGCCCCCCTATAATGACGAGAATCTGATCATGCTGTCGGCCGCCGCGCGGCTCGCGTCGCCCGAGCTCTCGGAGCAGCTTGCGGCGCGATCGGCGGCCTTTCACCGCGGGCTCGCGACCGACAGGCCGAGCGCGGTGGCCGCCGCGGGCGAGCTCGCCAGGACGGTGTCGGCGCTCAAGGCCGCTTTCGCCGCGCGGAGCTTTGCGGGTACCGACGCCTTTGCGCTCGTCGATGCGATCGCGGCAAAGACGGTCGGCAACCGCCTGACCGACTATGCCGGATCGTCGCAGGCGGTGATGGGGGTCGATACCTTGCTCGGCGCGATGGTGTCGTCGGGGCGGATCACCGTCGGCGCCGCGGCGGGCATCCGCGCCGACATCGACCGCGCCTATGCCGCGGTGAAGGACCCCAATAGCTATCGCCCCGCCGACTTCCAGGCATCGTTCGGCAGCGCGGTGCGCGCGATTCAGGCGCTCAGATAATGGCGCGTCGAAATATATCGTCCGCCTCCCCGAGCGAAGCCAGGGCCATCGCATATGTGATTTCCATGCGTCGAAATGTCCCCTCCCGCTTGCGGGAGGGGCAGCGAGACTTGCGAGCTTGCTCGCTAGTCGCAGCGGGGTGGGCCATAGCGACGTCGTTGCCCACCCCCAACCCCTCCCGCAAGCGGGAGGGGGGAAGACAACGCTCCGCGCTGTTTCGTTCGACCGCCTTCGCCGCGCTCGCCGCGCTGCTGCTCGCGTCGTGCGGCGGCGGGGATGGCGGCGGTACGCCGACGCCGAGCCCTGCGCCCGCCCCCGCGCCGACGCCCACGCCGACAGGGGTCTATACCCCGCCCGCCGCCGAAGCGCTGAGCGTCGCCGACGTCCAGCAGGTCCTGGCCAATGCGATCGCCGAAGCGCAGGCACGCGGCCTGCCGTCGGTGATCGCGGTAACCGACCGCGTCGGCAATGTGCTCGCCGTCTATCGGATGACCGGCGCGCGCGCGACCGCGACGACCTCGGCGGCGCCGAACGGCGACAATATCGACGCGCAGAACGTCAGCTTCCCTGCCGAAGCCGGCGCGATCGCGAAGGCGGTCACCGGCGCGTACCTCTCGAGCGGCGGCAACGCCTTTTCGACGCGCACCGCTAGCCAGATCGTCCAGGAGCATTTCCCGCCCGCCCCGACCACCGCGGGGCTCGAAAGCGGGCCGCTGTTCGGGGTGCAATTCAGCCAGCTTCCCTGCAGCGATTTTTCGGCGCGGTTCGGCGGCGGCGGCGGCGCGGCACTGATCGGGCCGAAACGGTCGCCGCTCGGCCTCTCCGCCGATCCGGGCGGGCTGCCGCTCTATAAAAATGGCGTGCTCGTCGGCGGCATCGGCGTGATGGGTGACGGCGATTACGGCAGCGACCCGAACATCCTCGACACCGACAGCGACGCAGAGGAATATATTGCGCTTTCCGGCACGCGCGGCTTCGAGGCGCCCGCGAGCATCACCGCCGACAAGATCACCGTCGACGGAACGAGCCTGCGCTTCTCCGACGCGACCTATGCGGGCCTCCAGACGAGCGGCGGCGCGAGCTTTGCGAGCCTCGGCGCCAGCGCGGGGGCGCTCGTTGCGGTCACCGGCTATGCCAACGCCGCCGTCATCGCCGGCACCGCCTATGGCAGCGAAGCGTCGGGCATCCGCCCCGCGACGACGAGCGAATTTTCGAACCCCGACGCCTATGTGCTGACCAACGGCAGCGGCGCGAACCGCTTCCCGATCCGTGCCGCCACCGACGGCGCGAGCAATAGCGCGCCGCTGACCGCCGCCGAGGTGCGCGCGCTGCTCGAGGAAGCGTTTGCCGTTATGAGCCGCGCCCGCGCGCAGATCCGCCGCCCGCTCGACAGCCGCGCGCAGGTGTCGATCAGCGTCGTCGACACCAACGGCGCGGTGCTCGGCATCGTCCGCTCGCCCGACGCGCCGATCTTCGGCACCGACGTGTCGCTGCAAAAAGCCCGCACCGCGACCTTCTTTTCGGGCGCGCAGGCGGGCGCCGATCTGTCGGCGAACGCGAGCGCCGACGTGCGCCAGTTCGTCACCGCGGTGCGCAGCTTCCTCAATGACCCGTCGGCGCTCACCGGCACCGTCGCCTTCGCCGACCGGTCGGGGGGCAATTTGTCGCGGCCCTATTTTCCCGACGGCGAGGTCGGGCGGCCGAACGGCCCGCTGTCGCGGCCGATCGAACAGTTCAATCCTTTTTCGACCGGGCTGCAATCGGCGCTGATCATCGGCAATCTGGGCGCGCATCTTGGCTATGTGTCGGGCGCGAGCGCGACCGACACGCCGCAGCGCTGCACGACGCTGCCCGATGCCGCGGCGGGGCAGAACCGGCTGCAGAACGGCATCCAGATCTTTCCCGGTTCGGTTCCCATCTATCGCGGCGACCGGCTGGTCGGCGGGATCGGCGTGTCGGGCGACGGCATCGACCAGGACGATATGATCAGCTTTCTGGGGCTCCACAATGCCGGCGCGCGCGTCGGCGGGATCGGCAATGCCCCGGCGGCGATACGCGCCGACCAGATCGTCGTGCGCCTGACCGACGGCGCGACGGTGCGGCTGCGCTATATCAATTGTCCCTTTGCGCCCTTCCTCGACACGGCGCAGCAGAATGTCTGCGACGGGCTGTAGCGCATGATGGCGGGGGGAAGCCTTTGGCCCGTCATCGCGAGCCTCGCGGCGCAAACGGCGCCCGCGAGCACGCCGCCGGCCGATTCGCCCGCCGCCGAAGCCCCCCCGCTCGACGAGCTCACCCCGCCACCGCCGCCGGTCGAATGGCAACAGATGATCGGCGACGACCTCGTGACGCAGCTGATCGAGGGACGCCGCCGCCCGGGCTATAATCCCGAGCTTCCCGAGCCGCTGAGCCAGGACAATGAAGGCGCGCTGCGTCCACCACCGCCGGAGGCGTTCCCGGGCATTCGCGACCAGCTTCCCATTCCCGACCGCTGGCGGTTGATCGAGACGCTGGGCGTGGTCAAGGAACGCTGGTTCGACCCCTATCACCAGAACACGCTGAAGGGCGACCGGCCGATCGACCGCGCCAAGGTGCCGTGGCTGCCGATCAAGGGTGACGACTGGTTCTTCGTTGTGAACGCGATTTCGGACAGCGTATTCGAACCGCGCACCTTTCCGATTCCGGTCGGGGTGCAGACCACCGAGCGCCCGGGCAGCCTCGACGTGTTCGGCAGGAACCGCAGCTTCGTCGCCGCGCAGACCTTCATCGGCGGGGTGGCGCTGATCAAGGGGAACACCGCGTTCAAGCCGCCCGACGTCGAATATCGCCTGACGCTCGCCTATAATTTCAACTATGTCGACGTGCCCGAACGCCGCGTCCTCGACGTGCGACCGTCGAAGAAAAGCCATCGGTACGACAGCTTCCTGGGCGTGCAGGAAGCCTTTATCGACAAGCATCTCGGCAACGACAGCGACCGCTATGATTTCCATTCGATCCGCGTCGGCATCCAGCCGTTCCAGAGCGATTTCCGCGGTTTCCTGTTCAACGACAGCCAGCTCGGCATCCGCCTGTTCGGCAATCGCGACAACAATCGCTTCCAATATAATCTCGCGGCCTTCTGGCGGCTCGA